>NZ_JBEXDX010000013.1:0-216758 GCF_040605995.1 Streptomyces sp. NPDC005492
TACGGGTTGCCGATGCCCGCGTTGACCACGATCTTCATCGCGCCGCCGACGTACTCCGGGGTGCCCGCCTGTCCGTGGGTCAGAACCCGGCGATGGGGTTCTTCAGGGTGCCGATGAGCTGGAGCGCGCCCGCCGGGTCCGCCAGGTCCACCATCTGCTGGTTGTTGCGCAGTTGGAGGCGGTTGAGGCAGGACAGGGAGAACTCGGGGGCGAACATGTCGTACTGCCGGAACGTGTCGGCGAGTTCGGGTGCCGCCTGCTGGTACTCCCGGGTGACGTCCGCGACCGTCCGCCAGAAGTCGTCCTCCGCCAGGACGCCGTCGGCGGCCAGGTTGGCGGCGAGGAAGCGGAAGAAGCAGTCGAAGACGTCGGTGAAGATCGACAGGAGCTTCTTGTCCTCGGGGACCTCGACCCGCAGCCGCTCCACGGTCGGCGGCAGCACCGCGTCCGGGTCCATGACGGCGATCTCCTCGGCGATGTCCTTGTAGATCGCGCGCTGGACGACACCGTCCTTCAGGACGAGGATGACGTTCTCGCCGTGCGGCATGAACACCAGGTCGTAGGCGTAGAAGCTGTGCAGCAGCGGGGTGAAGTACGCCCGCAGATAGCGGCGCAGCCACTCCGTCGGTGCCAGTCCCGACCGCTCGATCAGGGCGGCCGCGAAGGACGCGCCCTCATGGTCCAGGTGCACCAGCGAGGCCATCGTCGCCAGCGACTCGCCGTCCTGGAGCGAGGACACCGGGCTCTCGCGCCACAGGGCCGCGAGCATTTTGCGGTACGGCGAGTAGCGGTCGGTGGCGGCCTCGTACTCCAGGTGCCGGTAGCCGACGGCCGCCCGCTCACGGATGATCGACAGGCCGGTGGACTTCAACACCGGGTCGTTCTCGATGAGTTGGGCAAGCCAGTCGTTGATCGCCGGGGTCGCCTCCATGTAGGCGGCCGAAAGCCCCCGCATGAAGCCCATGTTGAGGACGGACAGGGCCGTCTTGACGTAGTGCTTCTCGGGGTTGGACTTGTTGAAGAAGGTCCGGATGGACTGCTGCGCGAGGTACTCGTCGTCTCCCTCGCCGAGGCAGACGAGGAGGCCGCGGGCGACCTCGGCGGCGAAGGTGACGGTGAGCTTGTTCCACCACTGCCAGGGGTGGACGGGAATGAGGAGGAAGTCGTCCGGGTCGTGACCCTGGTCGGTCAGGGTGGCGCGGAAGCGGTCCAGCGTGGCGCTGCCCAACTCGTCCTTGACGAACGACTCGTACTCGATCCCCACACCGGCCGTGAACGCGGCCCGTGAGCGGTGCGCGGCCAGCCACACGAGGCGGACCGGGCTCGCGGTCTCGGGGGCGTACGACAGGTACTCGTGGATGCCGAAGCCGAGCCGCCCGTTGTTGGCGACGAAGCAGGGGTGGCCCTCGGTCATCCCGGTCTCGATGGCCTGGAAGTCGCCGCGTACCAGCTCGGCGACCGGGAGCTGCGGCTTGGTGAGCTTGTAGCAGGTGCCGGAGAGGGTGGAGGAGATCTCCTCCAGGTAGACCGGCAGGATCTCCTCACTCAGCCCGAGGGCCTGCTTCAGCTCGATGAAGAAGTCCAGTGCCGCAAGGGGGAGTTCGGCGCCGTCGCGGACACGGGAGATGGAGTCGGCGTCGACCTGCCAGTGGTCCAGGGCGTGTCGGGTGGCGGTGAACCGGTAGCGGGTCAGACCGTCGTCGCTGCGGACGACGTACAAGTCGCCGTCCTTCTCCACCGGTTCGGGGGTGATCAGCCGCTCGTGCGCGAACTCGGCGAGGGCCTTGCGGATCAGCAGGCGGTTGGCCTTCTCCCAGCGCTCGGGGGAGAGATGGGCCACGGCGTCGGCGAGGCTCATGCGGACACCGCCGTAGCCATGAGGCTGTGCCTTTTAAAGAAGCGTTCCCTCGTGCAGAAGCTCAACAAGGCTATTTTCTCCGGCTTTTGGATCTCACGCTCGGGCACGAACCCGACCGTCTCGTTCAGTGCGTGTACGGCGGTGTTGGCCACGTCCGGTTCCACGACGACGCGTTGGACCGCCGGGTCCTCGAAGAGGTGGGCCATCACGGCGGTGATCACCGCGCGGGTGAAGCCGTGCACGGGCGCCTCGGTGGCCGGCGTCAGGAAGTGCATGCCGACATCGCCGGGCAACGGCTGGTACAGGCCGACCAGTTCGCGGTGGCGCGGGTCGTAGTACTCCATCAGGAAGGCGGGGACACCCTCCTCGTCGAGCCCGAGCAGCGCGTGGTGGTGCTCGTCGGCCGCGATCTCCATGTAGGCACGCTCGACGTCCTCCAGTTTCGCGTCCTGCATCATCCAGTACGCGGCTTTGGGGTGGGTGACCCACTGGTGCAGCAGCTCGGCGTCGCGCAGCGGGTCCAGGGGGCGGAAGGTGAAGCCCATACGGCTCATGCGGGTCATACGGCTCATACGGCGAACTCCTGGAACGCGATGGTCTGTTCGACCGGGTAGTACTCGGTGCCGAGCAGCTCACGGATGATGTACGAGTTGCGGTACGCGCCCATGCCCAGGTCCGGGGACGTGATGCTGTGCGCGTGGACGCCGGCGTTCTGGAGGAAGACGCCCCGGCCCGTGGTGTCGATCGAGTAGTTGCGCGCGATGTCGAAGTTGCCCTGGGAGTCGTAACGCAGCCGCTCGTGCACGGGCTTGAGGAACTCCGGCTCGGCGTACTTGTAGCCGGTGGCGAGGATCAGGCCCCGGGAGCGCAGGGTGTAGTCCTTCTCCTGCTCCTCCTGGCGCAGCCCCAGTTCGTAGACTCCGTCTCGGTAAGTGGCGCTGTTCAGCGAGGAGTTGGTGAGCAGCCGGGTGGGGACCGGGCCGCCGACCTTCTTCTGGTAGAGCAGGTCGAAGATGTCGTTGACGAGATCGCCGTCGATACCCTTGAACAGGCCCTTCTGCTCGGCCGTGAGGCGGTAGCGGGTCTGCTCCGGCAGCGCGTGGAAGTAGTCGATGTACTCCGGGGAGGTCATCTCCAGCGTGAGTTTGGTGTATTCGAGCGGGAAGAAGCGCGGGGAGCGCGTCACCCAGTTCAACTCGTAGCCGTGGACGTCGATTTCGCCGAGCAGGTCGTAGTAGATCTCGGCGGCGGACTGCCCGCTGCCGACGAGCGTGATCGACTCCTTGGCCTGCAACTCCGCTTTGTGGTGCACATAGCGGGAGTTGTGGATGAAGTCACCGCCCAGACCGGCCACGGCCTCCGGAAGATACGGCGGGGTGCCGGTACCCAGGACCAGATGCCGGGCATGGAAGACGTCACCGGCCTCGGTCTGTACGACGTAGACCTCGTCCCCTTCCTCGTACGTCACCTCGCTCACCGTCGTGCTGAAGCGCACGTTGGAGAGTTTGTCGGCCGCCCAGCGGCAGTAGTCGTCGTACTCGACCCGCAGCGGGTAGAAGTTCTCCCGGATGTAGAAGGGGTACAGACGCCCTTTCTCCTTCAGGTAGTTGAGGAAGGAGTACGGCGAGGTCGGGTCGGCGAGGGTGACCAGGTCCGACATGAACGGGGTCTGGAGGTGGGCGCCGTCGAGGAACATGCCGGCGTGCCACTCGAAGCCGGGCTTCGAGTCCAGGAAGATTCCGTCGAGTTCGAGGATCGGCTCGGTGAGACAGGCCAGGCCGAGGTTGAAGGGCCCGAGCCCGATGCCCACGAAGTCGTAGGTCTTGGTGGCGGGTTCAGGAAGCGCGGTCAAGGGACTCTCCCAGGTACTGCTCGGCGTGGCCGGCGATCAGGTCGAGGACGGCGGCGATGTCGTCGGTCGTCGTCTCGGGGTTGAGCAGGGTGAACTTCAGGTAGTGGCGGCCCGCGACCTTGGTGCCCGCGACCACCGCGTCACCGGAGGCGAACAGGGCCTTGCGGGCGTACAGGTTGGCGCGGTCGATCTCGGCCGGGTCGGTGACGTCGGCCGGGATGTAGCGGTAGACGAGGGTGGAGAGCGAGGGCTCCACGACCACGTCGAAGCGTGGGTCGGCGACGAGCAGCTTCCAGCCCTCCGCCGCCAAGTCGCAGACCTCGTCGAAGAGTTCGCCGATGCCGTCGGCGCCCATCACGCGCAGCGTCATCCACAGCTTGAGCGCGTCGAAGCGGCGGGTGGTCTGCAGGGACTTGTCGACCTGGTTGGGGATGCGCTCCTGCACCATGCGGCGCGGGTTGAGGTACTCCGCGTGGTAGGTCGCGTGGCGCAGGGTGTCGGCGTCGCGGACCAGGACGGCGGACGAACTCACCGGCTGGAAGAAGGACTTGTGGTAGTCGACGGTGACCGAGTCGGCGCGCTCGATGCCGTCGATCCGGCCCCGGTGCTTCAGCGAGGCGAGCAGACCGCAGCCGTAGGCCGCGTCCACGTGCATCCAGACCTCGAACTGCTCGCACAGCTCGGCTATTTCGGGCAGCGGGTCGATGGAGCCGAAGTCGGTGGTGCCGGCGGTGGCGACGACGGCCATGGGCACGAGACCAGAGGTCTTGCAGCGCTCCAACTCGCGGGCGAGGGCGACGGTCTGCATCCGCTTGTCGGCGCCGACCGGGATCGACACGACCGCGTCCTGGCCCAGGCCCAGCAGTTTCGCCGACTTCTTCACGCTGAAGTGGCTGACCTCGGAGGCGAAGATGCGCAGTTTGGCCAGGCTGTCGGTCTTCGACTCCTCGCGGGCCAGCAGCAGCGCCTGGAGATTGGACTGGCTGCCGCCGGAGGTGAACACCCCGTCCGCGTGCGGGCCGAGGCCGATGCGTTCGTTGGTCCAGTCGATCAGCTTGCGCTCGATGAGGGTGCCGCCGGCCGACTGGTCCCAGGTGTCCAGGGAGGAGTTGACGGCGGAGAGCACCGCCTCGCCGAGCACCGCGGGGATGACGACGGGGCAGTTGAGGTGGGCGAGGTAGCGGGGGTGGTGGAAGTAGATCGCGTCACGCAGGTAGACCTCGTCCAGCTCGTCGAGCACCGCGGCGGTGTCGTGCAGCGGGCGGTCGAGGTCGATGCGGTCGATGAGGGGGGAGAGGGTGTCGACCGTGACGCCGGTGAACGGTCGTTCGGTGGTGGCGAGTTTGGCCGCCACCCGCTCCACGCCTTCCGTCACGGAGCGGCGGTAGTGCTCCGCAGTCGTGTCATTGAGCAGGTGCGAGCGCATGTGGGGGTCCTCCGGTGGGGACGGGCTTAACTCAGGCAAGGCTAACCTAACTTAGATCTTCAGCATTCACCCCTCCCGTGACTGGTGTCACTCGCGCCTCACCCGACTTCGCGCAACTGCTCCTCGCTGAGCCCCTGCCGCCAGTACCCGACGAAGGTCACCCGGCGCCGGTCGATCCCGCGCTCACCCACGAAGTGCCGCCGTAGGGCCTTGACTTGACCGGACTCGCCCGCGATCCACACGTACGGCCGCTCGGCGGGCGGGAGTTGGGCCTCGCGCAGGGCGTCGAGGGTGGCAGGGGAATCACCCTCACGCACCAGCCAGGTGACTTCGGCGTCGGCCTCGGTCACCAGGTCCTGGATGTCACCGGCGTGCGCGACCTCCAGCCACAGCCGCGCACGGGTGCCCGCGGGCAGCGCTTCGAGGATGGCCGAGGCGGCCGGTACGGCGGTCTCGTCGGCCCAGACGACTACCAGATCGGTGTCCTCCGGCGGCCGGAACCGGATCGCCCGGTTGTCCGCGACCGCCGGCCCGAGCAGCACGACCCGGTCACCGGCGGACGCGCGCGAAGCCCAGCCGGAGGCCGGCCCCGCCGGTTCGTGCAGCACGAAGTCGATGTCGATCTCGTCGGGATCGCGGCGCAGGGCCCGGAGCGTGTACGAGCGCATCACCGCCCGTACCCCGTCCGGGAGTTCACGCCACGCCTGCCACCATCCGTCGCCCAGCTCGTAAGGCACGGCGGGCTCCGACTGCCCCGGATGCGGCAGGAACAACGACAGGGACTGATCGCACCCGTCGGAGAAGAAGTACGCCAGATCCTCCCCGGCGAAGGTCACCCGAACCAGAGACGGCCCGAGCCGCTCCGTCCGCACGACCTGAAGAGAGAAGAAACGGAAGGGGGCGGCGACGGCCGTGGTCATGGGGTTCCTTCCAAGAAACGGGAGGTGATCGCGCCCCCAAAGGGGCGCGGGGAACTGCGCGCCCAGCACCAGCTGGCCCGCAGCTCCCCACGAAGCTCAACTACCGGTATTTCAGCTGACCTTCTTCGCGCTCTCGATCGCCTTCGCCAGATCCTCAAGCAACGGCGCACACTTGTCGTACGACAGAATCGGCTCGGGATTACGGGCGATGACCTGCTTCGCCTTCACCGCGGGCAGCTTCTTCCACGTGCCCTCGGTGATGTCGGCGGGCTGGATCGCCGACGTGCGGTTGTCCATCATGATGATGTCCGCGCCGTACTTGTCGACGTTCTCCCAGCTCAGGTTCTCGAACCAGCCGCCGCTCGCCTTGAGGGCGGCCGCGGACGGCTCGACGAAGTTCACGCCGAGCGCCTTGTAGTACTCCAGGTCGATGGAGAGGTTGGAGCCGGAGACGTAGAAGATGTCCTGGCTCGCGGAACCCGCGAGGACCTTGATGTCCGGCTTGGCCTTCGCGGCGGCGCGCAGTCGGGCCGCCGCGTCCTCGAAGCGCTTCTTGGCCGCGGTGATGGTGGCCGAAGTGGTGTCCGCGCCAAGGGATTTGGCGAGTTCCAGCATGCGCGCGAGCGGGGTCGGGAGCTGGACGTCGTAGGCCGAGATGCCGACGGTCGGCGCGCCCACGGCGAGGATCTTCTTCTTCGACTCCTCGGGGACGTACCAGAGGGTGCCGACCGCGTCGAACATCGTGGTGATGAGGACGTCGGGGGAGAGGGCCGCGTACTTCTCGATGTTGAACTGGCCCCACTCGTTGCCGATGACCGTGACCTTGCCGATGTCCAGGTCGCCGGCCTGTACGTCGGCCTTGCCGCTCTTCAGCTCCGTCGGCCCGAAGACGCCCTTGGACTCGATGCCGTAGTCGTGCAGCGCGGCGGCGACACCGATGAAGGAGACGATGTTCGCGGGGGTCTTGTCGGTCTTCGCGGTCTGGCCGCGGTCGTCCTTGAAGGTCCAGGGGCCGGACTTGGCGGCCGTCGTCTCCTTGTCCGAGCCACCGCTTTTCGCGTCGTCGTCGCCGCAGGCCGCGAGCACGGCACCGAGACCGAGGGCGCCGCCCGCGGCGAGGATGCCGCGGCGGGAGAGGTGAGTGGCACGGGCGTTGGACATGTGTGGCTGCTTTCGAACAGGGCGGAGCGCCCGCCGGACAATTCGAAGGTAGGTTAGCCTAACCTCACTGAATGTCCAGTGGGTGGGGTGATCGTCGCCCCGTCTGTGGTCGCACTGTGCCGCCCCTGTGGGGGTATGTCTCACGCACTTTGGCTTTCAACCACCTTGTCCCGTCGGTCAGTTGTGATCATGCTCGGTCGTAGCGAGCCCTGCGCACTGATGTTCGGTGACCTTCGGAGGTGGAGTGGCTACCACGGTGGACATGACGGATGTGGAAGCGGTGGTGCGCGGTGACGCGGCACTGCTGGAGGACGACCTGGCCGAGTTCCTCGGCTCGCTGACCGCCCCGGCACGGGCGGCGGACTCCGTGTACGACGCGGCCCTGCGCCGCGCCCTCTACGAACCGGTCGCCGACGCCGTCGGATCCAAGGTCGGCCAGCAGGCACTGCCACCCGCCGCCGGAGCACCCGGCGGCCGGGCTCCGCTGCGTCCCTCGATGGTGTACTGGGCGTACCGCAACTACCGGGGGTTTCCCGACGAGCCGGCCGCCCGGGGCGACACGGCTCCCGAGCTGGCCGTCATTCGCCGTACGGCAGTTGCCGTAAGGATTCTGCTGAAGGCCGCGGTCGCCCTCGACGACATCCAGGACGGCAGCGACGTCCGCTACGGCGAACCCGCCCTCCACGCCACCCACGGCGCACCGCTCGCCCTCAACACCGGTGCCTGGCTGATCATGTCCGCGCTGCGGCACGCGGCCGACCCCGCCGTCGTGGACAGCCTGGTGCGCTCGGTCGGCAACGGCTTCACCGGGCAGGCCGTCGACCTGTCCTCGCGTACGGCGCTCACCCGGGGCGAGTTGACGGCCGCGCCGCGTGCCACCCGGGTCGACTTCTGGGAGTCGACGGCCGCCCTCAAGACCGGCACCCTGTTCTGGATGCCGCTCGACGCGGCGGTCGCCGGGCTGCGGGTGGTCGAGGACGACCGGCTGGCCCTGGACGGCGCGATGCGTCAACTGGGCCTCGCCAGCCAGTTGTTCAACGACCTGACCGACTTCGTGCCCGAACTCGGCGGTGCCAACACGCACGAGGACCTCGACGGCCTGGGCAACCGGGTCGTCCTGGAGCTGCTCGACGACGACGCACCGCCCGGCGAGGGCTTCGAGCGGTACGTGCTCGGACACCCGAAACTGGAACAGACGCTTCTCGCGCTCGCCGAGGAGGCCGTGGCCCTGAAGCGGGCCGCGAAGGACGCCGTTCACGGTGTGTGCCGTTCCGAGCGCAGTGCCGCCTACTTCGACGTGACGATCGAACGCAAGGGCCACCTCATCGACCGTCTGCTCGCGGCGGTCCGGCAGCGGAGCGGCGTATGACGGACACGACCACCCAGCGACTGAGGAAGGGCACCCGCGCCTGGCACGAGGCCCTGGAGGCCACCGGATTCGCCACCGCGATGCTCGCCGGGACTCTCCCGCTCGACCGGTACGTCGGCCAACTCGCCGCCTATCGGGTGGTGTTGCGAGCGCTGGAGACCGAACTCGCCCACACCGCCTGCCCGTGCGTCGGCTCGGTCTGGTCGCCGGACCTGTGCAAACTCCCGCTCGTCGAACGGGACCTGCGCCACTTCGCCGGCCTCGGCGCGACCCCCGAACCCTGCCCGGCAGCCGAGCGGTTCGCGGCGGAGATACGGCGCACGGCCGCCCTCGAACCCCGTGAACTCCTCGGCTACCTCTATGTGTTGGAGGGCTCCACTCTCGGTGCCCTGTTCCTGCTCGGGTACGTCACCCGGGCCTACCGGCTCACGGACGGGAACGGTGTGTCGTACTACGGCAGCGGCGACCGTGCCCGCTGGGCCGCCTTCGCCGAGCGCCTCGACCGGGCGCTCGGCGAAGGCGGCGTACAGGACCGCGTGCTGGCCGCCGCCGAACGGGCGTATCGCCATGTCGCCCTGATCTCGGCGGAGTTGTCGGCAGGCCTGAACAGTGAGGCCGCCGAACCGGTGTAGCCGACCTCAGGCCGGGAGTCCCAACTCGCGGGCGATCAGCATCCGTTGGACCTCGCTGGTGCCCTCGCCGATCTCCAGGATCTTGGAGTCGCGCCACATGCGGGCCACCGGGTACTCGTTCATGAAGCCGTAGCCGCCGTGCACCTGGGTGGCGTCGCGGGCGTTGTCGACGGCGATGGTGGAGGAGTACAGCTTGGCGAGGGCCGCCTCCTTCTTGAAGGGCTCGCCGGCCACCAGGCGGGAGGCCGCGTCGCGCCAGGC
Source organism: Streptomyces sp. NPDC005492 (assembly GCF_040605995.1). Taxonomy (NCBI): domain Bacteria; kingdom Bacillati; phylum Actinomycetota; class Actinomycetes; order Kitasatosporales; family Streptomycetaceae; genus Streptomyces; species Streptomyces sp. NPDC005492. The sequence goes on from NZ_JBEXDX010000013.1 coordinate 9,480, forward strand.
GAGGCGGGCGGTGTGGGCCTTCATCTCCATGTCGGCGATCTTGAACTGGATGGCCTGGTTGGCGCCGATCGGCCGCCCGAACGCGTGCCGCTCCTTGGCGTACCTCACCGACTCGTCGACACAGCCCTGCGCCAGACCGGTGGCCAGCGCCGCGATCGCGATGCGGCCCTCGTCCAGGATGCGCAGGAACTGGGCGTAGCCGCGCCCCTGTTCACCGAGCAGGTTCGCCGCCGGGACCCGGACGTCGGCGAAGGACAGCTCACGGGTGTCCGAGGCGTTCCAGCCGACCTTCGAGTACGGCGCCGCGACCGTGAAGCCGGGGGTCCCGGACGGCACGATGATCGACGAGATCAGCGGCTTGCCGCCGGGCCCCCGGCCGGTGACGGCGGTGACCGTCACCAGCCCGGTGATGTCCGTACCGGAGTTGGTGATGAAGCACTTGGAACCGTTGATCACCCATTCGTCGGTGTCCGGGTCCAGGCGGGCCGTCGTCCGGGTCGCGCCCGCGTCGGAGCCGCCGTCCGGCTCGGTCAGCCCGAAGGCGCCGAGGATCTCGCCGGAGCACAGCCGGGGCAGCCACTCGGCCTTCTGGGCGTCGGTGCCGAAGAGATGGATCGGCATCGCGCCCAGCGACACCCCGGCCTCCAGGGTGATCGCCACCGACGAGTCGACCCGGGCCAGCTCCTCGAGGACGAGGCCCAGCGCCAGATAGTCGCCGCCCATCCCGCCGTGCTCCTCGGGGAAGGGCAGCCCGAACAGGCCCATGCGGCCCATCTCGCGGACGATCTCGTACGGGAACTCGTGGCGCTCGTAGAAGTCGCCGATCTTCGGCGCCACGACGTCGTGCGCGAACTCCTCGACCGTACGGCGGAGTTCTTCGAGTTCGGGGGAGAGACGGTGGTCCATGGCGGGTCACTGCTCCTTGTGGGGCTGTGTCGTTTTGCCGAGTGCTCGGACGGTGCGGGACGGGCTGGGTCGGCCCAGTTGGTCGGCCATCCACACGCTGGTGGCGGTGAGACGGGCGAGGTCCACTCCGGAGTCGATGCCGAGACCCTGGAGCATCCACACCAGGTCCTCGGTGGCGAGGTTGCCGGTGGCGGACTTGGCGAACGGGCAGCCGCCGAGGCCGCCCGCGGAGGCGTCCACCGTGGTGACGCCGTGCTGGAGGGCGGCCAGGGTGTTGGCGAGGGCCTGGCCGTAGGTGTCGTGGAAGTGCACGCCCAACACATCGGTGGGGACGCGCTGTTCGTCGAGCGCGGCGAGGAGTGCGAGGACGTGTCCCGGGGTGGCCACCCCGATGGTGTCGCCGAGGCTCAGTTCGTCGCAGCCCATGTCGAGCAGGGCCCGGCAGACCCGGACCACCTGGGCGACGGGGACCGCGCCCTCCCAGGGGTCGCCGAAGCACATGGAGAGGTAGCCGCGCACATGGGCGCCCTCGTCCTTGGCGCGGGCCACGACCGGGGCGAACACGGCCAGCGATTCGTCCACCGTGCGGTTGAGGTTGGCCTTGGCGAAGGACTCGGTGGCGCTGGCGAAGACGGCGATACGGGTCGCCTTCAGGGACAGGGCCCGGTCGAGTCCGCGCTCGTTCGGTACGAGGACCGGGAGATGAACCCCCGGCAGATCGCGCACAAGCGGGAACAGCCGCTCGGCGTCGGCCAGTTGGGGTACCCACTTGGGGTGTACGAAGCTGGTGGCCTCGATGGTGGTCAGGCCCGCGTCGGCCAGTCGGCGGACGAACTCGGCCTTGACCTCGGTCGGCACGGTCGACTTCTCGTTCTGGAGTCCGTCACGGGCCCCGACCTCGTGGATACGCACCCGTGCGGGCAGGTCCGGAGCCGGTACGACCATGGGCAGAGTCATTCTTCCTCCTCGGCCGGGGCGATCACGGCGAGCACCTGGTCCATGGCGACCGTCGCGCCAGGGGTCACGTCCAGTTCGGCGACGGTGCCGGCGTGCGGTGCGGAGACGACGTGCTCCATCTTCATCGCCTCGACCACCAACAGGCTCTGTCCCGCGGTCACTTGATCGCCCACGGCGACCTTCACCACGGTCACCGTCCCCGGCATGGGCGCGGTGAGCGAATCGGCACCGGAGCGGTCGGCTCCGCTGAGCGAGGCGGCCACCGGGTCGTGGTCACGGACGTGCCAGGCGTCGCCGTCGCGGCCCAGCCAGATGCCGTCCGGCAGGGCGAGCGCGGTGAAGGAGTGGGTGAGGCCGTCCAGTTGGACGGTGAACCGGCCTTCGGGCCCGGGCCGCGGGGGCAGGCCCGCGGGCACCCTGAAGGGCTCGACCGCGCCGTCCGGAAGCACCTCGATCCCGCCGCCCTCCGGTGTGCTGCGCACGCGCACGGCCACCGGGTCGTGGCCCGCCACCCGTAGGTGGTGCGCCGTCCAGGCCCGCTCCCGGCCCAGCCGCCAGCCGTCCGTGGCGGCGAACGGGTCGGCCCAGCCGGAGCCGTGGTCCGGGGCGAGCGCGATCTGACGCAGCAGCGCCGCCGCCTCGTACACCTCCGCCGGCACCTCGTCCGACACCAGCGAGTCCGCCTCCCGCTCGACCAGCCCCGTGTCCAACTCGCCCGCCACGACCGCCGGATGGGCCAGCAGCCGCCGTAGAAAGCCTGCGTTCGTCGGCACGCCCAGCGTGACCGTGTCCGCGAGAGCCGCCCGGAGTTTCCTGAGCGCGGTCGCGCGGTCGGGGCCGTAGGCGATGACCTTGGAGAGCATCGGGTCGTAGAGGCTCCCGACCTCGGTGCCTTCGGAGAGCCCGGAGTCCGTGCGGACGCCGTCGCCCTGGGGCTCGCGGAGCATGACCACCGTGCCGCCGGACGGCAGGAACCCGCGAGATGGGTCTTCGGCGCAGATCCGTGCCTCCACCGCGTGCCCGGTCAGGGTGATGTCGTCCTGCGCGAAGGGGAGTCGCTCGCCCGCCGCCACCCGTAGCTGCCATTCCACGAGATCGAGTCCGGTCACCAACTCCGTCACCGGGTGCTCCACTTGGAGGCGGGTGTTCATCTCCATGAAGTAGTACGACGACGGGTCGCTCCCGGGGACGATGAACTCGACCGTGCCCGCGCCCGCGTACCCGCACGAGCGGGCCGCCTGGACAGCCGCCTCGCCCATCGCGGCGCGCGTGCCGGAGTCGAGGAGCACGCTCGGCGCCTCCTCCACGACCTTCTGGTGCCGCCGCTGCAAGGAGCACTCGCGCTCGCCGAGATGGACCACGTTGCCATGGCCGTCGGCCAGGATCTGGATCTCGATGTGCCGGGGGCGGTCGACCCAGCGTTCGACCAGGAGGGTGTCGTCACCGAAGGAGGCGCGGGCCTCGCGACGGGCGGCGGCGATCTCCTCCTCCAGGACGGTCAGGTCGCGGACCAGGCGCATGCCCTTGCCGCCGCCGCCCGCCGAGGGCTTGAGGAGGACGGGTGCGCCCAACTTGTGGGCCGCCTCGGCGAGTTCGGGGTCACGCCCGCCGGGGACGACCGGGACGCCGGCCGCCGCCACCGTCTCCTTGGCGCGGATCTTGTCGCCCATGAGGGCGATCGCGTCGGCCGGCGGTCCGATGAACACCAGCCCGGCGTCGGCGCACGCGCGCGCGAAGCCGGCGTTCTCGGCGAGGAAGCCGTAGCCCGGGTGGACGGCCTGCGCGCCCGTGCGGGCCGCCGCCTCCAGCAGCCGCTCCACCGACAGGTAGCTCTCGGCCGCGGGGGAGGGACCGATCCGCACCGCCGTGTCGGCCTCCCGGACGTGCCGGGCGTCCGCGTCCGCGTCGGAGAAGACGGCCACCGAGCGCACACCGAGCGAGCGCAGGGTGCGGATCACGCGGACCGCGATCTCGCCCCGGTTGGCCACAAGGACTGTCTCGAACATCTCGGGCACCCTCATCACATCCGGAAGACGCCGAACTGGGGGTCGCCCAGCGGCGCGTTGGCACAGGCGGTCAGGGCCAGACCCAGCACCTGGCGGGTCTCCAGGGGGTCGATGACCCCGTCGTCCCAGAGCCGGGCGGTGGCGTAGTAGGCGTTGCCCTGGCGCTCGTACTGCTGCCGGATCGGGTCCTTGAAGGCGTCCTCGTCCTCGGCGGGCCACTCCGCGCCGCGCGCCTCCAACTGGTCCCGCTTCACGGTCGCGAGAACCGACGCGGCCTGCTCGCCGCCCATCACGGAGATCTTGGCGCCGGGCCACATCCACAGGAAGCGCGGCGAGTACGCCCGGCCGCACATCGAGTAGTTGCCCGCGCCGTAGGACCCGCCGACCACCACGGTCAGCTTGGGCACGCGCGCGCAGGCGACGGCGGTGACCATCTTGGCGCCGTGCTTGGCGATGCCACCCGCCTCGTAGTCCTTGCCGACCATGAACCCCGAGATGTTCTGCAGGAACACCAGGGGGATGCCGCGCTGGTCGCACAGCTCGATGAAGTGGGCGCCCTTCTGGGCGGATTCGGAGAACAGGATGCCGTTGTTGGCGACGATGCCGACCGGGTGGCCGTGGATCCGGGCGAAGCCGGTGACCAGGGTCTGCCCGAACTCGGCCTTGAACTCCGCGAACCGCGAACCGTCCACCACGCGCGCGATGATCTCCCGCACGTCGTACGGGGTACGGGAGTCGACCGGGACCGCGCCGTAGATCCCGTACGGGTCGACCTTCGGCTCGACCGCCTCCGTGACCTCCCAGGGCAGCGGCCCGCGCGCGGGGAGGGTGGCGGCGATGTTCCGGACGATCCGCAGGGCGTGCGCGTCGTCCTCCGCGAGATGGTCGGTGACACCCGACACGCGTGCGTGCACCTCGCCGCCGCCCAGCTCCTCGGCGGTGACGACCTCGCCGGTGGCGGCCTTCACCAGGGGCGGGCCGCCCAGGAAGATCGTCCCCTGGTTGCGCACGATGACGGCCTCGTCGCTCATCGCCGGAACGTAGGCGCCGCCGGCGGTGCAGGACCCCAGCACGGCGGCGATCTGCGGAATCCCCGCCCCCGACATCCGGGCCTGGTTGTAGAAGATCCGCCCGAAGTGCTCGCGGTCCGGGAACACCTCGTCCTGCATGGGCAGGAACGCGCCCCCGGAGTCGACGAGGTAGACACAGGGGAGGCGGTTCTCGAGGGCGATCTCCTGGGCGCGCAGATGCTTCTTCACGGTCATCGGGTAGTACGTCCCGCCCTTGACCGTGGCGTCGTTGGCGACGATCACGCACTCCCGGCCGCTCACCCGGCCGATCCCGGCGATCACACCGGCGGCCGGGGCGGCCCCGTCGTACATCCCGTCGGCGGCGAGGGGCGCCAGCTCCAGGAAGGGCGAGCCGGGGTCGAGGAGCGTGTCCACCCGGTCCCTGGGGAGCAGCTTGCCGCGCGCGGTGTGGCGGTCCCGGGCCCGCTCACCGCCGCCGAGCCGGGCCGCGGCCAGCTTCCGCCGCAGCTCCTCGCCCAGCGCGCGGTGCGCCGCCTCGTTGGCCCGCCACGCCTCCGACGCGGGGTCTGCCGCGCTCGTCAGCTCCGGTGCCTCGTGCATTACGCGTCCCCTCGCACAACGTTCGACTGCTATCGGCTGCCATCGACTGTTAATGAGCGTTAACCATTTCCTTCAGGTTAACGACCGCTAACCTCCCTGTCTAGAATTACTTCCATGACCACGAGAACCGACGCCCCCACCCGCCGCGAGCAGATCCTCAAGGAGGCCGCGCGGCTCTTCGCCGAGCGGGGTTTCCACGGCGTCGGGGTGGACGAGATAGGCGCCGCGGTCGGCATCAGCGGACCCGGCCTCTACCGGCACTTTCCCGGCAAGGACGCGATGCTCGCCGAGCTGCTGGTCGGCATCAGCGGCCAACTGCTGACAGGGGCGAAGCGGCGACTGGCGGAGGCCGACGGCGGCTCGCCGGAGACGGTCCTGGACTCCCTGATCGAGGGCCACATCGACTTCGCCCTCGACGACCGCCCCCTGATCACCCTCCACGACCGCGAGCTCGACCGCCTGCGCGACTCCGACCGCAAGCTGGTGCGCCAGCTCCAGCGGCAGTACGTGGAGCTGTGGGTGGAGGTCGTCCGCGAGCTGTACCCGGACCTGACCGAGCCCAGCGCGCGATCGGCGGTCCACTCGGTGTTCGGCCTCCTCAACTCGACTCCGCATCTGGGGAGGGCGGGGGCGTTGCCTGGGCGGGGGGCTACGGCGGAGTTGCTGCATCGGATGGCTCGGGGGGCGCTGGGGGCGGCGGCTTCGGGTGGGTGAGGGGGCGGGTGTCGGGGGGTGCGGGACCCGGGGGGTTTGGGGCTGGGCGGGTGCGGGGTCTTGTTGAGTCGAGCGCCTTCGGGGGGTGGGTGTCGGCGGGATCTGGGTGTCGCCGGTGGTCGTGGTGTCGTCGGGGTTCGGGGCGGAGTCTGGTGGAGGGGCCGCTTGGCGTGCCGAGTCGGGTGGGTGGGCATCGGCGGGTGCGGGACGCGGCGGGAGCCGCGCGCCGTCGGCGGTTGAGTGCTTGCGGGAGCGGAGTGCCGGGGGATCCGAGCGCTGTCGGGGGACTGGGCGCTGTTGGGAACTGGGCGTCGCCGGAGGCCGTGGAGTCCTCGGGGTCCGGGGCGGAGCCCCGTGTCAGGGCCGCTTGGCCTACCGAGTCGGGTGGTGGGTGGGCCAAGCGGCGTGACGAGCGTTACGTGCCCGATCAGCTGGACGCTCCCCCTACTCGCCGGTACCGTGATGTTCTGAGCAAGCGCTTAGACATGGACCCTGGGTAGCTGGAGGTGGCGGCGGTGCGCCGTACGGTGTTTGACGAGGACCACGAGGCGTTCCGGGAGACCATCCGGGCCTTCATCGAGGCCGAGGTCGTTCCGGTCTACGACGAGTGGTTCGCCGCCGGCCAGGCGCCGCGCGAGTTCTACTACAAGCTCGCCGAGCTGGGCGTCTTCGGTATCCGCGTCGACGAGGAGTACGGCGGCGCGGGCATCGACTCGTACAAGTTCGAGGCCGTCCTCTACGAGGAGACCGCCCGCGCGGGTGTCTCCTTCGGCGGCTCCGGTGTGCACGTGCTGCTCGGCCTGCCCTACATCAAGCTGCTCGCCACCGACGAGCAGAAGAAGCGTTTCCTTCCGAAGTTCGTCTCCGGCGAGGAGATGTGGGCCATCGCGATGACCGAGCCGGGCACCGGCTCCGACCTCGCCGGCATGAAGACCACCGCCAAGCTCTCCGAGGACGGCACGCACTACGTCCTCAACGGCGCCAAGACCTTCATCACGGGCGGCGTCCACGCCGACCGCATGATCGTCTGCGCCCGCACCTCCGCGCCCACCAAGGAGGACCGCCGCCACGGCATCTCCCTCTTCGTGGTGGACACGAAGGCGGAGGGGTACTCCGTCGGCCGGAAGCTGGACAAGCTCGGGCTCAAGACCTCCGACACCGCCGAGCTGGCGTTCGTCGACGTCAAGGTCCCCGTCGAGGACCTCCTCGGCGAGGAGAACAAGGGCTTCTACTACCTCGGCCACAACCTCGCCTCCGAGCGCTGGGGCATCGCCTTCGGCGCCTACGCGCAGGCCAAGGCCGCCGTCCGGTTCGCCAAGCAGTACGTCCAGGACCGCGTCGTCTTCGGCCAGCCCGTCGCCGCGTTCCAGAACACCAAGTTCGAACTGGCCGCCTGCCAGGCCGAGGTGGACGCGGCCGAGGCCGTCGTCGACCGTGCGACCGAGGCCCTGGACGCCGGTGAGCTGACCCCCGCCGAGGCCGCCAGCGCCAAGCTGTTCACCACCGAGGTCGCCCACCGCGTCATCGACCGCTGCCTCCAGCTCCACGGCGGCTACGGCTTCATGAACGAGTACCCGATAGCCCGCCTGTACGCGGACAACCGCGTCAACCGCATCTACGGCGGCACCAGCGAGATCATGAAGACGATCATCGCGAAGGACATGGGCCTGTAAGGTCCCCGCAATTACCGCCCAGTACAACTGGACACCATGAACGAGGCACTACAGGATCTCCTCGATCTGCTCGACCTCGAGCAGATCGAGGAGAACATCTTCCGCGGCAGCTCCCGCTCCGCCGTCGTCCCCCGCGTCTTCGGCGGACAGGTCGCGGCGCAGGCCCTGGTCGCCGCCGGGCGCACGGTCCCCGCCGACCGCTACGCCCACTCCCTGCACGCGTACTTCCTGCGGCTGGGCGACCCGGGCGCGCCCATCGTCTACAACGTCGAGCGCATCCGCGACGGCCGCTCCTTCACCACCCGCCGCGTGGTCGCCGTCCAGCACGGCCGGCCGATCTTCACGTTGTCGGCGTCCTTCCAGGCATACGAGGAAGGCCTCGACCACCAGACCCCCATGCCGCCCGCTCCCGACCCGGAGTCGGTCCCCACGGGGCAGGAACGCCTGCTCGGCTACGACCACCTCGACCCGGGGATCGTTGAACGATTCCTGGAGGCCCGTCAGGCGATCGATCTGCGGTATGTCGACGACCCGCCGTACGGCAGGTTCGGCGAGCCGCGCGAGCCGCACTCCCAGGTCTGGTTCCGTACCAACGGCAAGCTGGTGGACGACCCGCTCCTGCATGTCGTCCTCGCGACATACGTCTCCGACATGACGCTCCTCGACTCGATCCTCCTCGCGCACGGCCGCGGCGGCTGGGCCGTCGGAGATGTCGTCGGGGCCTCGCTCGACCACGCGATGTGGTTCCACCGGCCCTTCCGCGCGGACGAGTGGCTCCTCTACGACCAGGAGTCGCCGTCGGCGTACGGCGGACGCGGGCTCGGCCAGGCCCGGATCTACACCCAGGACGGCCAACTCGCCGTCTCCGTCATCCAGGAGGGCGTGGTCCGGGTCCCTCGGGAAGACTGAGGGCATGACGGAACCAGAGGCGACACGGGAGACACAGGGGCCACCGGAGACGCAGGACAGCGACGGCGGCGGCGAGTCCACCTTCACGGTGATCGTCGCCGCCGTCGCCAACCTGGGGATCGCGCTGGCCAAGGCGGTCGCCGGTGTCATCAGCGGCTCCAGCGCGATGCTCTCCGAGGCCGCGCACTCGGTCGCCGACACGGTCACCGAACTCCTCCTGCTGACCGCCCTCAAACGCAGCGCGAAACCCGCCGACGAGGAACACCCCCTCGGCTACGGCCCCGAGCGCTACATCTGGGCGATGCTCGCCGCCGTCGCCACCTTCGTCGGCGGTGCGGTCTTCTCGATCTACGACGGCGTCCACACCCTGGCCGCCGGCGAGGATCTCGGCGATCCGCTCATCTCCTACATCGTGCTCGGTGTCGCCTTCCTCCTGGAGGGCTACTCCCTGCGCACCGGCCTGCGTCAGGCGCGCGGCGAGGCCGCCCGCCTCGACGCCTCCTTCAAGCGCTACCTCCGCTACACCCCCGACACCGCGGTGAAGGCCGTCGTCCTGGAGGACTCGGCCGCCCTCGTCGGCCTCGTCCTCGCGGCCGGCGGCCTGCTCGGCGGACAGCTCACGGGGTCCGGCGTCTGGGACGGCATCGCGTCCCTCTGCATCGGCGCGCTGCTCCTCTACGTCGCCTGGGTGCTGGGCCGCTCCAACGCCGAACTCCTCATCGGCCGTCCGCTGCCCAAGGCCATGCGGGACCGTATCCGCGAGGAACTCCTCGCCGTCCAACACATCGAAGCCGTACTGGAGTTGACGACCCTCGTGCAGGGCCCGCGCGAAGCACTGGTCGCCGCGAAAGTCGACTTCCGGGACGTGTCCACGGCCGCCCAGATCGAGTGGGCCTGCGAACAGGCCGAACAGCGCCTGCGGGAGGCGTTCCCGGCGGTGAACCGGGTGTATCTGGACCCGACACCGGGGTATGCGCAGCGGCGCGCGGAAGGCCTCAACCCCTGGCCGTGAGACGGCTACGCTCGTGAGGTGGCCGATGAGAAGGACAGCCCGAACAGCTCGGTCCCGCGCCGCAGTTGGAGCCCGGTGGCGGACACCGTCCTGCTGGAACTCGTCGGCCTCGCCATCTGCGGGATCGCCGCCCTGGTGGGGTGGCCGTTCGGATGGCTGCCCGACCCCGCTCTCGTCGCCGCCATGGCGGGCCTGATCGCGGCCGGTCCCGCGGCCGAGCTGTACCGGGCGGGGCCGCGCCGCCCACGTGCCGCCGTCGCCGCACTCCTCGCGCTGGTCACGGTGATGATGCTCGGGGCCGCGGCGACGAACTGGGCCGTTCCGGCGCTCGGCGACCCGGACCTCGGCATCCTCGTCGGCTTCCTGCTCGGGATGCCCGCCGCCGTGGCCGTGCTGGTCCGGCTCCTCGGCCGGACGGACGTGGCGTGACGCGGCCTACGCCAGCCCCGCCTCCGCCAGCAGATACGCCGTCATCGGGTCGTAGTAACGGGGGCTGACCACATGGTCGTCGAGGGGGACCGTCACCTGGACGGTGCCCTCCGACTCGGCGAGGAAGAGCGCGGGGTCGTTGCTGTCGGCGTAGCCGACGGAGTCGACGCCGTGGCGGCCCGCGTAGCCCGCCCAGCCGTGGTCGGCGACGACCAGGTCGGGGAGCGGGCGACCCTCGCGCTCCAGGGCGGTGAGGATCGCCTTCATCGGCTCGCCGGAGTGGGTGTGCCAGAGCGTGGCGCCGTGCTCCAGGACTGCCACGTCCGCGAACTGCATGACGTACCCCTCCTCCGTCTGCAGCCCCTCCGGGATCACCACGATCTCGCAGCCGGCCGTGCGCAGCGCGGCCGCCGTGGAGTGGTGCACGTCGAGCAGGCCGCCCGGGTGGCCGGTGGCGAACAGCACCCGCTGCTGCCCGTCGGCCGCCTTGCGCAGCCGTGCGGCGAGGCGGTCGAGCCCGGCGACGGTCAGCTCGGGGTCGATGGTGTCCTGGCCGTAGCGGTACTCGGGGTCGTCGTTCACCCCCACGCGCTCCGCCATCACCGCGAGCACGTCCTGCTCGTCGGTCCAGCGGTCGCCGAGTTCCAGGCCCAGCCAGTAGTGGCGGTCGCCGTTCGCCAGCTTGCGGTAGTGGGAGAGGTTGTTCTCGCGGGGTGTGGCCACGTCGCCCGCGATACGGGTCCTCACAAGGTGGTCGACGAGCTCGGCGCGGCTGGGTGTCCCGGGTATCGGCATGCTTCCCATTGTGGAGCAGAGCGCTGTGCCGGTGCCCGACGTCCCGAACGCTGGGATGTGGATCACTTACTGCCGGTCGCTCACACGTGACGCAGGCCGAACCACAGCTCCATCCGTACGTCCGGATCGTCCAGGTCCGCGTCCAGCAGCGCCCCGCACCGGGCGATCCGCTGCCGCACCGTGTTGCGGTGCACGGCCAGCGCGACCGCCGTACGGTCCCAACTCCCGTGCAGGGAGAGCCAGGTGCGCAGGGTCTCGGTGAGCGCGGGGTTCCCGGCGATCGGGGCCAGGAGCGTGCGGGCGTGTGCCTCCGCCTCTTCGTGCGGGACCAGTCCGGCGAGGCCGGGGCGGCCGGACGCGCCGTGCCGGACCAGCGGGGCGCGGGTCGCGCGGGCGCGGGCCAGCGCGCGGGCCGCCTGGGTGTCGGCGGCGGGCCAGTCCCGCGGGCCTGCGGCGGCGCTGACCCCGAGCGTCCAGCCGGGTTGCGGGGCGGGGGCGCGATCGGCGGGCACCAGGACCCGTACGACATCCCGCCCCAGGTCGATCAGCGCGGACCTGAGCGCGGCACCCAGCGCGGACGCGGCGACGGGGTCGGGCGCGTGCCCGTCCGGTCGTGCGTGCACGACGGTCCACCGGTCCCCGCCGAGCAGCACCGCGACGTCCTCGGGCGGGGCGCCCAGCAGCAGTCGTACGAGAGCGGAGGAGCGGTCCGCTCCCGTGCGGCTCTGGTGTTCGCCGGTGAGGAGGGAGAGCAGGACGGCGGCGACGGAGGCGATGGTGTGGTCACCCTGGTCGCGGTGGGGTGCGGCGACCCCGAGGACGAAGCCCTGACCGGTGCCGAGGGCGTAGGCGGCGAGATGCGCGCCGGGGACGGTGTCGGTGGCGGAGGTGGGGGATGTGGAGGAGGGCGTCGTTCCGGTGGGGCGGACCACTCGTGCAAGACCCGCCAGCGCCTCCGTCCCCGCCGCGTCCCTCCCCGCCGCCGCGATCTCGGTGCCGTCCGGCCCGAACAGCACGGCCCGGCCGCCGACCCGCTGGGCGAGCTGCCGTAGCACCGAGGTGACCGGATCGGGGCGGGAGGCCGCCGCCGTCAGGCTCTGCTGGGCCTCGGTGACGCGGCGGAGTTCGGCGAGGCGGGCCTGTGCCATCAGTTGCCAGACCGCGCGGGCCACGGCGGAGAAGGTGGTGCGGGGCGGGACCTCGACGAGCGGGAGGTCGTAGTGGTCGCAGGCGGCGACCAGGGCCCGGGGCACGGTGTCGTGGACGGGCGCGAGACCGAAGCCGAGTGCCACACCGCCCGCCGCGACGATCCGGGAGACGTAGTCGGCGAAGTACGTGCCCGAGCCGGCCGCCTCCGGGATGTGCACGCCGGCCGTCAACAGCAGCTCGCCGCCCAGCAGATACGGATACGGGTCGTGCATCTCCGACGTGTGCGCCCAGTGGATGACGGTGTCGAGGTCGGTCGGGCCCGCGATCTGCCGCAGCCCCAGGTCCTCGCGGGCCAGGAGCGCGGCGAGGGGCACGGGCGGTGTGGGCGGAACGGCGAGGTCCGGCATGGTGGACGTTTCCTCCATCATCTCGGGCTCGGATGGATGAAACGTACACTTCGCAGTCGCTTTCCGGCCACCTACTGTCGGTCCGGACCGGAAGCGACCGCGCGCTCAAGGAGGCCCCGCCATGGCCGTCGACTACACCGTCATCGTCGTCTATCTGGCCGGCATGCTGGCCATGGGCTGGTGGGGCATGCGCCGCGCCAGGTCCAAGAGCGACTTCCTGGTTGCGGGCCGACGCCTGGGCCCCGTCATGTACTCCGGCACCATGGCCGCCATCGTCCTGGGCGGCGCGTCCACCATCGGCGGGGTGGGCCTCGGCTACCAGTACGGGCTGTCCGGCGCCTGGATGGTCTTCACCATCGGCCTCGGTCTGCTGGCTCTCTCCATCTTCTTCTCGGCCCGCATCGCCCGCCTCAAGGTGTACACGGTCTCCGAGATGCTCGACCTGCGCTACGGCGGCCGGGCGGGCGTGATCTCCGGCATCGTCATGTGGGCGTACACCCTCATGCTCGCCGTCACCTCGACCATCGCCTACGCCACGATCTTCGACGTCCTCTTCGACATGAACCGGACCCTCGCGATCGTCCTCGGCGGCTCGATCGTCGTCGCCTACTCGACGCTCGGCGGCATGTGGTCGATCACGCTGACGGACATGGTCCAGTTCGTGGTGAAGACGATCGGCGTGCTCCTGCTCCTGCTGCCCATCGCGGTCGTCAGGGCCGGCGGGTTCGGCGAGATGAAGGCGAAGCTGCCCACCGGGTACTTCGACCCGCTGGGCATCGGCGGCGAGACGATCTTCACCTATGTCCTGATCTATACGTTCGGCATGCTCATCGGCCAGGACATCTGGCAGCGCGTGTTCACCGCCGGCAGCGACAGGACGGCCCGCTGGGGCGGCACCGTCGCCGGCACCTACTGCCTCGTCTACGCCCTCGCCGGCGCCGTCATCGGCACCGCGGCCAAGGTCCTCTACCCGAACCTCGGCAGCCCGGACGACGCCTTCGCGACCATCGTCAAGGACGAACTCCCGGTCGGCGTACGGGGGTTGGTGCTCGCCGCCGCCCTGGCCGCCGTGATGTCGACCTCCTCCGGCGCGCTGATCGCCTGCGCCACCGTCGCCAACAACGACATCTGGTCGCGGTTGCGCGGGCGGACCTCGTCCGGTGAGCACGACGAGATCCGGGGCAACCGCGCCTTCATCCTGGTCATGGGCGTGGCGGTGATCGGCACGGCGATCGCGCTGAACAACGTCGTCGAGGCCCTCACCGTCGCCTACGACCTCCTCGTCGGCGGCCTTCTCGTCCCGATCCTCGGCGGCCTGCTGTGGAAGCGCGGCACCGCACAGGGCGCACTCGCCTCCGTCGTCGTCGGCGGTCTCGCGGTGGTCGGCCTGATGGCGACCTACGGCATCCTCGCCAACGAACCTGTGTACTACGGCCTGTTGCTGTCCCTGGCCGCCTATGTGACCGTCTCTCTCGCCACCCCCGCGACCGACGCGGCCGTACTCGCCGCCTGGCGGGACCGTCTCGCCGGACGCGGTGCGCCCGAACTCGCGTCCGAACCGGTCGCCGTCCACCAGTAAAGTCGTAGCCATACGCACAAAGAAGCCCATACGCGACGAAGCGTAGGAAAGAAGGCAGTGCCCATGACCAGCAACGAGACGCCCCGAGGCCCCGTCGACTCCTCCCGCACCCCGCGCTACGCCGGACCGGCGACCTACGCCCGGCTGCCGCGGCTGGACGAGGTCGGCCGCGCGGATGTCGCCGTGGTCGGTGTGCCGTTCGACGCCGGTGTCTCGTACCGGCCGGGCGCGCGCTTCGGCGGCAACGCGATCCGCGAGGCGTCCCGGCTGCTGCGGCCCTACAACCCGGCACAGGAAGCGTCCCCGTTCGCCCTCGCGCAGGTCGCGGACGCCGGGGACATCGCGGCGAACCCGTTCAACATCAACGAGGCCGTCGAGACCATCGAGGCCGCGGCGGACCAACTCCTGGGCACCGGTGCGAGGTTGATGACCCTGGGCGGCGACCACACCATCGCCCTCCCGCTGCTCAGGTCCGTGGCCAAGAAGCACGGCCCGGTGGCCCTGCTGCACTTCGACGCCCATCTCGACACCTGGGACACCTACTTCGGCGCCGAGTACACGCACGGGACGCCGTTCCGCCGGGCGGTGGAGGAGGGCATCCTCGACACGGAGGCGCTCTCGCACGTCGGTATCCGCGGTCCGCTCTACGGCAAGCAGGACCTCAAGGACGACGAGAAGATGGGCTTCGGCATCGTGACGTCCGCCGACGTCTACCGCCGGGGCGCCGACGAGGTCGCCGACCAACTGCGCCAGCGCATCGGCGACCGGCCGCTCTACATCTCCATCGACATCGACTGCCTCGACCCGGCCCACGCGCCCGGCACCGGCACGCCCGAGGCCGGCGGCCTGACCTCCCGCGAACTGCTGGAGATCCTGCGCGGCCTGTCATCCTGCAACCTGGTGTCGGCGGACGTCGTCGAGGTGGCACCGGCGTACGACCACGCCGAGATCACCTCGGTGGCCGCCTCCCACACCGCGTACGACCTGATCACCATCATGTCCCGTCAGATTGCCGAGGCTCGTTCGAAGTGACCCACGACCACGACCTGGAACTCCGCCCGACGGCCGCGCAGACCACCGCCGCCCTGAACCCGCCCCCCGGGCGCAACGGCGGCGACCTGGTCGTGGAGACCCTGGCCGGGCTCGGCGCGACGACCGTCTTCGGTCTGCCCGGCCAGCACGCGCTCGGCATGTTCGACGCGCTGCGCCGCTCCGACCTGCGGTACATCGGGCTGCGGGTGGAGAACAACGCCGGGTTCGCGGCGGACGCGTACGGCCGCATCACGGGCGAGGCGGCGCCACTGCTGCTGTCCACCGGCCCCGGCGCGCTGACCTCGCTGGCCGCGCTCCAGGAGGCACGGGCGGCCTCGGCCCCCGTCCTCGCGATCAGCAGTCAGATCCCGAGCGCCGGTCTGGGCGGCGGCCGGCACGGCTATCTCCACGAACTCCCGGACCAGTCCGCCTCGTTCAGGGGCGTGGTGAAGTCGGTGCACACCGTCCGCACCCAGTCACAGATCCCGTCCGCCATCGCCGAGGCCTGGAAGTCGGCGCTGACGGCCCCGCACGGCCCGGTGTGGGTGGAGATCCCGCAGGACGTGCTGCTCGCCGAGACCCTGCTCCCGGTCGTGACGGCGGTGGACGCGACCCCGGAGGACCTCGTCCCGCGCCCCGAACTGACCGCCGTAGCGGCCGATTTGCTCTCGCGTGCGGCCCGCCCGGCGATCATCGCGGGCGGGGGAGTGGTGCGGGCGGACGCCTCGAAGAAGCTGCGGCAGTTGGCGGAGAAGCTCAACGCCCCCGTCGTCACGACCCCCGGCGGCAAGGGCGCGTTCCCGTGGACGCACCCCTTGTCCCTCCAGTCCTGGCTGGAGGACCGGCACACCACGGACTTCCTGGAGGACGCGGACGTCCTGCTGGTGGTGGGGTCGGGGCTGGGCGAACTGTCCTCCAACTACCACACGTTCGCGCCGCGCGGCCGGGTCGTCCAGATCGAGGCGGACCTCGGCAAACTGGAGTCCAACCACCCGGCGTTGGGCATCCACGCGGACGCGTGGCACGCGCTCCAGGCGTTGCTGGAGACGGTGACGGAGCGGCCGGACGAGACGGCGGAGGGACGGGTGCGGGAGGTGCTGGCGCGGGTGCGCGCCCGCATCGACGCCCAGGAACTCACCCTGGAGCAGGGCGTGTTGGACTCGGTGCGCAAGGCGCTGCCGGCCGGCTCCCCGTCCTTCTGGGACATGACGATCCTCGCCTACTGGGCCTGGTCGGCGTTCGACGCGAAGGGCCCCAACCACCTCCACTCCGCCCAGGGCGCGGGCGGCCTCGGCTACGGCTTCCCGGCGGCGCTCGGCGCGGCTGCGGCGGACCCGACACGGCCGGTGCTGGCGGTGTCGGGCGACGGGGGCGCGCTGTACTCGATCGCCGAGCTGGCGACGGCCAGGCAGTACGACCTGAACGTCACCTGGCTCATCGTCGACGACGGCGGCTACGGCATCCTCCGCGAGTACATGACGGACGCGTTCGGCGAGGCCACGGCCACGGAGCTGACCCGGCCGGACTATGTGGCGCTGGCGGAGTCGTTCGGGGTGCCCGGGGTGCGCACCACCCCGGAGGCACTGGAGGCGGACCTCGCGAAGGCGCTGGGGACGGCCGGACCTTCCGTGGTGGTGCTTCCGGCCGTCCTGCGGATGTTCGCGCCCACGCATCTGGGGTGACGGGCCGCCGGTGTCACATCCGCGGGTCCGGCTTCAGCAGCGCGAACGCAGCGCCGAAGGGGTCCGCGAGCCAGGCCATCCGGCCGACCTCCGGTACGTCCGTCGCCGGCATCAGCACCGAACCGCCCCCGGCCTCCGCCGCCCCGATCGTCGCGTCGACGTCCGTCGAGTGGAAGTACGGTACCCAGCGCGGCTGTTCACCCTCCCCGGCGTTCAACGGCGCGACCCCGCCGAACGAGGCGTCCTGCTGGTCCCCGGCGGCGGTGCTCAGCACCCGGTACGTCATGCCGGGCGCCTCCATGTCCTGGCTGCGCCAGCCGAACAGGCCCTGGTAGAAGGCGATGTCGGCCTCCGGGTCGGGGGCGTGCAGTTCCACCCAGAGCAGGGTGTTGGGCGCGGAGGTGAGTTCCAGACCCGCCGTCCGGCCGGGCTGCCAGAGCGCGAACTCGGCGCCCTGCGGGTCGGTGGCCTGCGCCAGCATGCCCTCGCCCATGACGTCCATGGGCTCCATCCGTACGGTTCCGCCGCCGGCCGTCACGGCCTGGACGGTGGCGGTGATGTCCTCGGTCTTGAAGTGGATCATCCAGGCGGAGTCCGCCCCTTCCTGGGTGAGCGGTCCGAGGGCCGCGACGGTCTTGCCGTCCACCTGGAAGAACCCGTACCCGCCCGCCTCGGGCCCGGCGGAGACGAACCGCCAGCCGAGGACGGCGCCGTAGAACGCGGCCGCCGCCTCGGTGTCGGGGCTGCCGAGGTCGAGCCAGACGGGGGAGCCGGTGGTGAAGTCGGTGCCGAGCATGGAGCCTCCTGGACTGCGGGACGGGCGGATCGGGCGATTCGCGACGGGAGCCACGATGCCGGTCCGTCCGTCGTCGTCCACCCGTGAGCACCGACAGGACTCCGGTTTCCACCGAACGGCCGAACCCGCTCAGCGGGTCCTGGTGACGACCTCGTCGAAGTAGCGGATGAGCAGCGGCTCGGTGAGCATCCGGTCGATCTCGTCGGTCATGCCCGTCTCCGTCCGCCAGGCGAGGTACTCCTCGTAGTGGCGGCGGGTGGCCCACTGGGTGAAGGAGACCACGGAGGTCGGGGAGTCCTGGTCCAGGCGCAGACTGATCGCCTCGCAGCCGTCGTGGGCGAGGCTGTCGGGCAGGGCACGGGACAGGGCGGCGATGACCTCGGCGGTGTGCTCGGGCCTGGTCTTCATTTCGGTGGTGACGTGGACGCTCATGGTTCACAGTCCTCGGACGGTGCGGAGGCGGTCGGTGAAGGCGCGCCGGGCGGCCCGGGACTCGGGGGCGAGCCGGTCCCATCCGTGCGGCACGCCGGGGTGGACGTGGAGTTCGACGGGGACGCCCGCGGCCGCGAGGCGCCCGGCGTAGGAGATGTCCTCGTCGCGGAAGATGTCGAGGTCCCCGGTGTCGATGTACGCGGGGGCGAGCCCGCCGAAGTCCGTCAGGCGGGCGGGGGCGGCGACGGGCGGGACGTCGGCGGTGCCGAGGGCGTCGCCCAGTACCGCGCTCCAGGCGGTGAAGTTGTTGTCGTAGGTCCAGGTCAGGAAGGGTTCGCGGGCCGGGTCCGGGGTCTGGTTGCGGTCGTCGAGCATCGGATAGACCAGGATCTGCCGGGCCAGCGGCACCCGCCGGTCCCGCGCCAGGATCGCCGCGCCGGCCGCGGGCGCTGCGCCGCCGCTGTCACCCATCACCGCGATCCGGGCCGGGTCCACACCCACCTCGTCCGCGTGCTCGACCAGCCAGGTCAGACCCGCGAAGACGTCCTCGGCGAGCATGGTCCCGGTGGCCTCGGGGGCGAGCCGGTAGCCGACGGACAGGAAGGGGACGCCGCTCTGCGCGGCGTACCACGACAGCAGGGTGTCGTAGGTGTCGAGACCGCCCAGGACCATGCCGCCGCCGTGCGCGTAGACGACGGCGGGGCCGGGCTGTGGCTCATCTCCCGTGCTGTACCGGCGCAGTTCGATGGAGGCGCCGTCGGGTGCGGTGGTGAAGTGGGTGGTGGTCGTGATTCCGCTGACCGGCGGGACCAGGCTCGCCATGTACCGCTGGCCCGCGTTGCCGACCTCGCGCAGCGCCTTCCAGTCACCGCGCTCACGGGCGGGGGCGCCGACCGCCCCCTGGGCCAACGCGGCCAGAACGGGGACGAGTTCCGGGTCGAGGATGTAGCTCATGCCTGATCGCTTTCCATCGTGATCGCTTCCATGGTGTGCAGGGGGCGGCCGGTCGTCGCGATCAGTACTCGGGGTCCCGGTTGAAGATCACCACCAGGCTGACGATCTTGCCGTCGCGGACGCTGAAGTAGTTCGACAGCACGACCTCGTCCGGCAGGTTCGTCTTGTCGTACGTCCCGTCGTAGGCGCCGCGCACGATGGTGTCGCCGTGGTGGTCGAGGACCTCGCGCACGTCGATGGTGACCTTGTCGCCGACCATCTCCCGCTCCACCCAGCGCCGCACGGCCGCGCTGCCGGTGAACTCGCGGCGGTTGTCGTTGACGTAGGCGTCCTCGGCGAAGGTGGCCATCACCGCGTCGAGGTCGAGGGCGTTGACGGCGGCGATGTGGTCGGCGACGACGCCGGTGAGTTCGGTGGCACGCATGATCGGGTTCCTCTCACTTCGCGGCTCCGGCGCTGGTCGGCCGGGCAAGGACCACATTGGCCGCTCCCACGCCGGGAGGGTCAACCCCCGCTCCGACGCGTGACTCTCCCCCTGGGGGAGGTGCCAGACTCCAGGGGTGGACGTCACCCTGCCGATCGGCGACTTCGCCCGGGCCACGCACCTGAGCGTCAAGACGCTGCGCTACTACCACCGCGTGGGCCTGCTGGAGCCGGCCGACGTGGACCCGCACACGGGCTACCGGCACTACACCACCGCCCAGATCCCCACCGCGCAGATCATCCGCCGCTTCCGCGCCCTGGACATGCCGGTCGACCAGGTGGCGCAGGTGATCGCGGCCCCCGACATCGAGACCCGCAACCAACTGATCGCCGACCATCTCGGCCAACTGGAGGCGGAGTTGTCCCGCACCCAGAGCGCGGTCACGTCACTGCGCGACCTCCTGTCGCAGCCCCCGGCCGCCGAACGGGCCGACCTCGGACGGCGCCGCGTCGAGGCCACCCCGGCCGCCGCGATCGCCGAGACGGTGGACGTCAAGGAGGCGCTGTCCTGGTACCAGGGCGCACTCGGCGAGATCTACGCGACCCTCGACGCCCAGGACCTGCCCACGGGCGGTCCGGCCGGTGGCATCTTCGGCGACGACCTGTTCACCCATGAACGGGGCCGCGCGACGATCTTCGTGCCCTGCGCGGGCCCGGTGCGGCCGATGGGCCGGGTCGTGCCACTGGTGGTGCCGGCCGTCGAACTGGCCACGATCACCCACCCCGGCCCGCACACCGACATCGACCGCGCCTACGGCACCCTCGCCACCTACGTCACGGAACACGCCCTGGCCGTCGACGGCCCGATCCGCGAGTACTACCTCGTCGGCCGCCGCGACACCGCCGACACCGCCGAGTGGCGCACGGAGATCGGCTGGCCGATCTTCCACACCGGGCCGGACCCCGACGAGGACCCCGGGGAGCGCGGGAAAACTCCTTGAGCCTCGTCGACGTCCATCGAGGCTCAAGGAGCGTCACACCGACCTACCAGATCGCCTCGACCCACTCCGGGTGGTCGATGAACGGGTTCCGGTTGTGCTGGTAGGTGTCGTAGATGACCTGGTTGCGCTTCTCCTCGAAGGCGCTGGGCGGGTCCGCCTCGTTCCAGGTGCGGGAGGTGCCGGAGCGGGTCCGGTCCAACCAGGGGCGCGGTCGGCCACGGCTATGGCTTCCCAGCGGCGCTGGGCACGGCCTCGGCCGAACCGATCGGTCCTCGCGGTGTCCTGCGACGGCGGTGCCCTCCACTCCATCGCGGAACTGGCGACGGCGAGGCAACACGACCTCCCGGTCACCTGGCTCATCGTGGACGGCCGGCTACGGCATCTTGCGCGAGTACATGACGGACGCCTTCGGCGACCCCACGGCGAAGGAACTGTCCCGCCCCGACCATGTGCCGCTCGCCGAGTCCCTTCAGCGTCCCGGGGATACGGGCTTCTCCCGAGACCATGGAGACCGACCTGGCGAAGGCCTTGGCCGCTCCCGGCCCGCGGTGGTCGTGCTCCTGGCGGTGCTGCGGATGTTCGTGGCAATGCACCTGGGTTCGGCTTGATCACCCGATCGGCTGTTCGCGGTGACCTGCACGGGATATGTTCCGTGCGGTCGCAGGCGTCCCGGCCGGGTCGGTGTCAGATGCGGCCGTTACTCTGAGCCGGGAGAGGAGGACAGCGTGCTGCTGAGGTTCCGCGTTGCGAACGTACGGTCCCTGCGAGACGAGCAGGAGCTGTCCTTCGTCGCGTCGGGCGACGGACAGGTTGGATCGGCGAACCGGTTGGATCTCGCAGGCGGCGGATCCATCTCGGTCTTCCCGCTGATCGGTATTTTCGGGGCGAACGCCTCCGGCAAGTCGAACCTGCTGACCGCGATGACGGACATGAGCAACGCCGTTCTCAACTCCTACGCACGCTGGGCCTCCTACGACGGTATCCCGCGCCAGGTCTTCGCCCTGAGCCCCAAGAGCGAGAGCGAACCCTCCTTCTTCGAGGTCGACGTCGTCATCGACTCCGTCCGCTGGACGTATGGATTCGAGCTCAGCGCCAAACGCGTCGAGTCCGAGTGGCTGCACAGTTACCCGCTCGGCCGCCGTCAGGAATGGCTCGACCGTGACGCCTCACGACCGGATGTCTTCAAGTGGCCCGGTGGACGTGTCAGGGACCGTGCCCAGCTCGTACGGCGCACACGACCGAACGCACTGCTCCTCTCCACGGCCGGCACGGACAACCACCCGCAGCTCTCCCCGCTCTTTCACTGGTTCCGCCGCAACTTCTGGATGATCAACCCCGAGGTCGAGCGGGACGAACGAGCGCGATACACCACGAAGGAACTGTCGGGGCCGAGGGCCACCAGGATCCAGGAACTGCTGCGCGTCGCTGACCTCGGCATCACCGGGGCGACGGTCGTCCGGGAGGGCCCGGGCCAGGACGCGGTGAAGCTGACACACCATTCGGCTGCCGGGGACGTGTCCTTCGACTGGCTGGACGAGTCCTATGGCACCCGCTCCTGGTTCGCCCTCCTCGGCCCCATGCTCCTCGCCCTCGACGAAGGCGCGGTCCTGCTCGTCGACGAACTCGACGCGAGCCTGCACTCCCGCTTCGCCGCAGAGGTCGTCCGTCTCTTCCACGACCCGTACGCGAACCCCAAGGGCGCCCAGTTGGTCTTCACGTCGCACGACGCGACGGTCCTCACCTCCCCGAGCGGCGAGCGGCTCCTCGACCCCGGACAGGTGTGGCTGACACAGAAGGACAAGGACGGGGCGACCGAGCTGTATCCGCTCACCGATGTGGAGCCGGGCGAGGACGAGGACCTCACGCAGTCCTATCTCGCCGGGGCGTTCGGCGGGGTTCCGGCCCTGCTGGAGGGACAGATCGCGCGTCGGCTGCTGGTGGCGCGTGAGGCCGGTACGTACGACGAGACAGGCGACCGGGCAGGGCGGGACTGATGGGGCGGGCGCAGAGAGGCAAGGACTCGTGGGAGCGTCCGGCCCAGCGGGGCGGACAGCGCAGGCGCCAGGTCTTCATCTTCACCGAGGGCAAGGTGACCGAGCCCTCGTATCTCGACATCCTCAAGGACCAGGGCGTCCCGCTCGCCGACAAGGTCCCGGTCGAGATGCACATTGCCAACCGCAAGGCGGACAGCGGGCGCAAGCCGCTCGACCTCGTCGAGCAGGCGATCATGCTGAAGCGGGAAGAGGACCGTAAGGCCAAGCGGGCGAAACTGGACGCGAAGTTTCTGCCTGAAGTCTGGTGCCTCTTCGACCACGACAACTACAAGTACATCCGCGACGCGTTGGAGCAGGCGGAGAAGGCGGGCATCGGAGTCGCCTTCTCTCATCCGTGTTTTGAGGTGTGGCGCCTCGCCCACTACAAGCCGGTCAGCGGCTCGTTCGCCGGAGTGTGCGGCGGAGCGGCCGAACGACTGCCGTTCCAGCGCGGCTCCCAGGACGCCAACACTCCCAAGCTCGTCCTGCCGCACCAGGTCCTGGGCCGATACAAAGCGGCGCGGAAGAACGCCGAGCGGATGAACAGCCAGCATGGGGCGCATGTGGGCAAGTGGGACCGGGACCCATACACCGACGTGCACAAGTTCGTGGAGAAGGCACTGCACATCGACACGTACTGACTCCTTGCCCGACTCGTTGGCCGACAGGCATTCCCTGATTTCGGGTTGGTGAGGGGCGGGCAATAAAGTCTCCCCGTCATCTCAGGTCGGGTCGGGGTCGTAGGGAGTCGTACGTGGCCAAGCTCACGCTCGCCCAGTTGGAGCGGCATCTGTTCGCCGCCGCGGACATTCTGCGCGGCACGATGGACGCCTCCGAATACAAGGACTACATCTTCGGGCTGCTCTTCCTGAAGCGGGCCAACGACGAGTTCGAGGCGGCCAGGGACAAGCTCCGGGAGTACGCGGCCGAGGAGCTGAAGCTGAGCGACGATGACCTTCCCGGCTATCTGGAGCAGGCAGGGCCGTACCGCAAGCGCGATGTGCTGTACGTGCCGAAGGAGGCCCGTTGGCAGGAAGTCTCCGCCGCCACCCACAACATCAACGAGATGACCCTGCGCCCGGCACTCCAGGCGCTTGAGCGTCAGAACACCAAACTCAAGGGCCTCTTCGACCACCTCGACTTCAACCGCATCGGCGGATCGGGCGCCGCGTCAGGTGCGGCGAAGCTGGCCGACCAGCGCCTCAAACTCCTCATCGCGCACTTTGGGCGGATCCGGCTGCGCACGGAAGACTTCGAGTTCCCCGATCTGATCGGTGCCGCGTACGAGTACCTGATCAA
The DNA here is from genome assembly GCF_040605995.1 of Streptomyces sp. NPDC005492. Classification (NCBI taxonomy): domain Bacteria; kingdom Bacillati; phylum Actinomycetota; class Actinomycetes; order Kitasatosporales; family Streptomycetaceae; genus Streptomyces; species Streptomyces sp. NPDC005492. The sequence continues at coordinate 33,299 of NZ_JBEXDX010000013.1, forward strand.
GGAGTTCGCGGACTCGGCCGGCCGCAAGGGCGGTGAGTTCTACACCCCGCGTGCCGTGGTCCGCATGATGGTCGAACTCCTCGCCCCCACCGAGGACATGAGGATCTACGACCCGTGCGTCGGTTCGGGCGGCATGCTCATCCACGCGGCGGAGTACGTGGAGGAGCACGGCGGCGACACGTCGTCGATGTTCTTCGCCGGGCAGGACGCCAACTCCGGCTCCTGGATCATGTCGACGATGAACATGGTCCTGCACGGGGTACGTCGCTTCGACCTGACCACGGGGGACACGCTTTCGGAGCCGACGCATGTGCCCCGGTCGGACGAGGACCGGTTCGACGGAGTGCTCAGCAATCCGCCCTTTTCCCTGGACTACGCCCTTGAAGACTTGGCGCACCCGACCGAGCGCGCCGAGTACGGGGCCACGAGCGAGCGCGGCAAGGCCGACCTGATGTTCCTCCAGCACATGCTGTGGGAGGCCAAGCGGGACAGTTCTCGTGGCGGCATGGTCATCACGGTCATGCCGCACGGGGTCCTCTTCCGTGGGGGTGGCGAACAAGCCATTCGTACGGGCCTGTTGGACAAGGACGCAGTGGAGGCGGTCATCGGCCTTGCGCCGAACCTCTTCTACGGGACGGGCATCCCGGCCTGCATTCTGGTGCTGCGTCCGCCGGGCCGGAAGGGCAAGGACCGGGAGCGGAAGGTGTTGTTCATCAACGCCGACCGGGAGTTCCACGCGGAGCGGGCACAGAACATCCTGCTGCCCGAGCACGCCGAGAAGATCGTCTCGACGTTCCACGCGTACGAACAGGTGCCCGGCTTCTCGCGGATCGTGACCCGCGAGGAACTCGCCGCCAACAACGACAACCTCAACATCCGCCGCTACGTGGACAACACGCCGCCGCCCGAACCGCAGGACGTGCGTGCGCATCTGGTGGGCGGGGTCCCACGCGCGGAGATCGAGGCGAAGAAGCCGGTGCTCGACTCGTACGGGATAGGGCTGGCCGATCTGTTCGTGGAGCGGGAGCCGGCGGACCCGAAGTATGTGGACTTTCGGGGCGAGGAGGCGGGTGGCCGTCCCGAGCTGGGCGAGCTGGCCCGGCCTCGGGAGGAAGCGCTGCGGGCGGAGTTCGGCAAGTGGTGGGAGGAGGAGGCCGCCCGTCGTTTGGAGGCGGTCGCGGCCACCCCTGAAGCTCTTGCTTCGTCTACGTCGTCGGAGCGCAAAGCCGCGTTGATGGCGGTGCGGGGGCAGTTGATGGAGTCGTTCGTGAAGCGGCTGAGCCGGGTCGGGTTGCTGGACCGTTACGCGTTGGCCGGGGCGGTGGCCGGGTGGTGGTACGACGCGAAGTACGACCTGCTCGCGCTGTCGGAGAACGGGTTTGGGGGTGTGGTCGACGGGTGGGTCGAGAACGTCGACACGTTGCTTGCGCCTGAACAGGACGCGCGGACGAAGAAGTTGCGGACGCGCACGGCGTCGGAGCGGCGGCAGGCGTACGACCACAAGGTGGTTGCGGCCATTGCTCCACGGTTCTTGGAGGAGTTGGCGGAGGCCGATGTGCGGAAGGCGGAGGCTGATGCGCGGTTCAAGGAGCTGAACGCGCGGCTTTCGGGGGACGGGGAGGAGTCGGAGGCCGACGGTGACCCGGCTGATGGTGAGGCTGACTCCGAGAAAGTCGCTCTGAGTGTCGAGGAATTGGATGCTCTGACTGCCGAGCTGACGAAGGTGAAGAAGGCGCGGACGAAGGCGGGCGCGGACATCAAGCGTCTTGAGGCCGACTTCCACCGGTATCCGTATCCGAGCGCTTCGCCGACGCTGGGGGAGGAACCGCCTCGGTTGTTCCGGGCGCGGGAGGAGATGGGCGTGGAGGGGGAGCGCCGGGTGGTGCTCGATCTGTTGCGGGACGACCTGGCGGCGAAGCTTGACGGCCATGTGGTGCGGTGGCAGCGGGAGTTGGCGGCTTCCTATGAGACGTGGGAGCAGAAGTATGCGGTTTCGCTGAGGGAGATCCGGGCGGGGCGGGAAGCGGCGGCGGGGCGGTTGGACGGGTTCTTGGAGGAGTTGGGCTATGCGTGAATCCGCTGACTATCTCGCCAGTAGTCCAAGGTGGGAGACCAGGCCTCTCGCTGATGTAACAGAGGTGCTGCGACGCGGCACATCTCCCACGTACGTGGCAAGCAGTTCGATTCGAGTAATTGGTCAGAGGTGTGTCCAAGCTGACGGGTTTCATCCTTATGCGACTCGCCTCCAGGATCCTGTACAACTCGGCAGAGCTCTCATGGCGAAACCCGGTGACGTGCTGCTCAATTCTACTGGGACTGGGACCATTGGGCGAAGCTGCGTTTTTGACGTAGAGGGAAGATTTGTTGTTGATTCGCATGTGACGCTTCTCCGGGGTAGGCGAGATCTGGTAGAGCCAAGCTGGCTTGATATGATTCTGCGCTCGCCGCAAATGCAGACATATCTTGAGTCGCACTGTTTTGCCGGGTCGACAAACCAAGTTGAGCTATCGGGCAGAGAGCTCGCGCAAGCAGTGTTCCCTGTCCCGCCCCTCACTGTGCAGCGGCATATTGTTGACCTGCTCGACAGTGTTACGAATTTGGAGCGTGGAATTGAGGCGTCAATCGCTAAACTCAGGGCCGCCCGATCAGGTATGCGGGAGAGTATGCTAGCCGAAATGGCCTGGGATTTCCCGCTGGAGGAGGCTCTGAGTGGGCCAATCCGGAATGGCTTCTCGCCGGTTGAGAGTGTTGCCTGGACTGGAGTTCAGATGCTGGGACTCGGGTGCCTCACGCCGTCGGGGTTCTTCCCAGGTCAGCTGAAGAATGCCCCTTCGGGTGTGTCGCCTACGCATGCGGCAGTCTTGTCGGACGGGGATCTCTTGATGAGCCGTGCTAATACCCGGGAGTTGGTGGGGCTGGTAGGCGTGTATAAAGATGTGGGAACGCCATGCATTTACCCGGACCTCATGATGAGGTTGCAGCCGTCGAGCCGAACGTCTGAATCATTTCTCGCTACTGTCCTGATGTCGGATCGGGCACGGCGGGTAATTCGATCGATGGCTCAGGGCACCTCGGAAAGCATGGTCAAGATTTCGGCAAGCGTGGTGCGTAAGCTTCGAGTCCCTCTTCCTGCTTTGGATGACCAAGCGCACCTGCTCTCGGCAATCGGCAGTGTGACGCGACTGTTGGAATCCGAAGTGGCAGAACTGACAAAGCTCCGCAGGCTCAAGCAGGGACTCCTGGACGATCTGCTGAGCGGGCGGGTTGCAGTTTCGGCAATGGCGTAACCACGTTCGTTCCTCGCCGTGAGGCGAGGAGTGAGGGGCGAACGGATCATGGTAATGGAGAGATAAGGCAGTGAGGTTTCCCTCCTTGACTGCGGTGACGAAAGAAGACCAGTTCGGCTAGGAGAAGAGCGAGGTCGGGCAGGTCTGGGCCTTGGAATCGCGGGTTAGGACGCCTGCGGGGTGGTGGCCCAAGACCCTCAAGCTGCTCCTGGCCTCGCTGCCGCTGTAGGAAGATTTCCGCCAACCGTTCAGCGGGGTAGCGTTTGCGGTGATCAGTTCAGTCATCGCGTTCGTAATCCTTCACCGTGGTCAGGCGCGTGCGCTTCTGCTGCCGAGTCCGAGAGTTCCAGAGCCTTGGGGCCGTGCCCGAGGCTGGATGCCTGGAGGGACATGCCGCGCAGGGTTCTACAGTAGGTGAGGTGGTCGTCGCCTCGCGGGCCAGTCGGAGGGCTTGCACGTAGTAGCGCTGCCCAAGGCCGTGGGCCTTCTCGTACATGGCCATCCAGCCGGTCAGATACGTGAGTTCGGACGCGGCGGCCAGCATGCCCTTGCGGACGGGTTCCGTGGCTTGTGCCTGGAGCCAGGGGCCGACGGTATTGACGAGGAACGCGGACGCCATGGGCAACGCGTGCCCGGCACCGAGTTCGTCGAGAATCTCCGCGATCCGGTCGGTCATGGTGCGGATCGACTGCACCTGTGAAGAACCAATGGGAACGGTTCTCTTGCCAGGCGTCACCGATTTATCCGCCGCTCGCGCGGGGAGGGTGAACACGGGAACGGACAGCGCGGCAGAGAAGACCGTGGCGGTCAGCATGCTGCGGCGGGACGGATCCATGGTTGCCCTTCCGAGGTCGATCAACTCCTCGACAGTGTCGGCGTTTTGGGACCCTGTGAGCGACGGTGCGGGTTGCAGGCCAGCTTCCGCATGGGTGACGGGGCGTCCGAGCCGGGCCGAGAAGGCCTCGACGATCAGAGCCCTGACCTGAGGCTTTGGCTGAACCCCTGCGATCCAGTGCGTGACTGCGGTCCGGTCGTACGTCAGGTCGAGTCCTGTCTGGGGACCGAGGTGATTCACCTGCTGTGCGAGCTGGGTCCTGGTCCATCGTGCCTGTTCAAGCAGGTTGTCCAGGGCGGGGTTGGGGTGCGTTTCCGTGCCATGTCTTCAACTCCCGACGGCTTGCGTGGTGTTCAGCGACGGCGCCTCTTGCACATGCGCCGAGCGATCAACGCACCCGGCGTCGAGCCCTCTGGCTTGCCGTTCACGGTGTCGACGTCGGCCCGCGCCGGATTCACCGCATCGAGATGGCCGCCGCATGATGTACGTGAGCCACGCCGCCGCCGGCCTGGCCACCACGGCCAGCCAGCCCCGTCTCCTCCCCTGGTCCAACCTCGACGGCAACCCCTGCTACCTCCTCACCGACGACACCGGCACCAGTCGTCTCTCCCGCATCGCCGACAACGTCGAAGCCGTACAGCTGGACATGGCCGACGACCTTCTCGAACATGCTGCTGACCTCCTTGGTGACAGCAAGGCCACGGCGCCCCAACTCCGTTTCCTCGCTGCCCGATTGACCGAATCGCTCCACGACGTGCATCGCGTCGCCCGGAGCAGGGGTGCCCGCCTCCCCGTTTCCTACGACGACGAGGCCACCGACGAGAAGGACACCGGCGCCTCACCCGTACTCCCCGGTGAGCGTGCGGACGTACCACCGCATAGCCGTCTACGTGCGCACGCACAGCCTCGCGCCGCTCTGTCCGGAACCCTCCCCTTGCCCCGCCCCCGGGCGCAGAATGGATCTCCGGGGAACAGCGGGACGTACGGGGAGGCGCGGGGCTGTGGTGGTGCACGTCGAGCGGGACGAGGTGGAGCGACCGTTCGTCGCGCAGTTGGAGGCCATGGGGTGGACGCACGTCCCGGGCGTGGAGGTGGACACGCTTGACGCCGCCGTGCCGCTGCTCGTCGACCAACTGGCGCCCGCGCTGCGGCGGATCAACGTCCGTGGCAGTGATGGTCGGCCCTGGATGGGTGAGGACGACATTCGGCGGGTGGTCGGCGAGCTTGCCTCCCTGTCCCTCGGCAAGGGCATCGTCCACGCGAATCTCGCCGCCACCGACATGCTGCTCCACGGCTGGACGCTTCCCTCGCCCTCCGCCGCACACGGTGGACCGTCCGCCACCGTCCAGTACGTCGAGTGGCACCCGGACCGTCTCGCGCGCAACACCTTCACCGTCGTGGACCAGCTCCGCGTGCGCAGCCGTTCCGGTGAGCTGTCGATACTCGACCTCGTCCTCTTCGTGAACGGCATCCCGCTCGTCGCCGTCGAATGCAAGAGCGCCGATCTCGCCGAGCCAGTCCGTAGTGCCGTACTCGATCTTCGGTACTACGCAGGGAATCCCGTCCCGGACTTCGACGCCACCGATACTCTGGTCCCCGCCGGTGTCCCGGAACTGTTCCGGACCGTGCAACTCCTCGTCGCCGCGACCGGCGAGACCGCACACCTGGGTACCGTCACCTCCGAGCCCGAGCACTTCCACCCGTGGCGCAGTGTCGAACCTGAGCAGGAGAGCGTGCTGCGACGGGAGTTGCGTACCGCCGGGCTGCTCGCGGACGCCGTCTCGGGCGCGTCCGAATCCGCACCCGCGTCGCTCGGCGAGCAGCAGAAGCTCGTCGGTGTGGTGCTGCGGCCGGCCGGTCTGCTCAACGTCGTACGGCACTACGTGATCCCGATGGCTGTCGAGTCGGGGGCGGACGGCGGGGCTGTGCGGACCGTCAAGGCCGTCGCCCGCCATCAGCAGTACCGGGCGGCCGAGAAGGCCGTGCACAGGCTGCTGACCGGGCGGGCTCGTGCGGGGCGGGACACGGATGACGAGCGTGGCGGTGTCATCTGGCACACGCAGGGTTCCGGCAAGTCGCTGACCATGACGTTCCTGGTGCGCCGGGTTCATCTGCACCACCGGCTCAGCGAGTTCATGGTGGTCGTGGTGACCGACCGCACCCAGTTGCAGACCCAGCTCTCCCGGACGCTGAAGCTCAGCGAGTCCGATGTCGAGACGGCGAAGACCCGGACGCAGATGGAAGGGCTGCTGCGGGACGGTGGGCGGCGTGTCGTCTTCGGGATGATCCAGAAGTACGGGAACGGGTTCACCTTCGCCGGGGAAGCGGAAGGCAGCGGGGACGACCGGGACCTGGTCGGGGAGGGCGAGCAGGCCCGAGAAGGAGAGCAGGCCGAAACCCAGGGACCTGTACCGGACTTCCCCGAATGCAACATCTCGCCGGACATCCTCGTCCTCGTCGACGAGGCGCACCGCTCGCACACCAGCATCCTGCACGCCGCCCTGCGCAAGGCGATCCCGAACGCCGCCAAGATCGGGTTCACGGGTACGCCGATCATCACCGGGCAGGAGGAGGACACGCGCCGGATCTTCGGGCGGGGCGACTCGCCGCGGGGCTTCCTCGACGAGTACCGGATGGAGGACGCCGAGTACGACGGTGTCGTGGTCCGTATCCGCTACGAGGGGCGGACCGGGGAGGGCGAGGTCCGTGACGGGGATGTCCTCGACGAGGGGTTCGACGACCTCGTCCGGGACCGCACTCCGGAGGAGCGCGCCGCGCTGCTCAAGCGCTGGCCCACCGAACGGGACGTCGCCGAGTCCGCTCCCATGATCGAGGCGAAGGCCGTGGACATGCTGGAGCACTGGGTGACCACTGTGCTGCCCGGCGGCTTCAAGGCGCAGGTGGCGGCGGTCAGCAGGAAGGCGGCCGTCCAGTATCACCACGCTCTCCGCAGGGCTCGGGACGAACTCCTCTCCGAACTGGCCGAGTTCGACCCGGAGTCGGTGGCCGGGACCCCGCTGGAGCAGTTGTCCGGCAGGCTGCGCTATCTGCACCAGGCCCACCAGTTCCGGGCGTTGCTGCGGCGGATCGACTTCGTGCCGGTCATCTCGCCGGGGTCGGGTCACAAGCGGGGGGAGTGGCGGGAGTGGACCGACGCCGGTCGCCAGGAGGCGTACACCGAACGCTTCCAGAAGGCGTTCCCCGAGCTGGCGCCCGATCCGGAGTGGGTCGCCGTGACCCCCTTCAACCCGCCGCAAGCCCCGATGCCGCCCACCGGACCGGCCGGCGGCATGAACGCCCCGTGGTCCGATGCCGCGAACAGCGAGCCGACGCCCCTCGCCGGCTCAGTACCCGACCCCGTGCACTCCGACAGTCCCATCGCCTTTCTGATCGTAAAGTCCATGCTGCTCACGGGATTTGACGCTCCGCGCGAGCAGGTGCTCTACCTGGACCGGCCCATCCGTGACGCCGAGCTGCTCCAGGCCGTCGCGCGTGTCAACCGCACGTCGCCCGGTAAGGAGGTCGGCTACGTCGTCGACTACTACGGCGTCTTCGAGCACCTCTCCAGCGCGCTCGCCGGGTACCGGGACGCCGATGTCACCGACACCATGCGCAAGTTGTCCGACGAAGTGGACAACCTCGGGCCCGCTGCCCAGAACGTCCGCGACTTCTTGCGGCAGAACGGCATCGAGGACGCGGAGCTTGACCAGCTCGCCAAGCTGGGGCCCGCGGCCGTCGCGCTGCAAGACGAAGCTCTGCGGTTCGACTTCGACGAGGTACTGCACGAGTTCCTCGCCACCCTTGAGCGTGTCCTCCCGCACGAGGGCGCTCTCGACTACGTCGCGGACGCCAGGCGCTGGAGCCTGCTCCAGAAGCGGGTGCGGCGCCTGTGCCGGGACGACGAGGGCGGTACGTTCACACTGCGCCGGTACGGCCGCAAGGTCCGGGCCATGATCGCCGACCACCTTGAGGGCCCGGAGATCGACCAGATCATCCCGCCGGTCTCGCTCACCGCGCTCACCTTCGATGACGTCGTGCGGCGGCTGCCGTCGCGGGAGGCCGCTGCGGAGATGGGGCACGCGCTCCGCTTCCATCTGGAGGAGCGGACGAAGCGGGAGGACCCCGCGAAGTACGAGCGGCTCTCCCAGCGCCTGGAAGAGATCCTGCGTACGATGCCGGGCCGCTTCGACGAGCAGATCGAGGAGTTCGGTCCGCTAATAGAGGAGGCCAGGCAGGAGCGGGAGGAATCCCCGGAACTCGCCGGTCTCACGCCGCTCGAACAGAGGATGTACCGGCTGCTGGAACAGATCCTGGAAGACAGTCCCGGGGTCACGCTGGCCGGTGGCGGCGACGTCAGACAACTCACGGGCAAGGTGTGCGACGTGGCTACCCGGGCCATGGCCAGGGCGTCGTACCAAGGGCAGCACCAGGACATCAGCATGTTGGCCGGTGACCTTCATGAGGTCCTGCTCAGCGGCGGTGTCCGGCCCGTTGGCGCGGACTGGGCTCCGTTGGAGAACGTGGCCCAGCGCCTGGCGTCCTTCGCGCAGGACAACCTTCGGCAGTTTCGGGGCAGGGCGAGGGGAGAATAGGCCGGTGACCGCGCCTGCTGATCCTTCGACGTACTTCGCCCCCGAACCTCTGCTCACAGTGGACGGGTTGTCTCTGCGAGTACGTGCCAGCGCCCGCAGGAAAAGGTTCGCGCTGACTGTCGAGCCTGACGCGACCCTCACCCTGCATGCCCCTGCCGGACGTTCGACGGCCGAGGCGGAGCAGTTCGTGCGAGCCCACCACAACTGGTTGCTGACCAAGCGGCGGGAGCGAGAGCGTGTCCGCCCGCTCAGCCCCGCCAAACAACTCGCTGACGGAGAGGCCTTCCGCTACTTGGGGCGCACGTATCGGCTGGCTGTATCCGGTGAGGAGGGGGCGGCCGGAGGCGTCCGGCTGATCGCCGGGCGCCTTGTCATGGGCCCGGATCTGGCGGCGGAGCCGCAGGCGGGGCGGGCAGCGCTTGTCGACTGGTACTGCCGGGCCGGCCGGAACTGGACGGGACAGCGGCTTCAGCCTTGGGCAGCCCGCATGGGTGTGACCGAGCCGGAACTTGAGGTACGGGACCTGGGGGCGCGATGGGGATCATATCGACCGCCGCAGGACGGCTCGGAAGACAAGGGCCTGATGAGTCTCGGGTGGCCGCTCTTCCAACTGCCCATGCATCTGATCGACTACGTCATCGCACACGAACTGGCTCACGTGAAGGTGTCCGGTCACCGGGAGGACTTCTGGCGGCTGCTGCGGAGCGCCCTGCCCGAGTACGAGGGTCGGCGGGACGACCTTGACGAGCTGGGGCGGCGACTCTGGATGGGTGATATTCGGTAGGGGGCTGAACTCCCGCAGTATGTACGGGAGTTCAGCGGCAGTGCGGCCTACCAGATCGCCTCGACCCACTCCGGGTGGTCGATGAACGGGTTCCGGTTGTGCTGGTAGGTGTCGTAGATGACCTGGTTGCGCTTCTCCTCGAAGGCGCTGGGCGGATCCGCCTCGCTCCAGGCCTTGAGGACGGAGAGCTTGCCCATGTAGGGGTTGCTGCCGTTGCCCACCTTCTCGTTGGGCTCCAGGTCGGCGAAGCCGTCGTCGCCCTCGTAGCGCACGGCCATGTAGAGGATCATGCGGGCCACGTCGCCCCGGTCCGCCGCGCGCGGCGCGAAGGAGTCCGAGTCGACGGTGCTGCCGCCGCCGTTGGTGACCGCGCTGCCGCCGTTGTCGAAGTCCAGGTTGCCGCGGATGCTGTTGACCTGGACGTCGGCGGGACGCAGGTGGTGCAGGTCGGTGCCCGGGCCGGTCACCTCGCCGAAGTCGCCGTGCGACTTGGCCCAGGTGTGCTCGCGGTTCCAGTCGCCGACGTCGCCGCCGTTGAGGGACTTGGCGCGGGAGACACCGCTGTACAGCAGGATCACGTTGTTGCTGTTGTTCGGGTCCTGGTCGGTGGCCATGAGGGCGTTCCAGACCGCGGCGTACGAGATCTTCGTGACGCCGGTGCTGATGATCGTGTGCAGCGACGACTTCAGGCTCGTGCCGGTCTTGCCGACCGCGTTCTTGTAGTACGTCGAGTCGTACGCGGTCGTCGTGGCGGCGGCCGGGGTGGCCGTCAGTGTGGGGGCGGTGAGACCGACCAGGACGGCGGCCGTCGCCAGCGCGACCGACCTCCAGTGCCGTATGTGGGGCGCCAGCATAAAGAGTTTCCCATCTACGCGGGTTGATTAGGCGGCACAGGGAGGGTGGCATGGACATGAGGTATTGGTGGTTAACGGAATGTTAAAAACGGCCCCCGACCGTGTGGTCGGGGGCCGTTGGGGCGGTGGGCGGTTCGCCTACGCCGGTGTCACTTCACGTCCGACGGGTCCAGCCGGTACAGCGTCGACGTGTTGGTGGTGGAGGTCGAGGAGCTCGAACTCGTCTCCGCCGTCGCGCTCTTGTCGTACGCGCTCTCCTTCACCGCCGTCGCGTTCTTCTGCACCCATGCGGTGATCTCGGTGTTCAGGGTGCTGTTGCCGCCCATGCCACCGCCGCCGAGCTGGATGTAGTGCAACTCGCCCTTCTTCACCAGCTCCTTGAGCTTGGCGAGGGTCATCGCCTGGTCGGAGCCGGTGAAGCCCCACATGGAGATGACGGGCTTGTGGGTGCTGAGGATCAGCTGGCCCGCGCTCTGCGAATTGGACACCGCGAGCAGCCACTTGGCGCCGTCCTGGTGCTTCTCCAGGTACGAGATCAGCGCGCTGGACGTGGTGCCGCCCATGCCGCCACCGCCGCCGCCGAAACCGCCGCGCGTACCGCCGGTGCTGCCGGTGTCGCCGCCCGGAGCCGTACCGGTGCCACCGGGCGCCGTACCGCCACCGGGGAACTCCCCGGTGGTACCGCCCGGTTGACCACCGGCCGCACCGCCCGCCGCGCCACTCGGCGCCCCGCTCGGTGCTCCGCCGCCCTGCGGCAGCTCACCCGTGCCGCCGCCACCCGGGGTCATCCCGCCGGGAGCTTCACCGTTGGCCTGGCTGCCGCCGGGACCGCCCTCGCCGCCGCCGAAGCCGCCGCGGGTGCCGCCGCCCGGGCCGCCGCCCATGCCGCCGCCCGTGGACGGACCGGCCGTCGGGTTGGTGCCGCCCATGCCGCCGCCGGAGCCGCTGGAGGCGGCCGGAGTCACGGCGTACGCCGTCGGACCGGCGAGCGCGGCGATGATCGCGGCCACCACGGACGCGGTCAGCAGCCGGGCCCGGTTGCCCGAACCGGTGCGGAAGACGAACAGGCCCACGATCGCGAGGACCATCAGCACACCGACCGTCGGCCACAGCCAGGTGTTCCAGCCGGAGGCCCGGCGCAGCACCACGATCGCCCAGATCCCGGTGACCGCGAGGCCGGCCGGCAGGACCCAGGACCAGCGGGCGTCGCCGCCGCGGAAGGCGCGCCACAGCATGACGCCGCCGCCACCGCACAGCGCCGCGATGCCCGGGGCGAGCGCGGTCGTGTAGTACGGGTGCATCGTGCCCTGGGCCATGCTGAAGGTGACGTAGTGCAGCAGGGTCCAGCCGCCCCACATGACCAGCGCGGCGCGCGTCGGGTCGGTGCGCGGGGCGCGGCCGACCAGGACCAGGCCGGCGATCAGGGCGACGGCCGAGAAGGGCAGCAGCCAGGAGATCTGGCCGCCGAGGATGTCGTTGAACATCCGGCCGAGGCCCGCGGTGCCGGCGAACGTACCGCCGCCACCACCCCCGGCGCCGCCTCCGCCGCCGTTGCCCTCGCCGCCGAACACGCGGCCGAAGCCGTCGTAGCCCATGATCAGGTCCCAGGCCGTGCCGTCCGTCGAGCCGCCGATGTAGGGGCGGTCGGCGGCGGGGACGAGGGAGACGGCCGTGGCCCACCAGAAGCTGGAGACGGCCAACGCGACTGTCGCCAGGGCCAGTTGGACCAGCTTCTTCTTCCAGCCGAGCTTCGACGCGAACAGGTAGACGGCGAAGACGGCGGGCAGCGCGATGTAGCCCTGGAGGAGCTTGGTGTTGAAGGCGAAGCCGAAGCAGACCGCGGAGCCGATCAGCGGCAGCAGGCGCTCGGTGCGCACGGCGCGCAGACCGAGGGCCGCGCCCGCCACCATCAGCAGGACGAGGAGGGTGTCGGGGTTGTTGTCCCGGTTGATGGCGACGGTGATCGGGGTCAGCGCGAGCACGAGCGCGGCGATCGTCGCGGCCACGTGGCCGAAGTACCGCTTCACGGACGAGTGCAGGATCCAGATCGTGCCGAGCGCGGCGGCGACCTCCGGCAGCATCATCTGCCAGGTGCCGAAGCCGAAGATCCGGCACGACAGGCCCATCACCATCAGGGAGAAGGGCGGCTTGTCGACCGTGATGAAGTTGCCCGCGTCCAGCGAGCCGAAGAACCAGGCCTTCCAGCTCTGCGTGCCGCTGTATACGGCGCTGCTGTAGAAGCTGTTGAGGCTGGAGCCGGTCAGGTTCCAGGAGTACAGCACGGCGGCCAGGACCATGATCGCGAGCAGCGCGGGCAGCGACCAGCGGGGCGCCTTCTCCGGCGCCGCCTCGGGTGGAGCCGGCGGCGGCCAGTCGGCGGACGCGGGGTCGGTGTGGGGGTGTGGATCGGTGGCAGATGTCACCCGGCCATGGTGCGAAGACAGGGTGGGTAGGTGCTGTGCCCGACCTTGTGCTCGGCTGTGAATTCGCAAAGGCCCGGGTAACGCGTCGTGCAACCGTTCCCCAACCCGTACAACCTTTCGTGCCTTCCTGTGAGTCAACTCCTGCATGACTCACAGGACTCACAGGACATCCCGCCGAGCCAGAGTGCTGGCGGTCGGCACGGGCGCCGCGGTGCTCATACCCGTGCTGGCCGCCGCGACGCCGGCTGCCGCGGCCACCCCGACGGTCAGTTGTACGTCCGCCAAGGCCGGCCTCGCCGCGAAGCTGAAGAAGGACATCACCGCCGCCCTCGCGACCCGCAAGGGAACCGTCGCGGTCGGCCTCTACGACCGCACCACCAAGACCACCTGCACCCTGCGGGCGACCAGTGCCTACGACTCGGCCAGCACCGTCAAGGTGACCGTCCTCGCCACGCTGCTGTGGGACGCGAAGAAGCACAACCGCTATCTGACCAGCCGCGAGACCAGCCTCGCCACGGCCATGATCACCAAGTCGGACAACACCGCGACCTCCACCCTGTGGAGGCAGTTGGGCCTCACGAAGATCAAGGGCTTCCTGACCGCGGCCGGCATGACCCAGACCAAGCCGGGCGCGAACAACTACTGGGGCCTGACCCAGGAGACGGTGACCGACGAGCAGAAGCTGCTCAAGCTGGTCACCGCCAAGAACTCGGTGCTGAGCGACAACTCCCGTGCCTACATCCTGAAGTTGATGAACAAGGTCATCGCCGGCCAGCGCTGGGGCACCCCGTACGGCGCCCCGTCGACCGTCACCGTGCACGTCAAGAACGGCTGGCTGCAACGGTCCACGCACGGCTGGCGCGTCCACAGCCTGGGCACCTTCAACGGCGGCGGCCACGACTACATGATGAGCGTGCTCACCCAGGACAACAGCACGATGAGCTACGGCATCACGACGATCCAGGGCGTCGCAAAGGCGATTCACAAAGATCTCGCTTAACTGGCAGGTCTCCCGCCCGTCACCCACCCGTCCTACGGTGACCGGCATGCGCCTGAGAACCGTAATCGCGACCGCGACCGCCGGCCTGGCGGCGGCCACCTGCCTGACCGCCGCCGGGCCCGCGAACGCCACCAGCAACTCCCGTACCACCAACGCCTGTTCGTCCTCCGTCTCGATCGACCGCTTCTCCGACGCGCTCGACAAGACGACGTTCGACGGCACCTTCGTCGGCAACTTCTCCGCCCTCGCGCTGGACAAGGACGGCTCGCTCGCCGCCCTGGAGGACCGCTCCTCGCTGTTCGACCTGGACGCGAAGACCCTCCAGCCGAAGAGCGTCGTCGCGCTCGCGGACGAGAACGGCGCCGCCCTCGACTCCGAGGGCCTGGTCATCGACCACGACGGCACCCGGCTGATCACCTCCGAGACCGAGCCGTCCATCCGCCGCTACTCCACCGACGGCAAGATCCTCGACCGCCTCCCGGTCCCGTCCTCGCTGCTGGTCGCGCCCGCGGGCCGGGCCGTCTCCAACCAGACCTTCGAGGGCCTGACCCTGCTGCCCGGCGGCCACACCCTGCTCGCGTCGATGGAGTACCCGATCGCGGGCGACACCTCGGGCGCCGTCCGCTTCCAGACCTGGACCCGGACCAAGGGCGACCACTTCAGGCTCGCCGCGCAGTACGCCTACAAGACAGACGCCGCCTTCCTCGGCGTCCCCGAGGTGCAGGCCCTCCCCGACGGCCGCCTCCTCGTCCTGGAGCGCGGCTTCACCAGCGGCGTCGGCAACACCGTCCGCCTCTACCTGGCCGACCCGCGCCACGCGACGGACACCAGCGGGATCGACACCCTCACCGGTCAGCCCGGCGTCCGGCTCGTCAAGAAGACCCTGCTCGCGGACATCGCCGACTGTCCGTCCCTCGGCGCGACCGCGAAGCAGCCGCAGCCGAACCCGCTCCTCGACAACATCGAGGGCATGGTGATCACGGGCCGCGAGAAGGGCCGGTTCAAGGTGCTGCTGGTCAGCGACGACAACCAGGGCGCGACGCAGACGACCCGTTTCTACTACTTGCGGGTCCGCGTCTGACGGACCGCTGCCCTTCCGTTGTTGCGGAGGGATGAAATCCGCTTCATCGCGCGTTGGTGTCTTCCGGAGGACCGGCTGATCAGGGACTCCATGATCAGGGCGAACGGAAGGCACCCGCGTGGCAGTGAAACAGGGGGAGATACAGGGCTGGGCCCGAAGGCTCGCCGGGTACGCCTGGCGGTACCCGAAGGACGTCGTCCTCGCCCTCGGCGCCTCCCTCGCCGGTATGGCGGTGATGGCACTGGTCCCGCTGGTCACCAAGGTGATCATCGACGACGTGATCGGCGGCCACACCCGCTCCATGGCCCCCTGGGCGGGCGCCCTGATCGCCGCCGCACTCGTCGTCTACGTCTCCACCTACATCCGCCGCTACTACGGCGGCCGGCTCGCCCTCGACGTCCAGCACGACCTGCGCACCGAGATGTACGGCACGATCACCCGGCTCGACGGCCGCCGCCAGGACGAGCTGTCCACCGGCCAGGTCGTCGGCCGCGCGACCAGCGACCTCCAGCTCATCCAGGGCCTGCTGTTCATGCTCCCGATGACCATCGGGAACGTCCTGCTCTTCCTGATCTCCCTCGCGATCATGGCCTGGCTGTCCCTGCCGCTGACCCTGATCGCCCTGGCCGTCGCCCCGGCCCTCGGCATCATCGCCAAGCGCAGCCGCAGCAAGCTGCACCCCTCCACCTGGTACGCGCAGGCCCAGGCCGCCGCCGTCGCGGGAGTCGTCGACGGCGCCGTCAGCGGCGTACGCGTGGTGAAGGGCTTCGGCCAGGAGGACCAGGAGACCGGAAAGCTCCGCGAGGTCGGCCGTCGGCTGTACGCGGGCCGGCTGCGCACCATCCGGCAGAACGCCCGCTACGCCCCCGCACTCCAGGCCGTCCCCGCCCTCGGCCAGGTCGCCATGCTCGCCCTCGGCGGCTGGCTCGCGGTGCGTGGCCACATCACGCTCGGCACGTTCGTCGCCTTCTCCACCTACCTCGCCCAGCTCGTCGGCCCGGTCCGCATGCTCGCCGTGGTCCTCACGGTCGGCCAGCAGGCCCGCGCGGGCACCGAACGCGTCCTGGAACTGATCGACACAGAGCCCTCGATGACGGACGGCACAAAGGAACTCCCCGCCGACGCCCCGGCCACGGTCGAGTTCGACGACGTCTCCTTCGGCTACGACGACGACCGCCCGGTCCTGAACGGCCTCAGCTTCGAGATCCGCCCTGGCGAGACCCTCGCGGTCGTCGGCTCCTCGGGCTCGGGAAAGTCCACGGTCTCGCTCCTGCTGCCCCGCTTCTACGACGTCACCCACGGCGCCGTCCTCGTCGGCGGCCACGACGTCCGCGAGCTGACCCTCGACTCCCTGCGCGCCGCGATCGGCCTGGTCCCCGAGGACTCCTTCCTCTTCTCCGACACGGTCCGCAACAACATCGCCTACGGCCGCCCCGACGCCACCGACGACGAGATCCTGACCGCCGCCCGCGCCGCCCAGGCGGACCGGTTCATCCAGGAACTCCCCGACGGCTACGACACCACGGTCGGCGAACACGGCCTCACCCTCTCCGGCGGCCAGCGCCAGCGCGTCGCCCTCGCCCGCGCGATCCTCACCGACCCCCGCCTGCTGGTCCTGGACGACGCGACCTCGGCGGTGGACGCCCGCGTCGAGCACGAGATCCACGAGGCCCTGAAACAGGTCATGCAGGGCCGCACCACCCTCCTGATCGCACACCGCCGCTCCACCCTCAACCTCGCCGACCGCATCGCCGTCCTGGAGGGCGGACGGCTGGCCGACATCGGCACGCACGATGAGTTGCAGGAGCGCTCCCCCCTCTACCGCCGCCTGCTCACGGACCCCGACGAACTCGGCGGCGTCTCGCCCGGGCACGCGCTGCCCGCCGTACCGGCGGAGGACACCTCCGTACGCGAGGAGCTGGACGCGGAGTTCGACGCCGAGCGCGGGGTCACGCCCCACCTCTGGACCGGTGACCGCGAGCCCAAGGACACCGCGCTGTCCGGGATGCCCGCCACCCCCGAACTCCTCGCCCAGGTCGACGCGTTGCCCCCGGCGACCGACGTCCCCGACATCGACGAGGCGCGGGCGGTCCGCGCCGAGGACTCCTACGGTCTGCGCCCGCTGCTGCGCGGTTTCGGCGCCCCGCTGCTGATCAGCCTCGGCCTCGTCGCCGTGGACGCGGGCATGAGCCTGCTTCTGCCGATCATGATCCGGCACGGCATCGACCAGGGCGTGACGAAGATGGCGCTGGGCGCGGTCTGGTCGGCGTCGGTGCTGGCGCTGCTCGGCGTGATCGTGCAGTGGGCGGCGCAGCGGGGCGAGACGAGGATGACCGGACGCACGGGTGAGCGCGTCCTCTACACCCTCCGCCTGAAGATCTTCGCCCAGCTCCAGCGGCTCGGACTCGACTACTACGAGCGGGAGTTGACCGGCCGGATCATGACGAGGATGACGACGGACGTCGACGCCCTCTCGACCTTCCTCCAGACGGGCCTGGTCACGGCCTTCGTCTCGGTCGTCACGTTCTTCGGCATCATGGTCGCCCTGCTGGTGATCGACGTACAACTGGCGCTGGTCGTGTTCGCGACCCTCCCCCCGCTCGTGATCGCCACCTTCTTCTTCCGCAGGGCGAGCGTGAAGGCGTACGAACTCGCCCGTGAGCGTGTGTCGTTGGTCAACGCGGACCTCCAGGAGTCGGTGTCGGGGCTGCGGATCGTGCAGGCGTTCCGACGCGAGAAGGATGGCGGCCGACGGTTCGCGGAACGCAGCAGCAGCTACCGCGCGGCGCGTATCAGGGGCCAGTGGCTGATCTCGATCTACTTTCCCTTCGTGCAGTTGCTGTCGTCGGTGGCGGCGGCGTCCGTCCTGATCGCGGGCGCCGGAAGGGTGGACGCCGCGACGCTGACGACAGGCGCCCTGGTGGCCTACCTCCTCTACATCGACCTGTTCTTCGCCCCGGTCCAGCAGCTCTCCCAGGTCTTCGACGGCTACCAGCAGGCGACGGTCTCCCTGGGCCGCATCCAGGAGCTGCTCCAGGAACCGACGTCGACAAGGGCGGCCGAGGAACCGTTGGAAGTCCTCTCCCTCCGGGGCGACATAGCCTTCGAGGACGTGCACTTCGCATACGGTGACGACGAAGAGGCCATCGGGGGAGTCGAGTTGACGATCCCGGCGGGCCAGACGGTCGCCTTCGTCGGCGAGACGGGCGCGGGCAAGTCGACCCTGGTCAAACTGGTGGCCCGCTTCTACGACCCGACCGGCGGCCGTGTGACGGTGGACGGCACGGACCTCCGCTCCCTGGACATCACGTCGTACCGCCACCACCTCGGGGTCGTCCCCCAGGAGGCGTACCTCTTCCAGGGCACCGTCCGCGACGCCATCGCCTACGGCCGCCCCGACGCCACGGACGCCGAGGTGGAGGCGGCGGCCCGCGCGGTGGGCGCCCACGAGATGATCGCGACCCTGGACGGCGGCTACCTCCACGAGGTCGCCGAACGCGGCCGCAACCTCTCGGCCGGCCAACGCCAACTGATCGCCCTGGCCCGAGCGGAACTGGTGGACCCCGACATCCTCCTCCTGGACGAGGCGACAGCAGCCCTGGACCTAGCCACAGAAGCCCAGGTCAACCAGGCCACCGACCGCCTAGCCGGCCGCCGCACCACCCTCGTGGTAGCCCACCGCCTGACCACAGCGGCCCGCGCGGACCGGGTGGTCGTCATGGACCACGGCAGGGTCGTGGAGGACGGCACCCACGAGGAGCTGCTCGGTCTGGACGGCTACTACGCCGACCTGTGGCGCACGTTCATCGGCGAGGACGAGCCGGCGACAGCGGCCTGATCGGCAGGGCCCGGGGCCGCTGTCTCACGGTCTCCATATGCCGCTACCGCGGCGCGGCCGGGAGGCCCGCCAGGGCACTGCCCGCGCCCCACGGGTCCCACACCGAGCTGTGGGGACCTTCGTCGGGGAGGACACGGCGGTGACCGCGGCCTGTTCGGCGTGGTTTTCGTCGGGGAGGGCGGAACCGCGACCGCCGTCTGACCGGCAGGGCCCGGGGCTGCCGCTGCTTCACGGTGCCGATATGCCGCTGTCGCGGCGTGGCCGGGAGATCCGTCAGGGCGTTGCTCGCGCCCCAACACGCCCACGCCAAGCTGTGGGGACCTTGATCGGGGGAGGAAGCGGCGGCGACAGTGGCCTGATCGGCGTGGTTTTCGTCGGGGAGGGCGGAACCGCGACCGCCGTCTGACCGGCAGGGCCCGGGGCTGCCGCTGCTTCACGGTGCCGATATGCCGCTGTCGCGGCGTGGCCGGGAGGCCCGTCAGGGCGTTGCTCGTGCCCCAACACGCCCACGCCGAGCTGTGGGGACCTTCCTCGGGGGAGGACACAGCCGCCACCGTGGCCTGATCGGCGCGCAACCGTAGGACATACGTCTTGCGTCCGTACATCAGTACGCTGTCCGGCTGCTGTGCGGGAGGGACGACTGTGGACATGGGTGCGCTACGACGGCGGGTGGCGCTCGGTATGGCTGTGCTCGCCACGTCCGGGGTGATCGCGCTCGCGGCCCCCGGTACCGCTCAGGCGGCCTCGGTCTGTCCGGGGCGCAGGGTCGCGACGCTTCCCTTCGACACCGGCACCGTCCATGTCTTCCGGCGGAACGGCTACGTCTGCGCCTACACCGTCCCGGAGAAGGCCGGCGGGAAGCGTGTGATGTCGGTCAGTGTGCAGGCCCGCGGTAATCGGCCGGTCGTCGACAGGGGGCGGTACATCCGCCGGGCCGGCCCGGTCACCGTGCACGCCGGTCACCGGTGCGTGCGGGTCGAGGGCGCGGTCGGCGGCGGCTCGGTCAGGTCGGGCTGGATCCTCTGCTGAACAACAACCTCCTCTGGTGTGACGGAAGTTGCTCCGATAGCTTCCGCTTCACAACTGCCTCACAGGGGAGATTGCATGCGCAAGGCGCTCAGATGGCTGCTCGCGCTCACCGTGCTCATAGGCACGCTGAGCACGGCCGGGGTGGCCACCGCCGCCCAGGCCGGCCAGGCCACGGACATCAAGGATCAACTGCTGGCGATACCCGGCATGAGCCTGGTCCAGGAGAAGCCGTACACCGGCTACCGCTACTTCGTCCTGAACTACACCCAGCCGATCGACCACCGGCACCCGTCCAAGGGCACGTTCCAGCAGCGCATCACCGTGCTGCACAAGGACGTCTCACGCCCGACGGTCTTCTACACCAGCGGCTACAACGTCTCCACGACCCCCAGCCGCAGCGAACCCACCCGCATCGCGGACGCCAACCAAGTCTCCCTGGAATACCGCTACTTCACCCCGTCCCGCCCCGCCCCGGCGGACTGGTCCAAGCTCGACATCTGGCAGGCGGCCAGCGACCAGCACCGCGTCTTCAAGGCCCTCAAGTCGGTCTACACCAAGAACTGGATCGCCACCGGCGGCTCCAAGGGCGGTATGACGGCCACCTACTTCGAGCGGTTCTACCCCCGTGACATGGACGGCGTCGTCGCCTACGTCGCCCCCAACGACGTGGTGAACAACGAGGATTCGGCCTACGACCGCTTCTTCACCAAGGTCGGCACCAAGGAGTGCCGCGACCGCCTGGACGCCGTACAGCGCGAGGCGCTGGTGCGCAGGGAGTCCCTGGAGCAGAAGTACGCGCAGTACGCCGCCGACAACGGCTACACCTTCACCACCGTCGGCAGCCTCGACAAGGCCTACGAAGCCGTCGTCCTCGACTACGTCTGGGGCTTCTGGCAGTACAGCCTGCTCTCCGACTGCGACACCATCCCGGCGAACGCGGCGACCGCCACCGACGACGAGATCTGGACCTCGGTCGACACGATCTCCGGCTTCTCCTTCTACACCGACCAGGGCCTGGACCCGTACACCCCGTACTACTACCAGGCGGGCACCCAACTCGGCGCGCCCACCATCCAGTTCCCGTACATCGAGAAGAAGTACCTCCGCTACGGCTACCAGCCACCCCGGAACTTCGTCCCCCGCTCCATCCCCATGAAGTTCCGGCCGGGCGCGATGCGGGACGTGGACAGTTGGGTCCGCCACCACGCCGACCACATGCTCTTCGTCTACGGCCAGAACGACCCGTGGGGCGCGGAACGCTTCGCGGTAGGCAAGGGTGCACGCGACTCGTACGTCTTCACCGCGCCCGGCATGAACCACGGCGCGAACGTCGCGGGCCTGACCGCCGACCAGAGCGCGCTGGCCACCGCCCGCATCCTCGCCTGGGCCGGCCTCCCGGCCGCGACCGTCGCACAGGCGAAGCCGCTCGCGAGGTACGACGCGAGACTCGACGTCGGTGACGAGGCGCGCGAGCACACCTTGCGTCCGTAACGCCCTGAAGGAGATGGTCAGTTCAGCACCGCCCGCACCTGCTCGTACACCTCGTGGTCGTCGTTCATGTCACTGTGCGTCCGGCACCCGGAGGTGGCGTTCACCGCCCCCTCCAGGACCGTGCTGTCGTCGGGGTTGATGTACTCGTCGCACGTGGACCGGAACGTGAAGTAACCGATGTCGCCCGGCGTCTCTTCCCCCGCGTTCAGCGCGGTGAGGAAGTCGCCGCCGGGCACCATCTCGGCGCACGAGGGGTACAGCCAGGCGCACAACAGGGCGGTGCTGCTGCCGTGGTTGGGCCCGGCGAGGGACACGAAGTCGTCGACGTAGCGGGTGCCGCCGAGGTTCTTCAGGTAGTAGCGGCCGTTGAGTGAGCCCATCGAGTGGGTGACGAGGTCGACCTTGTCGGCGCCCGTCGCGGCCCGCACGGACTGGACGTAGGCGCCGAGTTCGGCGGCCGTCGTCGCGTTGGACTGTGCGCTGTCGTAGCCGAAGGTGAACAGGCGGTCGGCCGAGTAGCCGTCGGCCTCGAAGTCGGCGATCCACTCGTCCCAGACGGAGGTGGGCGCCGAGTAGCCGTGCACGAAGACGATGGGGTCCGGTAGCGGGGCGGCCTGGGCAGGGTTGGCGGGGAGCAGCAGGGCGAGTGTCAGGGCGAGCAGGAGCGCCCCGTGTCTGATCTTCACGACACGGTGTTCTACGCGCCGGTAACCGGCCGCCGGAAGCCCTGCCACACGCTCGCCACGAGGTCGCAACAATCCCGCTGTCCACGCAACGAGACTCCCGTCTCGTTCTTCACCTGCGATGTGTATAGTCCCGCCCCATGGATTCCGGTGTCGAGCTTGTGAAGCGCGCGCACGTCGACCTGCTCAGGGTCGCCACCGCGCTGTGTAGCTGACCCCACGCGCCCCCGCGCGTCTTTTCCGGCGCCTTTTCGCCTTCCCCGCCACGTTCCGACCTGCTGTCCTCGGCATGGTTCAACGTTGCATCCGCTTTCTCCCGGACCCCCGCTCCACCTCCCGTTGGAGACCTCCATGACCGTGCGCCTGCACTGGTTCCTGCCCACCACCGGCGACGACCGCGATGTGGTCGGCGTGACCGCCCGCGACTCCCTCCAGTCCCGCTCCACCACCCGCCCGCCCACGCTCGACTACCTCGGTCAGGTCGCCCGCGCCGCCGAGTCGGCCGGTTTCGAGGCCGTGCTCACCCCGACCGGCAGCGACTGCGAGGACTCCTGGCTCACCACGGCCGCCCTCATCCCGCAGACCAGCCGGCTGAAGTTCCTGGTCGCCTTCCGCCCCGGCGTCATCGCACCCCCGCTGGCCGCCCAGATGGCGGCCACCTACCAACGCCTGTCCGGCGGACGCCTGTTGCTCAATATCGTCACCGGCTCGGACGCCGACGAGCAGCGCGCCTACGGCGACTTCCTGTCCCACGACGAGCGCTACGCACGCACCGCCGAGTTCCTGGGGCTGCTCCGCACCGCCTGGTCGGGGGAGTCCTACGACTTCGAGGGCGCCCACTACCGGGTCGCGGGCGGACGTCTGCGCAGGCCCCCGATTCAGGCACCCCCGGTCTTCTTCGGCGGCTCCTCCGAGGCCGCCCTCCCGGTCGCGGCCCGGTATGCGGACACGTATCTCACCTGGGGCGAGCCCCCGGCCGCCGTGGCGAAGAAGATCGCCCGGGTGCGGGAACTGGCCGCCTCAGAGGGACGCGAACTGTCCTACGGCATCCGGCTGCACGTCATCAGCCGCGACACCGCCGAGGAGGCGTGGGCCGAGGCCGACCGAATCCTGGACTCGCTCGATCCGGCCGCGATCCAGGCCGCGCACGAGCGGTTCGCGCGGTCGGACTCGGCGGGACAGCGGGCGATGGCGGCGCTGAGCGGTGGGCGGACGGACCGGCTGGAGATCCACCCCAATCTGTGGGCCGGGTTCGGTCTCGTCCGGCCCGGCGCCGGTACCGCGCTGGTCGGCAGCCATGAGCAAGTGGCCGAGCGGATCGAGGAGTTCGCCTCGCTCGGCATCGAACACTTCATCCTCTCCGGCCAGCCGCACCTGGAGGAGGCGATCCGGTTCGGGGAGTGCGTCCGGCCGCTGCTCGACCGCCAACTCGCCGCCGTCTGAGCCCCTTTCACGATCACGTTCGCGTTCACGTTCACGGAAGAGAGACCAGCCATGACCCGTCCCCTCGACAGAAGAGCCGCCCTCCGTCTCTTCGCCGCCTCCGGACTCGGCCTCGGACTCGCCGCCTGCGCGGGACCCGGCGGCGGCTCCTCCGGAACCGACAGCGGTTCTTCACCCTCCGCCCTCGCCACCTCCGGCACCGTCAAGGGCACCGTCTCCTTCGCCCACTGGCGGGCCGAGGACAAGGCGGTGATCGCCGGACTGATCAAGGCGTTTGTGAAGAAGTACCCGGACGCGGGCGTCGACCAGGACATATCCCCGTCCGCCGACTACCAGTCCACCGCGCTGCGCCGCATCCAGGGCTCGAAGACCGGCGACCTGTTCACCGCCTTCCGGGGCGCGCAGTTCGAGCAGATCGTGAAGGCGGGTGTGTACGCGCCGCTGACCGGCGCGGACGTCGTCGGCAAGTACCAGGCGAGCCTGATAACTCCCGGCGCCACCAAGGGAGTTCAGTACGGCCTGCCCTACCAGCTCGTCTTCAACATGCCGCTCGCCAACACGGACGCCCTCGACAAGGCGGGCCACACCAGCGCCCCCACCGACTGGGACGGGTTCCTGAAACTCCTCGACGACCTCAAGTCGAAGGGCTACACCCCGATCGCGTGGCCGGGCGGCGACACCGCCAACGCGGGCCAACTGCTCAACACGATGGTCATGAACAACGCGCCCAGCGACGACATGTTCACGAAGATCGAGTCGGGCGAGTACAAGGTGACCGACGACTGGTTCCTCAAGACACTTGAGCAGTACGGGCAGTTGACCCCCTACTTCCAGGCCCGCGCCACCGGCTCCACCACCGACGCGGTCACCCAGCTCTTCGCCGAGGGCAAGGCGGGCCTGCTGGCGGTCGGCTCCTTCCAGATGGCGGGTGTGCGCGCGCTCGGCGCGAAGTTCCCCTTCGACCTGATCGCGCCGATCACCACCACCGCCGCGAAGGCCAAGTACCAGGGCGTCTTCAACACCACCTTCATCCTCGGCGTGAACAGCGCCTCCAAGGTCCAGCCCGCCGCCTACGCCTTTCTGGAGTTCCTCAGCGACCCGGCGAACGCGGGCACGTACGCCAACGGCACCGGCCAGCACGTCACCGTCCAGGGCGTCGACTACACCAACAAGGACCTCAAGGCCGTAGCCCCCTGGCTGACGAAGAAGACCCTGCTCGCCCCGCGCTTCCAGTTCCTCAACCTGGACATCCGTACGGCAGTTGAGAACGCGGCCGTCGCCGTCGTAGGAGGCAAGAAGCCGGCGCAGGCGGCCGAGGAGGCCCAGCGTGTCATCGACCAGAAGCGGTCGTAGCCGGCGGGGGAGGCGCACGGCGCGGGCACTGTGGCTCTTCCCGGTGCCCGCGCTCGCCCTCTACCTGTTCTTCTTCGCCTACCCGACGATCCAGGCCGTCCAGTACGCCCTGACCGACTGGGACGGCTACAGCGCCACCTACCACAGCGTCGGCCTGCACAACTTCACCCAACTCGCCACCGCCGACGACACGTTCAGGAACGCGGCCGAGAACAACCTGAAGCTCACGGTCACGGTCGTCCTCGCCCAGACGCTCCTGGCCCTGTTGCTCGCCCTCTACCTGGTCCGCACCACCCGAGCCTCCACACTCCTGAGGGCCGTCTTCTTCCTCCCCACGGTCCTGTCCTCGGTCTCGGTCGCGTTCGTGTGGCGATTCGTCTACGACCCGGACGGCGGCCTGCTCAACTCCGCACTCAGAACAGTGGGGTTGGGCGGCTGGCAGTCCATCTACCTCGGCAATCCGGGTTCGGCCGTGTTCTGGCTGGCGCTCACCCAGGTGTGGTTCCACGCGGGCCAGATGATGGTCGTCTTCATCGCCGGACTCCAGGCGATACCAAGGGAGTTGTACGAGGCGGCCGAACTGGACGGCGCCGGCCCCTGGACCCGCTTCCGCTATGTCACCTGGCCGCTCGTGGCCCCGGCGACCGGGATCGTCGTCGCCTACACCACCGTCCAGTCCTTCAAGGCGTTCGACCTGGTCCTGGGCCTCGGCGGCAACCCGCCGTCCCCCGCCCTCGACATCCTCTCCACCCGGGTCTACACGACCTTCTCCAACAACCAGTTCGGCTACGCGGCCGCCCAGTCCCTGGTGTTCATGGCGCTCATCGCGCTCCTCACCTGGGTGCAGCGGCGGGCGATACGGAGGGTGACCTGATGCCGAAGACCCTACGGCCGATCGTCCTCACACTCGGCGCAGCCGTCGTCGTACTCCCGCTCCTGGTCGTCCTGTTCGGCACCTTCAAGACCCTGCCGCAGCTCTTCGACTCGCCCCTCTCGCCCCCGAGTTCACTCGGGCTGGACAACTACCGGCGGGCGGTGAACGAGGGCGGCCTCGGCGCCGCGTTCGTCAACAGCGCCGTCGTCACGGCGGGCGCGGTGCTGCTCACCCTGGTGGTCGCGAGCCTCGCCGCGTTCTTCTGCGCGCGGGTGCCGGGCCGGGTGAGCTGGATCGTGTTCGGCGTTTTGGTCGCGGGCCTCGCGGTGCCCGCCCAGGCGGCGATCGTCCCGCAGTACGTCCTCTTCGACCGCCTCGGTCTCACCGACAGCCTGCTCGGCCTGGTCATCGTGGACACGACGATGACCCTCCCGACGGCCGTGTTCATCCTCGGCGGCTTCCTCCGCTCGATCCCCGAAGAGCTGTACGAGGCAGCCGAGTTGGACGGCGCGGGCCCCCTGCGGGCGTTCCACTCGATCGCGATGCCCCTGACCCGCCCGGCGCTGGCGACGACCGCCATCTTCCTCTTCGTCATGGACTGGAACGACCTGCTCTACCCGCTCCTGTTCATCCGCTCCGACGACCACCGCACGCTCCCCCTGGCCCTGTTGAACTTCCAGGGCGAGTTCCTGACCCAGTACCCCCTGCTGTTCGCGGGAGTTGTCATAGCCTCGGCGCCGGTGGTGATCGTCTACGTCCTGCTGCAGAAGCAGTTCGTCTCGGGACTGACGGCGGGAGCGGTGCGCGGCTAGGAACTCTCCCGTACGACAAGACGATGGCCCGCCACCAGCACCGTCGCCTCCTCGTCCTCCACCCCGTCTATCCGCTCCAGCAACGCCTTCACCGCCAGCCGGGCCAACTCGCCCTTGTCCGGCACGACCGTCGTCAGCGGCGGAGCCGTGTACCGAGCCGCCTCCACATCGTCGAAACCGACCACCGCGACATCCCCCGGCACACTCAACCCCCGCTCGCGCACGGAGTGCAGCGCCCCCTCCGCCATCGCGTCCGCGAAACAGAACACCGCGTCCGGCGGTTCGGCCAGATCGAGCAGGGTCCGCATCGCGGTGGCTCCGTCGGCGCGGTGGTACGCGTCGACCGCCGGTGCGAGCGTCTCGTCGTAGGGCACCCCCGCCTCGGCGAGCGCCTCCCGGTACCCGGCGAGCCGCGTCGCGGAGGTCGCCGCGTACGGCACGGTCTGCCGACCGATGACCGCGATCCGGCGCCGCCCCCGGGCCAGCAGATGGGCCGTCGCCTCGCGCGCCGCCCCCGTGTTGTCGATGGTGACGTGCGGGCAGGGCAGGTCGTGCAGCCGCTCCCCGAGCAGCACCAGCGGCACCTCCGCCCGCGCGGCGGCCCGGTCGTCCAGGGTGAGCGGGCTCAGGATCACGCCGTCCACGAGGGGGTCGGTGCGGCCCAGGGCGATCTCCAGCTCGGCCTCCGGATGGCCGCCGGTCGCCTCGACGAGGAGCGTGCAGCCGTGTGCCGCCGCCTCGCGGAGCAGATGCCCGGCCAGTTCCGCGAAGTACGGCATGGACAACTCGGGCACGGCGAGCAGCAGGACCCCGCTGCGGCCGGTACGCAGCCTGCGCGCGGCGGTGTTGGGGCGGTAGCCCAGCTCCTCGACCGCGTGCAGCACCCGGCCCCGGGTGTCCTCGGAGAAGCGCCCGGTGCCCCGGACCACGTTGGACACGGTCCGCATGGACACCCCGGCGCGCTCCGCCACGTCCCTGAGCCCGATCCGTCCGATCCGCGCACGCATCGGGCCACCCTATGGCGGCGCGGCCGGTTTCCGGCGGCCCGGGCGGAGCCCGACATGCGGCGTTCACAGAGGCCGGGCGCAGCCCACCGGCCGTATGCCGCCGAGTTGGACGTAGAGGTCGGTCGAGGCGGGGCAACTCGCCCGCCGGAGCACCGCCTTGACCACTTTGTACTGCGGTTTCCTCGCCCCCGAGCCGTCGCACGCCGTCTCCCGGACCTGGCCGCTGCCGGAGCCGTAGACGCAGTCGCCGACGATCGTGCGGGGCCCGCCCCCGCCGCCCGGGTCGCCGGGGTGCGGCGGTTCCAGGTTGCGCATACAGGCGTAGCCCCTCGGTACGGCGCTGTCGCCGTTCGGGCCCGAGGAACCCTGGGCACTGATGTGCAGGACGAAGTCGGTGGTCGCCGGGCACGGGGGACCCTTGCCCACCTCGCCGTCGTAGCGGGCGACGACCCGGGCCGCGGCCCGCTCACTGGTGCAGGGCACCTCGGTGAAACTGGTCGTGCCGAAGGAACTGCACTCGTCGAGGGCGAGGAACACCGCGCCGTACCCGGAGGGTTGGGTGGTCGCCGACGCGGCGGACGCCTTCCCGCCGAGCCGGCCGTCGCCCGCGTCGGAGCCGCTCGCGGACGAGCACCCGGCCACCAGGGCGGCGAGCAGCGCGCACCCCACCCCCACGCTCCGTCTCCCACGCATCGATCCCCCCGACTGCCCCCGCCCAGCGTGACCCCCCGCGGCGGGCGCCCGCCAGATGTGCGGGGGGCTTTGGGTCAGTTGGCGGGGGCGCGGCGGGGGCGGAACGTACCCCTAGTACGACAGTCCGTGCCCGATCGGATACAGCACCTGCGCCGGATCGTCCGCGCGCTGGACCGCCACCGGAAGCTTCCCGCGCGGCCCGACCCGGCCCGCGATCACCCGTGCCGCCGCCCGCAGTTCGACGTCGGTCCAGGAGTAGGACGCCAAGTAGGCGGGAACCGAGGGGAGTTGAGCCACATCGTAGGGGTTGCGGACCGCGATGGCCACGACCGGCTTCCCGGTGGTGAGGAGTTGCTCGACCAGCGTCTTCTGCGAGCTGCCCGCCGTGACGTTGTAGGTCGCCACCACCACCGCGTCCACCTCCCGCGCCGCGGCCACGGCCGCCGTGATCGTCGCGGCGGAGGGGTCCGTGCCGGTGGACCGGGCGGTCGCCGTGAAGCCCAACTCGCCCAGGGCGGCGGCGAGTACACCGGTGGGCGGTCCCGTCGTACCGGTCGGCGAGGCCGGGTCGGCGCCGACCACCAGGACCTTCTCGTGCGTACGACGGGACAGCGGCAGCAGGCCCGCGCTGTTGACCAGCAGGGTGGTCGTCCGCTCGGCGATGCGGTCGGCGGCGGCGAGGTGCGCCGGGGTGCCGACGGTGCGGTCCACGCCCGCCTCGGTGGCGTACGGATCCTTGAACAGCCCCAGCCGTGCCTTCAGCCGCAGCACCCGCAGGATCGACTCGTCGAGCCGTGCCTCGGTCAACTCCCCGTCCTGTACGGCCTTGAGGACGGCGTTCCAGGCGATGTCCAGGGAGGGCGGGTTGAGGAGCTGGTCGACCCCGGCCTTCAGGGCGAGCACCGGCACCCGGTCGTCGCCGTACTTCTGCCGCACCCCCTCCATGCCCAGCGAGTCGGTGATCACGACTCCGTCGTAGCCGAGTTCGCCGCGCAGGATGCCGGTGAGGATCGGGTGGGAGAGGGTGGCCGGGTCGCCGGAGTCGTCGAGGGCCGGGACCATGATGTGCGCGGTCATGATCGAGTCGATGCCCGAGCCGATGGCCGCACGGAAGGGGACGGCGTCCAGCTTCCCCCACACCTCGCGGCTGTGCGTGATGACGGGGAACCCGAAGTGGCTGTCCACGGCGGTGTCGCCGTGCCCCGGGAAGTGCTTGGCGGTCGCCGCCACCCGGCTGCCCTGATACCCCTTCACCTCGGCGGCGACCAGGCCGGCCACCGCGTCCGGGTCGGCGCCGAAGGACCGTACGCCGATGACCGGGTTGGCCGGGTTGACGTTCACGTCGGCGTCGGGGGAGTAGTCCTGGTTGACGCCCATCGCGCGCAGCTCGGCGCCGGAGATCCGGCCGAGGGCGCGGGCGTCGGTCAGGGAGCCGCCGGCGCCGATCGCCATCGCGCCCGGGAAGAGGGTGGCGGGCGCGCCGACGCGGCAGACGATGCCGTGCTCCTGGTCGGTGGCGATGAGCACGGGCAGCCCGCGCGGCCGGCCCAGCGAGGCCTTCTGGATGCCGTTGGACAGCGCGGCGATCTGGTGCGGGTCGCGGGTGTTGTGCGCCCAGGTGAAGTAGATGATGCCGCCGACCCGGTACTTGGCGATCAGCTCGGCGGCCGTGCGGACGCCGATTTCGCTCAGGTTGGCGTCGATGTCGGCCTGGTCGGGGGCGGTGGCGGAGTGGCCGTAGACCCGCATCACGAAGAGCTGGCCGACCTTCTCCGGCAGGGACATGCGGGAGATCAGCGCGCGGAGGGTCTGGTCGTCGGCGTGGGCGGTGACGCCGACCGCGAGGGACGCGGTGACGCCCACGGTCGCGGCGAGAACGGTACGTCTGGAGGGCATGTGCGCTCCTTACGGATGCCGGAGGGGGACCGCACCGTACCTCGTAGGGGGGCCGCCATCGGCGCAGTTGGAGGGGGGCGCGCCGATGACGGCCTGCCGCCGGCCGCGGTACGGAGGAGAGGGTTGGTCAGCGATCGCAGCCAGCAGCGAGGGCCGACGCCGTACCGCGGAGACTCGTCCGGCAGCATGCTGGTTGGACGGACCGCGGGCGGGCTGGGTTCCCGAGTCGCCGGTCAATTCGGGAAGTTGGTGAGGGTGGGGTGGAGGGTGCGGAAGTGCTGTGACCTCGGGTTGTCGTGACGATCGCTCTCGTGTTCGCTAAATCGTTTGTGTTCTTTGATATTCCTATCGTCTGACGGGCGGTAGCATCTCGCGAGATCGAACGGGCTGTATCGCACCCGTCACTCCGAGCGCGCTGGGGACATCCGTGGCAGTGCATGCACGAGCGCCGAAAAGACCAGGTCGTACCGAGAGGGGAGGCGGTAGGCAACTCTCCCTGCGCACGGTCCTGTTGGTCCTGGCCCTGGTGCCGTGCGTGACCCTCGCCGCCCTGTGGGCGACGACCTCCCTGCAACTGTTCACCGACTGGCGCCAGCAGAAGGCGCGCAGCGACTCCTCCCACCAGGCCTCGGTCCTGGTCGCGGTCGCGTTCTACGGCCTCCAGGAGGAGCGGCGGCTCAGCGCCTCCGACCTGGCCGACCCCGGGACCTACCGCACGCAGTTGAAGAAGCAGCGCGACTTCACCGACGCGGCGATGAAGAAGATCGAGGACCTCGATGCCGGCGGGTTCAGCGCCCCGTCCGACATCAAGCACGGGGTCACCCAGGTCATCGCCGAGCAGCAGAAACTGACGGCCTATCGGGAGGCTGTCGACCACAAGACCGCCTCCCAGCAGGAGACCTACGACGCGTACACCGGACTGGTCGCCACCGACCTCCAGTTGTTCACCTCCATGAGCAAACTGGGCATGGACGACATCGACTACCGGATCCGGCCGGCCAACGACTCGCTCTGGGGCATGGAGATGATCTCGCGTGAGAGCGCGATCGTCACCCGCGCGGGCGCGACCGGGAAGCTGACCGCCGACGAACGCGGCCAGTTGTCCGAACTCGTGGGCGCCCAGGCGTTCATCTACGACAACAAGGTCGTCCCCGCGATGTCCGCCGACCTGGCGGCCCGCTACCGCAAGCTGCTGGCCGGCAGCGCGTGGCAGCAGAAGACCGCGGTCGAGCAGAGCGTCCTGCACGGCTCCTCCTCCGGCACCACCACGTTCTCCCCCGCGCTCGCCAAGAAGTGGGGCACCGCCCTCGGGCAGGTCGCGGCTCCGCTCCAGCAGGTCAACGCGGACTTCTGGACCGGTCTGATCGTCTCCATCGACGCCGAACTGGGCTCGCTGGAGACGAGGTTGCTCCTCACCAGCCTGCTCGGCGCGGGCGCGGTGATCCTGGTCATCGTGGTCAGCACGCTGCTCACGAGGACCCTGCGGCGGCGGATCTTCGCGCTGCGGCAGGCGGCCCTCGACCTCCAGACCCGGATGCCGGACGTGGTGGAGCGGATGCGGCGCGGCGAGCCGGTCGACCCGGACGCCGAACTGCCCCCGATCCAGCACGCGCAGGACGAGCTGGGACAACTCGGTGAGGCCCTCAACCTCGCCCGGCACAGCGCGCTGGACACCACGATGACCCAGGTGAGCCAGTTCCGCGGCTTCGAGAAACTGCTCCAACGCATCGCCCGCCGCACGCAGTTGCTGATCGGCCTCCAGATGAAGAAGCTCAGCGAACTGGAGCGCCGGCACGAGGACCCGGAGGTCCTGGAGGGCCTGTTCGACCTCGACCACCTGACCGCCCGGCTGCGGCGGTACGAGGAGAACCTGGTGATCCTGGGCGGCGGCCAGCCCCAACGACGGTGGCGCAAGCCCGTGTTGATGGTGGACGTGCTGCGTTCGGCGCAGAGCGAGGTGCAGGACTACCGGCGGGTCCAGATCGAGGTGGACGGCCGGGTCTGGCTGTCGGAGCGCGCGGTCGGCCTGGTCGTGCACGTGCTGGCCGAGCTGATGGAGAACGCGGTGTCGTTCTCCAAGCCGCCGACCCCGGTGGAGGTGTACGCGTCCCGTGTCGGGCGCGGTCTCGCGGTCGAGATCGAGGACCGCGGGATGGGCATGACGACCGAGGAGTACGACGAGGCGAACCGGCTGATGGCCGAGCCGCCCCGGATGGACGTCATGTCGCGGGCCGAGGACATCCGGCTGGGCCTGTACGTGGTGGCGCGGCTGGCCCACGGCCTGGGAATCCAGGTGGAGTTGCGGCCCTCGTCGTTCGGCGGCACCCGGGTGGTCGTCCTCATTCCCGAGGAACTCGTCACCGACGAGGACGCCCGCCGACCCCAGGCGGTGCCCGATCCCGTCTTCGACGAGCTGCTCGACCAGGTGCCCGAGCCGGTCGGCGCGGGCGCGTGGCCCCCGCTGCCGGACCACATGCCGGCGTCCGCGCCCGGCCCGGCTCCCGTACCGGGCCCGCGGACCGATGTGTTCGCCTCCGCCGCGGACCCGGGCTTCGACGCCCCGTCCCGCCCCGGTCCCTCCAGGCCCGGTGTCCAGCACGGCGGTCGTACCCGGACCGCGACGGTCCCTCGCCGCACCGGCCCGCCGGAGTCCGGCGGTCTGCCGTCCACGATGCCGCTGCCCAAGCGGGTGCGCATGGCCAGCCTCGTCGACGAGCTGCGGGATCCGGACACGGACGTCCGCCCGTCCCCTCCGGCCGAGGACCGGTCACCCGCCCGGAAGACCGGGCCGGGGCGTTCGGGCGCGACGATCGGCGCCTTCCAGCGCCAGTCCCGGATGGCCCGGCAGGGAACCCGCGCCACCCACCCGGCCACCACGAGCGGTGGCCCCATCAACCGCGCCGGCACGGCGGACGACAGTGCCGGAGAGCAGGACCACCCCGAGGTCCTGCCGTACCGCAGACGGATCCCGACGGAAGACTGACCATGACAGAGCGAACGACCGCCACGCATCAGGATCTCGACTGGTTGCTGGACGGCCTGGTCGAACAGGTGCCCGGCACCCAGCACGCGATCGTGCTGTCGGACGACGGGCTGGTGGTGAGCCAGTCCCGTTCCATCGCCCGCCGGGACGCCGAGCGCCTGGCCGCCGTGGCCACCGGCCAGCAGAGTCTGGCCCGGGGTGCGGGCAAGCTGTTCGGGGGTGGCCCGGTGCAGCAGGTGATCGTCGAGATGGCCGAGCTGTGGCTGTTCATCACGGCCGCGGGCGAGGGCACCCACCTGGCGGTGGTGGCCTCCCAGGAGGTGGACGCCGAGGTGATGGCGGTGGCCATGCACACCCTCATGCAGCAGGTGGGCCGGCGGCTGGGCACCGAGGTACGCGGTATCGCGACGGCGTCCGTCGAGGGCGGTGTACGTGAGTGAGCCACTGGATGGACGACCTGGAGGCAGGCGCGGGCGACCCGGAGGAACTCTCCGTCCGGCCCTACACGATCACGCAGGGCCGGACGGCTCCCGCGCGGGACGACCTCACCCTGGTCACCATGGTGACCACCGTGGAGTCGGCGGCGGGCCGTTCCTCCCAGCGTGGGCTGCAGCCCGAGCACCGCTCGATCCTGCGGCAGTGCCGCACCTCGGTGGCGGTGGCGGAGGTGGCCGCCGAGCTGAACCTGCCGGTGTCGGTCACGAAGATCCTCATCGACGACCTCGTGGCGCTCGGCCAGGTGACGGCGAGGCCGCCGCTCGCCGTGGCGGTCGGAAGCGACACGGACATGACTCTTCTGCGGGCGGTGAGAGATGGTCTACGCAGACTCTGAACCGATCGACGGCGTGCGCCCGATGACGGCGACCCCGGCGACCCCGGCGCCCACGGCGGCCAAGATCCTGGTGGCCGGCGGCTTCGGCGTGGGCAAGACGACCCTGGTCGGCGCGGTCAGCGAGGTGGCGCCGCTGCGCACCGAGGAGTACCTGACGGTCGCCAGCGAGGGCGTCGACGACGTCGGCGGGGTGGAGGACAAGACGACCACCACGGTCGCGATGGACTTCGGCCGCATCACGGTCAACCCCCACCTGGTCGTCTACCTCTTCGGGACACCGGGGCAGGAACGCTTCTGGTTCATGTGGAACGACCTGGTGCGCGGCGCCCTCGGCGCGGTCGTGCTGGCCGACACCCGGCGCCTGGAGAACAGCTTCGCCTCCATCGACTTCTTCGAGAGCCGGGGCATCCCCTTCGTCATCGGCGTCAACTGCTTCTACGGCCGGATGGACCGGGACGAGCGGGAGATCCGGGACGCGCTGACCCTCGACGCCGAAGTCCCGCTGGTGATGGGCGACATGAGGGAGAAGTCGGTCGGCCGCGACCTGCTGCTCGCCCTCGTCGAACATCTCATCGCGACCAGGACGAAGGCGTAGGTCCTGTCGTCAAATTCTCGTCGTCGCCCGGAGGGCGGCCCGGCGGCGTCAGGTGCGTGCTCTCGGCGTGCCGGGCCCTGACCCTCGTACTGGACGTACTTGGGTCTGGGCCCGGTGCGGCGAGAGTGCGTGCATGGCGTCGCCGGGCAGACGGGAATTTGACGACAGGGCCTAGGCGGGATCGGGGGCGGTTCCGGGTGACGCGCGGGCGACGGGCAGCGGTCCATCCCGTGGACGCGGCGGCACCCGGCCCCGCGCTCGCCCGATCATGAGGCCATGCCCGCAGTCGACATCCCCGGTTCCAAGTCCGTCACCGCCCGCGCGCTCTTCCTCGCGGCCGCCGCCGATGGAGTCACCACTCTCCGGCGCCCGCTCCGCTCGGACGACACCGAGGGCTTCGCCGAGGGCCTGACCCGGCTCGGCTACCGGGTGGGCCGGACCCCGGACGCCTGGCAGATCGACGGCCGCCCGCAGGGCCCGGCGGTCACCGAGGCGGACGTGTACTGCCGGGACGGCGCGACGACGGCCCGCTTCCTGCCGACCCTGGCGGCGGCGGGGCGGGGAACGTACCGCTTCGACGCCTCCCCGCAGATGCGCCGCAGGCCGCTGCTCCCCCTGACCCGCGCCCTGCGCGACCTCGGTGTGGACCTGCGCCACGAGGAGGCGGAGGGCCACCACCCGCTGACCGTAAGGGCGTCGGGCGTGGAGGGCGGCGAAGTGGTCCTGGACGCGGGCCAGTCCTCCCAGTACCTGACCGCGCTCCTCCTGCTCGGCCCCCTGACCCGCAAGGGCCTCCGCATCCGGGTCACGGACCTGGTGTCCGCCCCCTATGTCGAGATCACCATCGCGATGATGCGGGCGTTCGGCGTGGAGGTCCGCAGAGAGGGCACGGTCTACGTGGTCCCGCCGGGCGGCTACAGGGCGACGACCTACGACATCGAGCCGGACGCGTCCACGGCGAGCTACTTCTTCGCCGCGGCGGCGGTGACACCGGGAGCCGAGGTGACGGTACGGGGGCTCGGCACGGGCGCGCTCCAGGGCGACCTGGCCTTCGTCGACGTACTGCGGCGGATGGGCGCGGAGGTGTCGGTCGACGCGACCGGCACCCGCGTCCGCGGCACCGGCGAGCTGCGCGGCCTCACGACCACCATGCGGGACATCTCGGACACCATGCCGACCCTGGCCGCGATCGCCCCCTTCGCCTCCGGCCCGGTCCGGATCGAGGACGTGGGCAACACCAGGGTGAAGGAGTGCGACCGCCTGGAGGCCTGCGCGGAGAACCTCCGGCGACTGGGCGTCGAGGTGGCGACGGGCCCCGACTGGATCGAGATCAGGCCGGGCGCGCACCCTGTCACGCCTACGGAGATCACGTCCTACGGCGACCACCGCATGGTCATGTCCTTCGCGGTGACCGGGCTCCGCGTGCCGGGTATTTCGTTCGACGACCCGGGGTGCGTACGGAAGACTTTCCCGGGCTTCCACGAGGCGTTCGGGGAGCTGAGGGGACAGTTGCCCGGGTGGCCCACGACCAGCCGGCCTTACCCACCCTCAAGACGGAAACGGGCATGAGCCCTCGAACCACGCTCTCGTTCGTTCACTTGTCGAAGGTGAGCCGGCCGGCCTTTCCCCAGCTGTCCGCGGGAACTTCGTGGATCCAGACCTGTACCGACTCGGGCGGCAGCCCATAAGCCTCGACCATGGCCTCGGTGACACGTCGGACGAGTTCGCGCTTGCGCTCGACGGGCTGCGGACCCTGCTGGATCGTGATGATGGGCATGGGATGCCTCTTTCCTGGACGGTGAGTGAGTGGTGAGGGAGAGGGATGATGGTCCGGGGGAGCGGCCGTGGGGCAGCGTTTGGCCCTCTGAGGTACTCCGATGTTCCGCCTTGCGGTGTCTCGCCCTCGGTGTTTCGCCTTAGGCGCTGTGCCGTGGGCGCTCGCTGGGTCAGACGGGCAGAGCGTTGCGTGCGCACTGGTCGTACAGGCCGTCCCGGACTGCCAGTGTGGCGACCGCGGTGCGGTTCGGGCAGTCGAGCTTGGCGAGGATGTTGCCGACCAGACGCTTGGCGCCATGATCGGAGATGCCGAGGCGTCGTCCGATCTGTTTGTTGCTCAGCCCGTCGACCAGGAGGACGAGGGTCTGCTGCTCCCGCCGGGTCAGCCGGGTGGCCGCTCGGGCCTCTGGTGCCGCCCGCCAGGCGGTGAGCAGGTCATGCGCCAGCCAGGCGGGGACCGGCGGTTTGCCCGCCGCCATCCGGGAGAGCGCCTCGCGCAGTCCGTCCGGGGTCAGTTCGTCGGGACCCAAGTAGCCGATGCCCGGCAGTTCCGGGAGTCGCCGCAGCGAGGCCACGTCGTCCTTGGTGATGAGCATCAGCGCGTCGAGCCGCGCCAGGTCTGCGAACTCCCGTGGGAAGGACGGCGATCCGACCAGATCGGCGAGCGCGACGAGGGCGATCCGGCCGGGGTCCGACGCCGCCTGAGCGACCGCCGTCACGGGGTCGTCGGACACCCGGACGACGCCGACGGCTTCGCTCTGCCCCAACTCTTCGAGGAGCAGGGCAATTTCAAGCCGTCTTCGGTCGCTTCTGATCGCGAGTGATATATCAACCGAATGATCAACCGAATGCTGAGTGGAAAGCGAATCTACGCGACTGGGCAAGGCATTTCCCTTTCGGCTGGTTCAGCTGACGCTAAAACTAGCCAGGCGATCGGGTCCGGCCATGGCTTCTGCCACCGAAGTGGTAGCGCGTTGGATCAGTAATCCGGGGTCAGCAACCGGGCCAGGCGGTCCGGAGCCTCAAGGCTGATCAGGTGCCGTACACCGGGAATCACCGCGAAGTCGGCGCCCGGGATGTCGCGGGCGATGTCCCGCATCATCGCGGGCGGTGTCGCTGGGTCGTCCCCGCCTGCGATCACCCGGGTGGGCACCTTGATCCCGGACAGGGCGGCCCGGGTGTCGAGACGAGCGAGCGCCCGCCAACTCGCGCACCAGTCGGCGACATCGGTCCGGCGTACGGACTGCCGTGCGTAGCGCACGGGTGCGGGCTCCGCGGCCAGGTAGGCCGGACTGAACCAGCGCTCGAGGGCGGCCGGCAGCTGGGCGCCGACGCCGTGCGTCTCGGCCTCGGCCGCGCGCTGGAGATAGGCGTCCTGCGGGTCGGCGGCGGTGGCCACCAGGTACAGGTCCGTGAGGCGGTTGGGATGGTCGACGGCGAAGGTCTGGGCGATGGCCCCGCCCATGGACAGGCCCACCAGCCCGATCCGCTCGACGCCGAGTTCGTCGAGTAGCCGCACCAGGTCGTCGGCCAGGGCATGCAGGTCCGGCGCGGGGGGCGCGCCCGCCGCACGGCCGTGACCGCGCACGTCGTAGGCGATGATCCGGCGGTCTGCGGGCAGGCGCCCGATGACGGGTGCCCACATCAGGCGATCCAGGCCCAGCGCGTGGACCAGGACCAGCGGGGCCCTGTCCGACGGTCGTTCGGCGGGGCGGTCGAGGAGACGGGTGCTGTGATTCCCGAGGCCCACCTGTCGTTCGGGGAGGCCGTCAGTGGCCGGCTCGGGGTGCGGGACGATAACGGGTGCGAGGTTCAACTGGCCACCTGAGAAGAGGAGTTCAGCTGTCGTGGGGCGCGGCGGTAGGTCCCCGCCCCGCCCCACGGCCGGGGGTGGAGCGGCCCGGAGCGAGCCGAGCCGGTGCGGTCAGCGCAGGGCGTCGACGAGGGCCTGGGTGTCCTCGTAGATGTCGTAGTGGGTGATCAGGCCGTCCTTGACCGTCAGACGCAGGGCGTACGGCGAGGCAAAGAGCTTGCCAGTGGCGCGGCAGCGGTGTTCGAAGTAGCCGGTCACGACCGCGTGCGGCCCCTCGGAGATCACCTGCTCCACCTTGTTGACCTCGGGCTTCATGGTTCCGCCCAGCATTTCGAGGAACTGCCGGATCTCCTGCTTACTGGTACGCCGGCCGGCCCACGGCACGAGTTCGGGGTTGCCGGGGACGAACCAGTCCAGCGTGTCCGGGAGCATGGCCAGCACGCCCTCACGGTCGCCGCTCTGCAGCTTGGCCCAGAACTCCTCGGCGACGGCGCCGGCATTCCGCTGGGACATTTACATCCCTCGCTTTCCGTGAGAAAGGTTTTTTCACGAGTGGGTACGCCAGGACATTAGGTTCGGCACCGCCGGCCGGTCAACGACGCTTTCAGCGTGGCCGAACTGGCATACCTGACCAGAAATATCGGTCCGATCAGCGCCGTTGCCGCGCCGCCGGGCGGTGCCTCGCCGGTTGCTTCTACCACCTTGGTTGCATTTCCGCGCGCCCCGACCGGGCCGGCCAATACCGTCGAGCAGGCCCGGCCACTTCCCGAAGGGATCACATCGCGTCATGCGCACCATCCCCCGAGCCGCCTTCTTCGACGTCGACGAGACGCTCATCGGCGTCAAAAGCATGTTCGACTTCCTGCGGTTCTGGATCCTCCGCAACGGCGGCGACGAGAGCGACTACGAGCATGCGATGGCCACGTTCCGAACCATGTGGTCCGAGGGCGTCCCGCGGCCGGAGGTGAACCGCGCGTACTACCGCCGCTTCGCCGGGGCTCCGTGGACGGAACTCCTGGCCGCCGGTCAGGACTGGTACGACGACTACCGGCGCCGCCCCGATGCCTTCGTGCTGGCGAGCGTGGACGCCCTGCGGCGGCATGTCACCGCGGGCGACACGGTCGTGCTGGTCTCCGGCTCATTCACCGGGTGCCTCGGCCCGCTGGCCCGGGAACTCCGCGCTGACGTGGTGCTCTGCTCCGAACCGCTCGCGGACGCCGAAGGCCGGTTGACCGGCGAGGTGCGACGGCCGATGATCGGCGACGCCAAGACCGACTCGGTGGCCGAGACCCTGGCCCGGCTGGGCGCCGACGCCGCCGAGTGCTCCGGCTACGGCGACCACTCCAGTGATCTCGGGATGCTCCGCCTGCTCGGCCGCCCGCACGTGGTCGGCGGCCACGATCCTGTGCTGGCCGACCACGCGGCGCGGCTGGGCTGGCCGGTACTCCCCGCGGAGACAGGTTCCTTCGCCCAAGCGGCCGTACTGGGCTGACCCACCGTTCCGCGATCTGGAGAACGCCGTGAACAAGAAGATCATCTACCTCATGCTGACCCTGTCGGCGCTGTTCTGGGGTGCCACCTTCAACCTGGTCAACTACTCGGTGCGCTATCTCTCGCCACCGGCCGGGGGTGCGCTGCGGTACTCGGTCGCGAGCGTGGTGGTGCTCGGCCTCCTGGCGGCCAACCGCCGTACCGCGCTGCGGGCGCTGCGGAGCAGCTGGCGCCCCCTCCTGGGCATGGCACTGATCGGTGTCGTGGTCTTCAATGTCCTGTTCTTCTTCGGCATGAAGTACACCTCGCCCACCAACGGCGCGCTCATCCAGGCCACCAACCCCCTGGTGACGGCTCTGATCGCAGGCGTCTGCTACGGCGAGCGCATCAGCCGCGGACACAAGATCGGCACGATGGTGAGCTTCGCCGGCGTCGCGGTCCTGATCCTGAGCGGCTCGGTGCAGCGACTGGAGCCGCCGAACATCGGCGACCTGCTGTGTCTGGGCGCCACCACCTGTCTCGCGCTCTACTCCATCCTGAGTGGCCGGTACATCAAGAACAGCAGCCCCGTCGTCACCACCGGCCTCACCACGATCATGGGCTGCGCCGGCCTCTGGGTGGCCGCGCTGCTGGTCAGCCCGCGGCCGACCCCGCACGTCCTCGCCCATCTTCCGGCCGGTGTGTACGCGGCCCTGACCTTCGTCGGGTTGCTCGCGACCGTGCTGGCGTACGTCTTCTGGAACTACGGAGTGAGCCACATCGGCGTGGCCGACACCGCGGTCTTCTTCCACCTGGTGCCGGTCTTCACCGTCCTCGCCTCGTTCGCCCTGGGCCAGCCGGTGACCCTGCTGCAGATCGGCGCCGGCATCGTGGTCACCCTGGGCGTCTTCGTGTCGTCCCGCGAGATACCCGCACCGCGGACCGTGGCGGCGTCGGTGCCCGTCGAGGCGCCAGACCCCGACGAGCAGCCGGCCACCTGATATCCGAGAGGCCTCCGACAAGGTCCGAGGCTCTTCCGGGCTGTTCCTCCACAACCACGGAGGAACAGCCCTTTTTATTTCCCTCCTTCATTGGGGTACCCAAGCGCGCATAGGAATTGCGGCGCTCTAAATGACCGTTGTTCCATCGGATTCTGCCTCGTAGATTTCCTTTCAGAAACCAACCGTCGGAGGAAACCCGTGGACAGTTCCCCACTGACCGAACTGGAGAAATTCGGCAGCGCCGACGCCATCGTTTTCAACGGCACAGCCCTCAGTTATGCACAGCTCCTGGATCTGGTGGCCGACTGGCGGGTCTTCCTGGACGGGCACCAGGTGCAGGCCGGCGAGGTAGTGACACTGGAGGGCCCGTACTCGCCCGCGTCCTGTGCCGGGCTGCTCGCGCTGATCGAGCGCGGGGCCGTCATCGTGCCGCTCACCGTCCTGCCTGACGCCAAGCGCGACGAGTTCCTGGACGTGGCCGAGGTCGAGACCACGATCGTGCTGGCCCCGGACGGGCAGCGCAGCCTGCTGCGGACCGGCCGCCGGGCCGACCATGAGCTCTACGCGCAGCTGCGCACCGCCGGACGGCCCGGCCTGGTGCTGTTCAGCTCCGGCACGACTGGGCGCAGCAAGGCCTCGGTGCTGGACTTCGTGAAGGTCCTCGGCCGCTACCGGACGGGCGGCAGACCCCGCCGCATCCTGTCCTTCCTGAGCCTCGACCACATCGGCGGAATCAACACCCTGCTGCACACCCTGTGCCAGGGCGGCACCGTGGTCACGGTGCCCGAGCGCACACCGGACACCGTGTTCGCGGCCATCCGGGATCACCGGGTGGACGTGCTGCCGACCACACCCACGTTCCTCAACATGGTGCTGATCGCCGGGGTCGCCGAGCGGTTCGCCACCGATTCCCTGGAGCTGATCACGTACGGCACGGAGCCGATGCCGCTGCGCACCCTCCAGCGGCTGAAGGAACTGCTCCCGACCGTGCGCTTCAAGCAGACGTACGGACTCTCCGAGCTCGGCATCCTGCCGACCAAGTCCCGTAGCGACGACACCCTCTGGGTCAAGCTCGGCAACTCCGGCTTCGACCACAAGATCGTCGACGGAGTGCTGTGGATCCGCTCCGAGATGGCGATGCTCGGCTACCTCAACGCGCCCGCCCCGTTCGACGCCGAAGGCTACTTCAACACCCAGGACATGGTGGAGACGGACGGCGACTGGATCCGCATCCTCGGACGCCGATCGGAGATCATCAACGTGGGCGGGGAGAAGGTGTATCCCAGCGAGGTCGAGAGCGTGATCCTCGATGTCGACAACGTGGCCGAGGTCACCGTGAGCGGCCGTCCCAGCCATGTCACCGGGATGGTGGTCAAGGCGACCGTGCTGCTTGCCGAGGCGGAGGACGAGCGGTCGGTGGCCCGCCGCATCCGCAGCCACTGCGCGGCGAAGCTGGAGCCGTTCAAGGTGCCCGCTGTCGTGGAGGTGTCCACTCGGGCCCAGCACTCCGACCGTTTCAAGAAGGTCAGGAGCGTGGCGTGACCGGCAGCACCGATGCCGCTGGCGCCGACGACCGCTCGGCGGGCCGGCGGGTCGCGGTGGTCAGCGGTGGCAGCCGTGGGCTCGGGGCGCTGCTTGTGGACCGGCTGCTGGCCGACGGCTGGACCGTGGCGACCTTCAGCCGTTCCGTGAGCGAGTTCGTGGAGAAGACCGCCGAGACCGCGCCGGAGCATTTCCTGTGGGACCGGGTCGATCTCACGGACGTCAAGGCGCTGCGCCAGTTCGTCACGGACGTCGCCCGCCGGTTCGGCCGGATCGACCTGTTGGTCAACAACGCGGCGGTGCTGGACGGCCAGCGACTCTTCCTCACGGAGCGGCCCGAACGCATCGCCGCCGGCATCACCGCCAACCTCACCGGCCCCCTCGTGCTCACTCAGGCCTGCGCCCGGGTGATGAGCCTCGGGGGACACGGTCAGATCGTCAGCGTCTCCTCGATCAACGCGATCCGCGGCTACCGCGGCGTCGCGGTGTACGCCGCGGCGAAGGCCGGCCTGGACGGCATGACCCGCGCGCTGGCCCGTGAACTGGGGCCCATGAAGATCCGGGTGAACTCCGTCGTACCGGGGTTCTTCGAGAGCGATCTGACCACCGACGTCACCGACACCAACCGTGAACGCATCCAAAGGCGCACCCCGCTCGGCCGGAGCGCTTCGATCGACGAGATCGCCGACGCCGTCTCGTTCGTCGTCTCACCACAGGCGTCGTTCATCACCGGACAGTCCATCGTCGTCGACGGAGGAATCACATGTTGAGCCATGACACCACCCGGTCCATCGTCCTCGAGGCTGTCGCGGCCCTTCTGGAGGAGGCCGGAGTCGAGCACGGAGACATACGCGGCGACCTGTCGCTGACCGACCTCGGCCTGAGTTCACTGCTGATCGCACGGTTGATCATCCAGCTGGAGATGGAGATCGGCGTGGATCCGTTCGCCGAGGACCTGTTGATATCCGATGTCCGCACCTTCGACGAGTTCGTCGACGCCTACCACTCCGCCCTGTCCCGGTCCATCGCCGTCTGATCGGTCCACCGGACACCGAATTACCAAGGAGAGTCAGAAATGCGGCAGAACGCCGACGCTCGCGCGGTGGTGGGCGATCGCTTCAAGGAGTTCCTCGGGAACGCGGGGACCGTGCCCGTGACCGACCTGCTGGACGCGCTGCGTTCCGGAGACCTCACGGCAGCGCCGCCGATCGTCGTCGGCCAAGGTCTCAGCGCGGACCAACTGCGCGAGCTGCGGGAGCGCACCGGGGCCGACGTTCCCCTGCCGGTGGGGCGCGAGCTGACCCACAAGCACGAGGACAAGAACGTCCTCATCGGGCCCGTGCGATTGGCCGGCCCGGACCTCTACACCGCGCCCCTGCTGCTGGACCAGCGGGTGGAGGTGCTGGAGGACCACCTGACGGGCCAGCACATCCCCGCGGTGACCCTGCTCGAGGCCGCGCGGCAGACTTGGACGGTCGTCATCGAGCAGTTCCTGCCGTCGACCGAGGAGCCGACCCGGTTCGTCATCGGCTCCATCCGCTCGGCCTTCCACAGCTTCGTCTTCCCACTGCCCGCCACGATCGAGTTCCGTCTGGTGCGCCAAGACGCCTCCCCGGTCGGCTCCTCGGTCGACTGCGTGCTGACTGTCCGTCAGGACAGCAGAACCGCAGCGGAGTTCGAGACGACCATCCGGGTCATTCCGGAGGCCGTGGCGGTGAAGCAGGAGTCGATGGCTGCCCGGCAGGCCGTGCGCGCCGCCCTGTCCGAGGCCGCGGTGCCCGCCCCGGCCGCCGCATCGTGACCGCGTCGATCTGGGTCGTCCACTGCGTGGACGGCCCAGGGACAGCGGCGCTGCGCCAGGAGCTGCGGCCGCAGCACTCGCGCCGGCTGCGCGAGGGCGGCCTCGTGCGGCCGCTCCTCTACGGCCCGCTGACCGCGGACGGCACCGAGGACGCGGTCGGCAGCCTCATCGTCGTCGAGGCCCCGGACCGAGAGACCGTCGAGCGGCACTTCGCCGCCGACCCGTTTCGCACGGGCGGGGTGTGGGAGCGGGTCCGTATCGACCGCTTCAGCCCGTCGGAGCGCTCGCCGCTGCGCATGGAGGTGGCCGCACCCCAGGACCGCTGAGCGTCCCCGGACGCCGCGCCCCGCTGCGGCCAGCGCACCACTTCCACATCCCCTTCTTCCCCCTTCTCCCTGCCATCTCTCCCTGCCATCCTTTCGTTCCTGAGGAGTGAGCCTCACCATGTCCACACGTCTGCTGCTCGTCACCGAAGTCCCGGTTCAGGAAGCTGAGTCGGACAGCGCCGTCAAGAACTGGCTGGAGCTGCATGCCCGGTACCAGGACGGGCGCACGCTCTACCGCTCGCTGGAGGACGACGCGCTGCTGGAACTGCGGCCGCTGTCCGGAGAC
This sequence comes from Streptomyces sp. NPDC005492, assembly GCF_040605995.1. NCBI lineage: Bacteria > Bacillati > Actinomycetota > Actinomycetes > Kitasatosporales > Streptomycetaceae > Streptomyces > Streptomyces sp. NPDC005492. The sequence goes on from NZ_JBEXDX010000013.1 coordinate 77,699, forward strand.
GAGGACCTCAGTCGGTTTCAGCGGGACGCGCGGGAACAGTGGGAGGCCGTCTCGCCCTTCGTGGCGGGTGACTTCCGCCGGCACGTCCACGAGTTCGTGGAGGCGCCCAAGGACTGCGCGGGCGCGCTGCCCGAAACCCCGTACGTCCAGCTTCGCCGGGTGGAAGTGAAGCCGCCGGTCCTGGAGGAGTACCGGGAGTGGCGGAACCGCACCATCTTCGAGACCGTGCGGAACTCCGAGGAGTCCGAGGTGTTCCTCGCCTACCACTCGCTGCTGAGCACCGAGCCCGGCGTGCTGTTCGTAGCCGGCTTCTCGGTGGACCCGGTCCGGCACAACGGCGTCTTCAGGACGCCGGCGTACGAGGCGATCCTCACCGAGGTGCGCGAAAAGTACATCATCCCGCAGGGCGGCGAGGGCGGCCTGTACACCAAGACGTACGCCCGGGTCGAGGCCTGAGACCATGACGACCAGGACGTACGAGCTCAGCCTGACCACCCAGGGGCCGACCTACCCGCCCAGCGAGGTCATGAACGCGGACGGTGACTTCGTCGTCGTCGGCCGGGTCAACCGGCCGGGGCCGGACGGCTCGGTCCGCTCCGAGTGGGGGTCGGCGATCGTCTCCCCCGAGAGCGAACTGCCGCCGCACGGCCAGAACGCGCCATACCGGATCGTGCGCGAGCTGTCGGCCGAACTCTCCCCGGCGGACCGGGACATGGTCCTGTACACGCTGCCCTTGCCACTGCCGTGCAACAACTACCCGATGCTGTTCGCTCCCGACCAGTGCCCGCAGGCGCACCTGGTGCGGCGGCCCAGCTACCCCTTCCACGAGGTGCCGATCCCCGATCTGCGCCCGGAGGACGGCCGCCGGGTCACCGAGCCGGTCACGCTGGGGCAGTGGGCGCAGGCGCAGGGCTGGCTGGAGGTAGCCACGGTGAACGGCGAGCACGACGCGGAATTCCGCTTCGAGTTCTCCGGTCTCATCCCCGACAGCATGTACACCGTGATGTCCCTGCGGGAGAACGACCTGGCCCCCGCCCCCGCCGGACCGTTCCGGCCCGGACCGCTCGGCATCCCCAACGTCTTCCTGGCCGACTCGGCCGGTAAGGGCCACTATCGGGCGACCCTGCCGAACCCGTTCCCGGCTCCCGGTGCCCCCGGCCCGCGACGCATCGTGAACATCGTCCTGCTCTGGATGAGTTACCAGCAGAACTACGGCGGCGCCATCGGCTTCTTCGGTCTCGGCGGCGACATCCACGCCCAGCTCAAGCTGCAGGAGGCGAGTTTCCAGGAGTTCGTCACCACCGCGCGCTGAACCCGTCGGGCACGGGAGCGGTGATCCGCGTCACCGCCCCTGTCCCGCCTCCTACATACCCACCAGGAAGGACAAGTTCGTTCATGGCACCCGAAACGACTTCCCCGGGGCGGCTCGTCGGCCCCGCCCGCCGGCTCGGGGCCGACGGTCCGGCCGTCGGACCGATCGGTCTCGGCTGCATGGGAATGAGCGGCGAGTTCTACGGACCCGCCGACGACGCCCAGTCGGTGCGGGTGATCCACTCGGCGCTCGACTCCGGGGTCACTCTCCTCGACACCGCGGACATGTACGGCAGCGGCCGCAACGAGGAGCTGGTCGGCCGGGCCCTGCGCGGTCGTCGGGACGAGGCCGTCATCGCTACCAAGTTCGGCATCCGGCGGGCCGACGGCCGTCGCTGGAACGACAGCAGCCCGGCCTACGCCCGCGCAGCCTGCGAGGCGTCTCTGCGGCGCCTCGGGGTGGAGGCGATCGACCTGTACTACGTGCACCGCCTCGACACGGTGACCCCGGTCGAGGAGACCGTCGGCGAGCTGGCCCGGCTCGTGCAGGAGGGGAAGGTGCGCCACATCGGGCTCAGCGAGGTCAGCGCGCTCAACCTGCGCCGCGCCCATGCTGTGCACCCGATCGCCGCCGTCCAGAGTGAGTTCTCGCTGTGGACCCGGAACGTCGTCGACGACGGCGTGCTGGCCGCCTGCCGTGAGTTGGGCATCGCACTGGTCGCCTACTCGCCGCTCGGCCGTGGCTTTCTCACCGGTACGGTGCGCAGCACGGACACCCTGCACGAGACCGATTTCCGGCTGGGCAACCCGCGGTTCGCGGAGGGCGGGCTGGAGGCCAACCTCGCTCTGCTGCCCACGCTGGAGAAGGCCGCCGCCGCCCACGGCGTCACGGCGGGTCAGGTCGCCCTGGCCTGGGTGCTTGCCCAAGGCGAGGACATCGTGCCGATTCCCGGCACCCGCCGGCTGCCGTACCTGGAGCAGAACATCGCGGCGGCACGACTCGAACTGACCGCGGAGGACCTGGCCGCCCTCGACCGCGTCTTCGCCCCGGACGCCGTGACGGGCGAGCGTTACCCCGCGCCGATCATGCCGGTCACCCGGTGACGCAGGGCAGCGAAGCGAGCTTCGGACCACAGGAGAGGGGAAGACGATGACCGAGTCCGCCGTCCGCCAGGACGTCCCGCCCACCGTCGGTGCCGCCTCGCCGGGCGTCAGCTCCCGCGAGCGACACGGCGCGGAGGTGATGCGGTCTCTGGGCATCGATCCCGAAGCCGTCGTCGCGGGTGTCGCCCCGCTCGACGAGCGGTTCGGCCACACCATCGTGGAGTACGTCTTCGGCGAGATCGTGGGACGTCCGGAACTGGACCTGCGTACGCGTCAGTTGGCAACGCTCGCGGTGCTGGTCACGCTCGGTGGCTGCGAGCCGCAGCTGGAGCTGCACCTGAAGGCGACACTGCGGGCCGGTGCCGACAGGACCGAAATCATCGCGCTGCTGACGCACGTGGCGGCCTACGCGGGCGTGCCACGCGTGATGAACGCGCTGAACACCGCCAAGCGTGTGCTGCCCCCGGCCGCCGCCGAAGAGGCGGCCGGGGAAATCGGACCCTGACGGCCGCCTCAGCAGCGCACCCCGTCGGGGCCGGATCCGGCCCCGACGGGGGTCCGTCCGGCGTGCGGGACCGTGGGCCGGCTGGACTGCGTCAGGCCTCCGTAAAGCCGCTGCACCGCCTCCAGGCGTGACCGGGCACCGAGCTTCTTGAAGGCGTTGTGCAGGTGCCGCTTCACGGTGTCCTCGGTGATTGCGAGCTTCCGGCTGATCTGGCGGTTGCTGAGCGCCTGTGCGACGAAGCCCATGATCTCGGCCTCGCGCTGGGTAAGGCCCGCGAGCGGTCCCGACACGCTCGCGCTCTCCTGCGCCTCCCCCCGCAGGGCACCCACCAGAACGCTGTACGTGGTCTCCTTCGTCAGACACCGGTACGCCCCCGCCCGGGTCAACGCCCTGAGGAACGAAGGTTCGGCGCAGCGAGTCATGGCGATGAGACGGGTGCTCGGGCTCGAGTCCCTCATCCGCATCACGGTGCGCACCGTCTCGGGCCCGGTCCGCTCCACGTCCAACAGCACGGCATCGGGCCGACTGCGGCCGACGAGTTCCAAGGCGGCCTCTCCGTCGGGCACCTGGCCGATGACCACCAGGTCCTCCTCGTGCGCCAGCAGGGTGCACAGCGCACCGCGCAGCAGTGCGTGCCCTCCCACGGCTATGAATCGGATCTTCGCGTTCACCCAGGAATCCACGGAATCCATACGGTCATCCCCCTTGGCCGCTCGTTCGTGGCCTTCAATAAACCCAGCCCCATTCATGCATTGCAATCCAAGAATAGTTGCAAGTACATACTTGCTCGCAAGGCGATACTGGGGCCGATCCGCCATGAGAAGCACCCACTTGCCCGATTCACTCGGCAAACTTGACGATTCAATGAATATTCCATTGCCATTTCTTGGTCAATATCTGGCACGTGCTTGACCATCCTGACTTCAATCTAAGTGTGACTGGGAACACAAACTTGTTCTCGGGTATATTTTTGAACTTAACCGGGAGTAGGGGGAACCTCGGATGAACCACGCGGTCTGCGCGCAGGACACCGCGATAGCGGTGGTGGGCATGGGATGCCGGTTTGCCGGCGCCGTGGGCGTCGAGGAGTTCTGGACGTCGCTCACCAGCGGAACCGATGCGGTCACCGAGATCCCTGCGGACCGGTTCGACATCACGCCGTACTACGCACCCGAGTCGGGCACCCCCGGTCGTACGGTCTCCCGGCACGGCGGCTTCCTTGACGATGTGTTCCGGTTCGACGCGGCCTTCTTCGGGATCGCGCCGGTTGAGGCGCAGGGGATGGACCCGCAGCAGCGGATCCTGCTCCAGGTCGTCTGGGAGGCTTTCGAGGCGGCCCACATCCTGCCGTCCAGCCTGGCCGGCAGCCGGACCGGAGTCTTCATCGGCCAGGCAACTGCTGAGTACGGAGAGAGCGGGCCGTCGGCCCATGAACGCGACATCCGCGAGGCGACCGGCAGCCGGCTGCGCGCGGTGACGGCGGGACGGGTGTCGTACGCGTTCGACCTGCGCGGCCCCAGCGTCGTCCTCGACACCGCCTGCTCGTCGTCACTGGTCGCGGTGCACGCCGCGCGTCAGAGCCTGCTCTGCGGGGAGAGCGACCTCGCCATCGCGGGCGGTGTGAACGTGATCCTCTCCCCTCACGACGCCATCGCCTACTCGCAGGGAGCGATGCTCTCCCCGACCGGACGGTGCCGCTTCGGCTCCGCCGACGGCGACGGCTTCGTGCGCAGCGAGGGCGTCGGCGTCGTCGTCCTGCAGCGGTTGTCCGACGCGCTGCGCCAGGGCAACCCGGTGCTCGCCCTGCTGCCGGGCAGTGCGGTCACCAACGATGGCCGAGGCAGCGGTCTGCTCCTGAAGCCCTCGGTGGAGGGGCAGGTCCAGATGCTCGCGGAGGCCTGTCGCAGCGCGGGCATCACCCCGGGCCGGCTCGACTACGTGGAGGCGCACGGCACGGGAACGCCGGTCGGGGACAGCGTGGAACTCGAAGCGCTGGCCGTCGCCGTCGCCCAGGAGCGCGGCCCCGGCCGACCGCTGCCCATCGGGTCGGTCAAATCCAACATCGGTCACGCGGAGGCCGCCGCCGGCATCGCGGGCCTGATCAAGTCGGTCCTCGTCACGCACCACGGCGTGATCCCCGCCTCCCTCCACCAGACGGAGCCCCACCGGCTGCTCAGGAACGGCACGTTGCCCGTGGAGCTGGTGCGGGAGAACCGCCCCCTCACCCGGGGCGGTCACCGGGCGCATGTGGGTGTGAGCTGCTTCGGCCTCTCCGGGACCAACGCGCACGTGGTGGTGTCCGAGTACGTCCCCGAGGAAGCCCAGGCCACCGGCGGCCGGTCCGCGAGCCGCGACAGTGACCGACACACCCCCACGCCGAAGGCCGTGCCGGCGCAGACCACCGCAGCGCAGACCAGCACCGGCTCGACCGATGCACCCCACCTGCTGGTGATCAGCGCCAGATCCCGCACGGCCCTGCTCCGGCTCGCCGGTGCCTACGCCGAGCACCTCTCTCCCGGCGGCGCGGGCCACGACAGAGAGCTGCGTGATCTGTGCGCCACCGCGGCGTTGCGCCGTGCGGCACACCCGTACCGGATGTGGGTCGTGGGGACCGACCACGACGACCTGGCCAGCAAGTTGCGCGCGTTGGCCGAGAACCGTCCCGTCGCCCAGGGCGGTATCGGAGAGGCAGGCTACGGGGGGCCGCGCCGGGCGGTCTTCGTCTTCCCCGGGCAGGGCTCGCAGTGGGTCGGCATGGGGCGCGGACTCTACGAACGCTCCCCCGCCTTCCGTACCGCATTGGACGCGTGCGACCGTGCGCTGAGGGCCGAACTCGGTTGGTCGGCGGTGGAGTTCCTGCACACCGTGGAGACGGAGTTCCCCACCGATGTGGAGCGCGTGCAGCCCGTGCTCTGGGCCGTGCAGGTGGCGCTGGCCGCCGCCTGGCGTGAGCGCGGGATCGACCCCGACGTCTGTATCGGCCACAGCATGGGAGAAGTGGCCGCCGCCCACACAGCGGGGGCTCTGTCACTCACGGACGCGGCGGCGGTGATCTCCCGCCGCAGTCGACTGATGCGGCGTACCGCGGGCCGAGGTGCCATGCTGGCCACCGAACTCTCCGGGTCCGACGCGCGCCACATCGTCGCGCAGCACGGCGACGCCGTCTGCGTGGCGGCGGAGAACTCCCCGACGGCGACGGTACTCGCGGGCGCGCCGGACGTCCTGGCCGGCATCGCCCAGGAACTCCAGGAGCGCGGCGTGCTCTGCCGCCCGGTGAAGGTCAACGTCGCCTCGCACTCGCCGTTCATGGACGAGTTGCGCGACGACCTGCTCGCTGAGCTCGCCGACCTGTCTCCAGGAGCCACCACGGTCCCGCTGGTCTCCACGGTGAACGGCACCGCGGTGGCGGGCCCGGAACTCACCGCGTCCTACTGGGCGGACAACCTGCGCCAACCGGTGCTGTTCACCAGCACGGTCGACGTCCTGGCCCGGGCCGAGGACAGTGTGTTCGTCGAGATCAGCCCGCATCCGGTGCTGCTGGCGGCCGTCGAGGAGACGCTGACCGCAGCGGACGGCGGGGCCGTGGTGTCCTCGCTGCGCCGACACTGCCCGGAGGGGCCGGAACTGGCCTGTGCGGTGGGGCGGTTCTTCGCGGCAGGCGGCGTCGTGCACTGGGACCGCTGGTACCGCGGCGGACACCGGCTCGTGGCCCTGCCCGCCTACCCGTGGGACGGCACCGTCTTCCGCCGCCACCCCACGGAGTCGGCTCCGTCCGTTCCAGCCCCGACCCGGGCCGACGAGGTCCCGCTGTCCGCACTGGGGCTGTCCGACTGGAGCGGGGCGGTGCGCCTGCGGGGTGTGGCACCGGTGCCGCCGGTCGTGTACGCCGCCGCGCTGCTCCGGTTCGCCGACGAGATTGAACCGGGGCGAATGGTTGCCCTGCGTGACGCGTCGCTCGGCGATCACCTGGTCGACCTGGCCGACGCCGACGATCTGACGCTGTGCACGACAGTGCACAGCGCCGACGCGGACGGCACACGGTTCGCCATGGTGACCGCCCACAACAGGCGTACGGGGGAACGGGTGACATGCCTGACGGCGCGGCTGAAGCAGCTCGGCACCGGTGAGTGCGCTCCTGCGGCTCCACAGGCCGCGGACGACGCACTCGCGCGCTGCCGGCAGTATGTCCCGGGGGCAGCGTTCCGGGCAGGTGCCGCCCGGTTGGGCATCGAGATCAGCCCGGCGTTCGAGGCGGTGGAACAGCTCTGGCGGCGCGACGGTGAAGCGGTAGCCCGGATGAGGGCCCCCAAAGTGCCTCTGCCCGCCGCCTGGGAGAGCGTACTGCAGCCACTGCTGGCGGCCCGGCCCGCCGCCCGGGGGCTGCCCGGCCGGGACGTCTACGTGCCCGCGGGCTTCGGGAGTGTGGAGCTGTACGCCGACCTGACCGACGAGTTCTGGACCATGTGCTCGCTCACCCCTGTTCCCGGCACGGACCAGGCACGGGGCGAGGTCACCGTGGTCTCCCGCGACGGGAGCACGCTGGCCCGGTTCTCGGACATCCGGCTCAGACGGCTGCGTCTCCGCCCGGTCAGCGGTACCTTCTCAAGCCCCGCGGCGACGCCCGCCCACCGCTGGCTGACGCACGCCTCGCAGCGCGTCGTACGCATCGTGCGGCGGACGAGGCCGACAACAGCGCCGGAACTGTCGTCCGCGCCCCGGCCACAGGGGTCAGTCATGGGCCGAATGCCGTCGGCGGCGGACGATGCCTTGCGGCAGGGCGGGCGGAAAGGCCCGGGTGAGCAGACGGAACAGGCGGGACGGACCGGGCACGGCGCGCTACGCACACGAGCGGCGGCGCTCCTCGGCATGGAGTCCGCCCACCTCGACGGACGGCGGTGTCTGCGGGATTTCGGGCTTGATTCCCTGATGGCGGTGCGGTTGTCGCAACAGTTGCGCCTCGAATGCGGCATCGACGTCTCTGCGGGGTGGCTGCTCGGAAACGACACCCTCGAAGCGATGGAGGCGAGCCTGGCGCTCGGCGCCCTGCCGACCAACAGTGGGAATCCCGCTGCCACATACTAGACTTCAGGTCATACATGTACGCCGGTTTAACTCTTCCTGAGGAAACACCAGGAGACCTCTATGTCGACGCACCCGCCAGAGACAACGACGTCACTGAGCCGTCGCGAGCGGAACAAACAGAAAGTAAGGGAGCGCCTCTACACCAATGCCCTGACGCTGTTCGCCGAGCAGGGCTACGACAACACCACGATCGACGAGATCGCCGAGCGTGCCGACGTCGCTCGCGGCACTTTCTTCAACTACTTCCAGCGCAAGGAAGACCTGATCAGTGCCTGGGGTGAATACCGGCGCCGCACACTCGAAGAGGCCATGACGGAACATGATCCGCTTTGGGGCACGGACACGGTAAGTCGGCTCAGGCGTTGCATGGCCATCCTGGCCAAAATGAACATGGACGAGCGCCACGTGGCCGTACCCCTGCTCAACGCCTGGGTCAAGGCCGGGCGCCCGCTGTCGGAGACGCCGTACGTCGCGCAGATCTTCACCAGCATCATCGAGGCCGGACAAGAAGAGGGAAGCCTGTCCAGCGAGGTGTCCGCCCGCCACGCCGGATACGTCCTGCGGGACGTCTACCTCGGCGCCCTGTACCGCTGGAGCGGGGACACCGGCGCCGATGTATCACCATCGCTCGGCGGGGAACTCCAGTCCACGCTCACCCTGCTCTTCGACGGCCTCTCAGCGGGCAACCGGAGGGCAGACGGCACTTCGTAGTCCGGGCCCGCCAGGTGGTGTCCGCCCGCCTGACTTCTCGCTCCCGCGACGCGTGAGGGAAGGTCCCGCGGGCGCTGCCGGACCCGGCCGGTCTCCTCCCAGCACGGCGTCGACCGGTTCGTAAGGGATGACTTGCGTCAACTCGCCCAGCCCGCCCGGGGCGTAGCCCTCTGCGGCGACCGTGCTGGTACGGGTGAGGGTGAGGGTGGCCGGGTTCACCGCACCGGCGGTCACCGCGACTTCGACGTCCGGGGCCCCGGGCGCGGCACGTCAGTCCGGCTGCCCGTGTCCTCAGCCGAGCAGTGCCTCCCCTGAGGCCAGCAGCTGATCCCGCACCACCTCCAGCACCGCATCCCCCTCCGACCCCGCCCGTACCGCCGCGAACACGTTCCGTACCGCCGGTTCCCCCTCTGTCTCCAGCACCACCACCCGGCGGCGCACGTACAACTCCCGCACCAGGCGCGGAATCAACGCCACCCCCTGCCCCGCTTCGACCAGCGCGGCCAGCGCACCCCAGTCGCTCACCGCGTGCCGTACGTCCGGCGTGAACCCGGCCGCCGCGCACACCGACCGGGCCACGGCACCGCAACAACTCTCCGCAGCCCCGATGATCCACGCGTCCCGCGCCAACTCCCGCAGCCACACCGGCCCTTGGCCGACGAGCCGATGGCCGGCGGGTACGACGAGATCCAGCACATCGGTGAACAGGTCCTCCCTGCTGTACCGGTCGTCCGTGTGCGGCGGCGCCTTCGCGAAGTCCACCGCCACCGCCACATCGACCTGCCCGGAGTCGAGCGCGGTGAACAGGTCCGGCGGCTCGGCCTCCACCACGTCCACCCGCACCTGCGGCAGCCGTTCCCCCAGACCTCGCAGCACCGCGGGCAGAAGCCCGAGAATCCCGCTGGAGAAACAGCCCACGGTCACCGACCCGCGCCCGCCCTCCCCGTACGCCGCCAAGTCGGCGCGCGCCTGCTCCAGTTGGGCGGCGATGGCATCGGCGTGCGCCAGCAGCACCCGGGCCTGACCGGTCAGCCGTACGCCCCGCCCCTCGCGTTCGGTGAGCGGAACCCCCGCCTCCCGGGCCAGGGCCGCCAGTTGCTGCGAAACCGCCGAGGGGGTCAGCCGCAGGGCCTCCGCCGTCCTCGCCAGGCTGCCCCGGCGCTGGAGTTCCCGCAGGACGGCCAGGCGCCGTAGGTCGATCGTGAAGGTTCCGCTTACCTGTTCCACCCCAAAAGATTAACTTGATCGACAGGGTGGGACGCGGCGAGGATCGGCACATGACCGCCTACCTCATCCTCCACGGCTGGCAGAACCACCGCCCGAAGGACCACTGGCAGCACTGGCTCACCGACCGGCTCCGAGCTCTCGGCCACGACGTCGACTATCCGCAACTGCCCGATGCCGACGACCCCGACCTGGAGATGTGGCTCGCCGAACTGCGCCGCCGGCTCGACCTTGCCGGGCCGTCGGTCGTCGTCGCGCACAGCGCCTCCGTCCTGCTGTGGCTGCACGCCGTCGCGCGCGGGGTGGTCGGGGACGGCGACGTCGACCGGGTGCTGCTGGTCGCACCGCCGTCCGCCTCCGTCGTCGTAGGGCATCCCGAGATCGCCGAATTCGCCCTGCCCGAGGGAGTGTTGACGCTCCCCGGGGTGACCCGGCTGGTTGCCGGCGACGACGACCCGTACTGCCCGGAAGGCGCCGGGACCGTGTACGGCGACCCGTACGGCATCCCCACCGAGATCATCCCGGGCGCGGGGCACCTCGACCTGGACGCGGGGTACGGTCCCTGGCCCGCCGTACTGGAGTGGTGCCTGGACGAGACGACGAAGCTCACGGCTCGACCGTCGGCGTAGCGGGTTCGGCCGCCCGCAGCTCGGGTGTGCTCGCGCCCACGGTCAGTATCGCCAGCACGCACAACAACCCGCCGCTGACCATGGCCGTCGCCCCGGAGCTCGCGCCCGCGACCAAACCGCCGCGCAGATTGCCGAGGTTGGGGCCCGCCTGGCCGACGATCTGTTCGGCGGCGGAGACCCGGCCCAGCAGGGCGTCCGGGGTGTGGGTCTGGACGATCGTGCTGCGGGAGACCACCGAGCAGGCGTCGGCCCCACCGGCGAGGGCGAGGCAGCCGAGGCCCGCCCACGGGTTCGTCATCAGGCCGAAGGCCGCCAACGCGGCGCCCCAGGTGCTCGCGCCGAGCAGCATCACCAGGCCGGGGCGGCCGAGCCGGGTGACCGCGCCGGAGAACGCGGACGCGGTGATGCCGCCCACCGAGATCGCCGAGAGGAACAGACCCAGGGTGCGTGGACTGCCGCCGAAACGCTCGGAGTTGATCAGCGGGAAGAGGCTGACCGGCATCGCCAGCACGGTGGCCGCCAGGTCGGTGAGCAGTGCGCCGCGCACCACCCGATGGCCGGCCAGGAAGCGCAGGCCGTCCAGGATGCCGTGCAGTCCGGCCCGCGAAGGCTCGCCCTCGGGCGGCAGCGCGGGCAGGCCGAAGGCACCGTAGAAGGCGATCAGGAAGGTGAGCGCGTCGACGAGATAGCAGGCGCCGATGCCCGCCCAGCCGATCAGCAGGCCGCCGAACGCGGGGCCGACGAGCATCATCGTGGTGAAGGACATCGTGTTGAGCGCGAGGCCCGCCGCGACCTGGTCCTTCGGCAGCAGCCGGGGTATGAACACACCCGACGCCGGGCCGCCCACCGCGCCGAACCCGGACTGCGCGGCGATCAGCGCGAGCACACCGAGCACCGGGACATGACCGGTGAACCCCTGGACGGCCAGCAGCAGCGAACAGACCGCCTGCGCCACCGTGTTGAAGAGGAAGATGCGCCGCCGGTCCCCGCGGTCCACCCACGAACCGGCGAACAGACCGACGACCACCAAGGGCACCGCGCTCGCCAGCCCGACCCCACCGGTCCAGACCGTGCTGCGGGTCATGTCCCAGACCTGGTACATGACGGTCACCATGGTCATGAACGAGCCGAGCACGGACACGGTCCGCCCGATCAGCAGACGCCGGAACACCGGCGAGGTCCGCAGCGGCCGGATGTCGATCAACGTGCGGGTGAGGCTCATGATCGGGACGGGGGCACGACGGGGCGGCGGAGAGCGGGGCGCGGGGGCATCGGAGCACCTTATAAGAGAGGGGAGTGACCCGGGTCGGGCAGCGGCGTTGCCATGAGGCAGGCGTTGCTGACCGAAGGGCGGATACCGAATGCTGGGTGACCGGAGTGCTCTGGACCGGGCCGGGATCACTGATCCGGTGCTGCGGGAGGCGTACCGGTTGTGCGGCCGGTTGCTGCTGGCCTTCGACGGGCGTGCTGACTGGGCGGGTACGTTGCTGCTGCCCCCGGACAAGCGACCGCACATCTGGGCCGTTTACGCGGTTGCCCGGTGGGCGGATCAGTTGCTGGACAGCGGGGACCCCCAAGCGCGCGCCGACCGGTACGAGGTGTGGCGTCAGCGGATGCTCACGGATCTGCGTCGCGGCCAGTGCACCGATCCCCTGGGGCAGGCGTTCGCCCACACAGCGGAGGTGTACGCGTTCGATCTCGATGACGTCGAGACGATGCTGGACGGGTGGCTCGCGGATCTGGAGGTGCGCGAGTACGCCACCTGGCAGGAGCTTCGCGAGTACGCCGAGGGGATCTGCGGGTCGTTCGGACGCATGGTTCTGCGGGTGATGGAGCCGACCCACGCCCGAGCCGACCAGGCCATGGACGAGCTTGGCGTGGCCCTGCAGCTCGCCAACATCGTGCGGGATGTCGCGGAGGACCTCCGCCGGGGTTGGATCTACCTGCCGGCCGAGGACCTCCGGCGTTTCGGCGTGACCCATGACGAGCTGCGCGCGGCCCGGCCCACGCCTCGACTGCGCGGTCTGATCCGCTTCGAGGTGCAGCGCGCCCGTGAGTTGTTCGCCCGCGGGGTGGAGGTCGCCGAGCTGGTTCATCCCCGTTGCGAACCGTTCGTGTGGGCGGTCGTCGAGCACTACCGTGTCATGCTGACCCAGGTCGAACGGCAGGGTTACGACGTCTTCACCCGCCCGACGGCTCTGGGTACGCGAGGGCTCGCCTCGTTCGCCTTCCAGGTGGGGGCCCGGTCGTGGCCGAGGACGGTGCGGGGGGCGGCGGCCACCCGGTGGTGAGCGGCCCGGGATCCTGGACCGTCGGAATCCGGGGCTGTCACTGCCCGTAGCGGCGGCTGCGGGACGCGAAGTGGGCGAGCGCCCGCTCGAAATGGTACTCGTCGAACCCCGGCCAGCCCGTCTCGCAGAAGTACAGCTCGCTGTAGATGGACTGCCAGGTCATGAAGTCGGACAGACGTTGTTCGCCGGAGGGCCGGATGATGAGGTCCGGGTCGGGAAGCCCGCCGGTGTAGAGATGCCGGGCGAGCATGTCCTGAGTGAGCCCGGCCTGCGCCTGCGTGATGCCCTCCGGGGTGGACAGCAGCACTCGCAGGGACTGGAGGATCTCCTCGCGTCCGCTGTACGCGAGGGCGATGTTCACCGTCGGCCCGCTCACCGCGTGAGTGGGGTCCACCGTGTCCCGTAGCTGCCGCACGATCCGGTCGTCGAGCAGATCGATCCGGCCGATCAGCCGGATTCGCCAGCGGGTCTCCCGGGCGAGCTGCCGCAGCGTCACGGCCACCGCCCGCAGGCTGGCGGCGACGGAGTCGTCCTCGCGCCGAAGGTTGTCCAGGGACACCGCGTACAGCGTCACGACGTCGATTCCCGCGGCGTCGCACCAGCCGAGGAACTGCCGGGCCCGGTCGCCTCCCCGCAGGTATCCCCAGGCGCAGTCGCGGCCCTCGGCTCTGGCCCAGCGGCGGTTCCCGTCCAGGATGACGGCGATGTGCCCGGGCACCGGGCCGCTGCGGTCGCCGGGCCGTGGTGTGCTCCGGCGGCTGGAACCAGTCGTCATGGAGCGTCATCGTAGGAGCGGCGATCAGTGATCAACCGCGACGCGCCCGCCCCGTACGAGGGGCGCGCGGGGGCGCGCGGAAGCGTAGGCCGCGGCATGTTCCACGGCGATGGCAGTCTGGCCACCGACCTCCCCGAGGAACACGAGATGACGGAAAGACGGCCTGATCGCAGATGAACAGCAGTGCTCACACCGCCTTGCAGCGTGCCGCCGGTCACCAGCGGCGATTCGACGCGGCCTTCGAGAAGTACTTCGCCGAGCTCGCCGACGACATGGGCGGCTCGCGGCTGGGTCGCTTCACGCCCCGGTGTCTGCACCTGCTGGCGGAGTTGTCGCTGCGCGGCGGGAAGCGGATCCGGGTCGCCCTGCTCTACGAGGCGGCCCGCCTCGTCACGGCGGCGGAGGAGCCGGAGGCCGAGGTCCCGGGGCTGCTGGAGGCCGCGCTGAGTCTCGAACTCCTCCACAGCCACGCGCTCATCCTTGACGACATCATCGATGACTCGCCCTTGCGCCGTGGCGGCCCCTCGACGTACTACGCGCTGCGCGAGGACCTTCCTCAGAACCCGCAGACCGCGCTGGGACTGGCCATGATGACCGGTGATCTCGCCGGTTTCCTGGCCCTGCGCGAGCTGTTCCGGGCCGACCTCCCCGCCGATCGCAGACAGGCCATGATCGACGTACAACTCGGCGTGACGACGGACACCGTCATCGGCCAGATCCTCGACCTCGAACGCGACGTCACCCCGTCCGCCCACGAGGCACTGCTGGAGACGGTGTACGAATACAAGACCACCCGCTACTCCATCCTCGCCCCCCTGCGCCTGGGCCTGCTGGCCGCGGGCGAGGAGCCGGCCGAGCACGAGGAGAGCCTGCGCCGCTACGCCGGCCTGGCCGGCCTCGGCGGCCAACTGCGTGACGACTACCTCGACCTCTTCGGCGACCCGGACATCACCGGCAAGCCCCTCGGCGCCGACCTGCGGGCCGGCCGCGTCACCCACCTGGTCCGTGACCTGCTCGCCGCCACGGACGGGGACGACCACGCCACCGTCAGGTCCGCTCTCGGGAACCCCGACCGCACCGAGCGGACGATCGACCGTATCCGCGACATCGCCTACCGCCACGAGGTGCACACCCGCCTGCAGTCGGCCATCGACCGGCATGCCGAGGCCGCCTCCGCCGAGGCCGCGACCTGGCGCCGGCACTGGCGCGAGGACGCCGTCGCCGTCTTCGAGCAACTGCCCGCGTGGAACACCCGAAGGACCCGGTAGCCCCCGTGTCCGCCCTTGACCGCCGAGCGTTGAAGACGCGGCGGATCAAAGGAAGTGGACCAAGGAGGACGGACGTTGGAAGTACGGGGCCTACGGCACGCCTACGGCCGGCGCGACGTCCTGCGCGGCATCGACCTGGACCTGCGGCCGGGCCGGCTGTCCGGGATCGTCGGCGAGAACGGCGCCGGCAAGTCGACGCTGCTGAAGATCCTTGCCGGTGAACTGCGGGCACGGGCCGGAACCGTCCACTACCCGGGCCGCTTCGGCTACTGCCCGCAGGACGTGGTCCTCAACGACGCCCTCACCGTCCGCCAGCACCTGCGGTACTTCAAGGCGGCCTTCCAACTGCCCGACCTGAAGCGCGCGGAGGAGGTGATGGACGTCCTTCACTTCTCCCAGTACGCCGACGAACGCGCCGCAGTGCTCAGCGGCGGCACCCGGCAGAAGCTGAACCTGACCCTGGCGCTCATGCACGATCCCCAGGTCCTGCTGCTCGACGAGCCCTACCAGGGTTTCGACTGGGACACCTACCAGCGCTTCTGGGACCTGGCCGCCCGCCTTCGCGACGCCGGCCGCTCCGTCCTGGTCGTCTCCCACCTGGCCTACGACATTGAACGCCTCGATGAGCTCTGGCACTTGGAGGGCGGCGTCCTGCGCCCGTACGAAACGGCGACGGCATGAGCGGCATGAACTCGATGAACTCCATGAGCTCCATGAGACGACACCTGACCCTGTACGCGACCGCCGCCCGTTACGACCTGGTCGAGCACAGCCGAAACCGTTTCGCCATGCTGCTGATCGTCGTCTACATCCCGCTGTGGATCTCGCTCGCCTACGTCTCCATTCCGGACCGGCCCGCGCCACTCCATCTGCGCTCCACCGGAGAGCATCTGGCACCGGCCGGCAACGAACTCACCCAGATCACCGGCGCCATCATGGCGGTCACCCTGATCACGGGCTTCATGATGTTCGCCGCCACGTTCACCGGCCATCGCTTCGACCGCCGCCTGGCGATGGCCGGTTACCCCCGTTTCCACCTCGTCACCGCCAAGGCCACCTCCCTCACCCTCACCTCCGCGTTCGTCGCCGTCTACGCCACCGCCGTCACCCGCTTCTTCTGGACGCCCGAACAGCCCCTCCAGCTCGCCGCCGCCCTGTTCTGCGCCGCCCTGACCTACGGGGCGATCGGCGTCATCCTCGGATCCGTCCTGCACCGCGAGGTCGAGGGTATGTTCGCCCTGGTCATGATCAGCGTCCTCGACGACCTCCTGCCCAACCCCATGTGGAGCTCCGGGGCCGACAGCTCCTTCATCCGCTTCCTGCCGACCTACGGCACCTCCCAGGCCGCCACCGCCGCGGGCTTCTCCCTCACCCCGACCCCGGCCCACCTCGCCCTCGAACTCGTGTGGTTCACGGGCGCGACCCTCCTGGCCCTGCTCACCTTCCACCACCGCACGCGCAACGCCCATTCCAAGATGCGGCGGTCCGGGGGCGACGCGGTGACGTCGGCACACCTCAGCAGGCCGGTTGCCACCGAGCCCGAAAACCTGCACTGAAGTGCCTGGCCGCCGAAGGCATACGGGCGGCCCCCGCGCACCGGCGGCGGGCAACTCGGCCGGCAGCGGCAGGTCATCCCCGAGCCGAAGCCCAGTTCCCAGCAACCCCACCCCCGCCCACGATGTGATTCAGGCAGAGTCGTTGAGCAGCCGCGCCAGATGATCGTGGCCGGCGGCCAGCAGGCCGTCCAGCGGCGCGGCGGCCTCGTACCACCGCTTCTCGTACTCCCAGCACAGCCAGCCGTCCCACCCGTGCCGGGCCAGCACCTCCACGCACTCGGCGAGCGGCAGCACACCCGCCCCGAGCGGCAGCGGGGTCGTGTCCTCGGCCGACGCGATGTCCTTGACCTGCACATACCCGAGATACGGGCCCAGCGCGGCGAACGTCTCCGACGGCTGCTCGCCGCCCAGCCAGGTGTGCATCACATCCCACAGGGCGCCCACATTCCGGTGCCCGACCGGGCCGAGCACACGGAGCGCGTCCGCGCCGGTCCGGTGCGAGTCGTGCGTCTCCAGCAGGATCCGTACGCCGAGGTCGGCACCCCACTCCGCCGCCGTACCGAGCCGCCGCGCGGCCGCGGCATCGGCCTCCGCCTCGGACTGCTCGGTGCCGCCACCGGGAAAGACCCGCACGAAGGGCGCGCCCAAGTCCCGTGCCAGCTCCAGGAGTTCACGAACCTCCGCGAGGACGTCGTCGTCGTCCCCCGGCGCGGCCACCCGCGCATACCCGGCCAGGCCCAGGACTTCGACCCCGGCCGCCTTGAACCCGGCGACCACGTCGGCCCGTTGGGCGGCGTCGATACCGGGGTGCACGGGCTCCTCCGGATGCGCGCGCAACTCGACGCCGTGATAGCCGTGCGTGACGGCGAGGTCCAGTACGGCGGGCAGGGGGAGCCCGGGGACACCGAGGGTGGAGAACGCGAACTTCATGGTCAAAACCCTACTCGTCACTCGGCCGTCGTGTGCAGGTCGAGACGCCAGTCCTGGCCGACGAGATCCTGGCCGAAGGAGCGGTGCGGTTTCTCGGCGGTCAGGACGAAACCGTGCCGCTGGTAGATACGGCGGGCGGCGCCGAGGATGTCGTTGGTCCACAGTACGAGGTCCCGATAGCCGACTCCGCGTGCGAACTCGACGACCGCGGACACCAGTTGGTCCCCGATCCGCAGCCCGCGCGCGTCGGGCTCGACGAGTAGCAGCCGTAGCCGGGCGGTACCGGGCGCCTCGTCGCGCACGCACATCACACACCCCACCGCCCGCCCGTCCAGCTCGGCGATCCACACCCGCTCCAGATGCGGATCGTGGTCCTCGGCGAAGTCGGCGACGATCCGGGCCACGAGCCCCTCGTAGTCGGCGTTCCAGTCGTACTCGGTGGCGTACAGCGCCGCGTTCCGCTGCACGATCCACCCCAGATCGCCCGGCCCCGGCTCCCGCAGCACGACATCCTCGGGCCGCGGCCGGCGCCCGTCCGACAGGATCGCCCGTACGGTGTGCAGCGCCTCGGAGAGCCGGGGCCGATCGGCGGCCGGCACGGTCGCGAGCAGCGCCCCGACGGATTCGTCCGCCCGCTCGGCCAGCAGCCCGGCGGTCTCCCGCCCCCGCACGGTGAGCGTGACCTCCCGCCGCCGCGGATCCCGCTTCGAGGGCCCCCGCTCGATCAGCCCGTCCTGCTCGAACCGGTTCAGGATCCGACTCAAGTACCCGGCGTCCAACGACAGTTCGGAACGCAGATCGGCCGCGTCGGTGTGCGGGGCGTGCGCGAGTTCGTACAGCACGCGGGACTCGGTGAGGGTGTACGGGGCGTAGAGGTGGCGGCTGTAGTCGAGGGCGCCGATGACGTTCGTGTAGAAGCGGTTGAAGGAGCGGATGTCCTGGACGGTCATGGTCGGTTCCCGGATGGTTGACTCAGTCAGAGATATCGCCGGGTTGAGCCTAGGGCGTCCGCGCCTTCGTGGCTACTCCTCGGGAGTCGTACCGAAAACAGGCACCACTACTGGTACCGTTTCCTTGTACCACTCGGGAGAAGGGTGTCCGTCATGTCCATAAGTGCCAGCGAGGCGAGGAAGACCCTGTTCCCCCTCATCGAGCAGGTCAACAACGACCACACCGTCATCGAGATCACCTCCCGCTCCGGTGATGCGGTGCTGATGTCCGCCGATGACTACCGGTCGTGGCAGGAAACCGTCTATCTACTGCGTTCCCCCGCCAATGCCGCCCGCTTGATGAAGGCCATCGCGGACTACAAGGCGGGAGCGGAGACAGTCCACAAAACTATGGACGAGCTGTACGACGCGGTGGACGGTGAGGAGTGAGGGATGTCCTTTTCACGCCCGATGGATGGGACGACTTCATGTACTGGGCGACGACTGATCCGAAGATGTGTCGTCGTCTGGCGAAGGTGATCGACGACTGCCGGCGCGATCCCTTCGCCGGCATCGGAAAGCCGGAACCGTTGAAGGGCG
The DNA here is from genome assembly GCF_040605995.1 of Streptomyces sp. NPDC005492. Lineage (NCBI taxonomy): Bacteria > Bacillati > Actinomycetota > Actinomycetes > Kitasatosporales > Streptomycetaceae > Streptomyces > Streptomyces sp. NPDC005492. The sequence goes on from NZ_JBEXDX010000013.1 coordinate 96,614, forward strand.
ACCTGTCCGGGTTCTGGTCCCGGCGGATCAACGACGAACACCGCCTGGTCTACGCGGTCGAGGAAAAAGCCGTGGTGGTCATCAAGGCCCGTTATCACTACGGCTGACTCCTGGACGGGATCAGGGCACGGGGTGGTGCGGGTGTAGGCCCGCTCTACGGCTGCGAGGACGGTGGCTGCGCCTTGGTGACGTCGTAGCGCCAGAACGGTCGTATCAGCAGGGCGCCCGTGAGGACGACGACCACGCACGCCGCCACCTGGCTGGCCCGCCGCATCGGCGTGAGCGAACGCACCCTGGCCCGGCTGTTCAGAACCGAGTTCGGCATGACGTATCCGCAGTGGAGGACCAACGTCCGCGTCTTCCACGCCATGGTGCTCCTCGCGGAGGGAGCGACGGTCAGCGAAACGGGCCACCAGTGCGGCTGGGCCACGACCAGCGCCTTCATCGACACGTTCAGCCGCACGGGGGGGCAGACACCGGGGGCCTGTCGGATCGGGCCGCCTCAATGAACCGGGAGACGGCCCCCACACCCGACTACTTCCGCGGCACCCCCGAAGACCCCCGAACCATCAACTCCCCCCGAACCGTAGCGATCCCGCCCGGCGGCGGCTCCTCCCGCCCCATCGCGATCCGTCCCGCCCGGGCCCCCGCCTCCGACAACGGCAACCTCACCGTCGTCAGCGACGGCACCGCGTCCACGCTGAACGGCAGATCGTCGAAGCCGGCGACCGAGACGTCGTCCGGGATCCGCAGCCCCGACTCGCGCACGGCCGCGCACGCGCCCACCGCGACGGAGTCGTTCGCCGCGACCACGGCCGTCAGTGACGGGTCCCGTCGCAGCAGCTCCAGCGTGGCCTCGTAGCCCGAGCGCCGGTCGTAGCGTCCGTGGACCGTCCAGCGGGGGTCCTCGTCGATGCCGTGCACGGACAGTGCCTCGCGGTGGCCCTCCAGGCGGTGCCGGGTGGTCGTGCGTTCCTCCGGGCCCGCGATGTAGCCGAGGCGGCGGTGGCCGAGGCCGATGAGGTGTTCGGTCAGCTCCCGGCCGCCGCCGCGGTTGTCGAAGGTCAGCGCGAACGCGCCCGTGTCCGGCGCCGGAGGCCGACCGCACAGGACCACCCGCGTCCCCGCCTCGCCCAGTTTCCGCAGCTTCGCCGCGACCGCCGCCGCGTGCGGGGCGTTCTCCATCGCGCCGCCGGTGAGGACGACGGCCGCCGCCCGCTGGCGTTGCAGCAGGGTGAGGTAGGTCAGTTCGCGTTCCGGGGAGCCGCCGGTGTTGCAGACCACCGCGAGCCGTTCACCGCCCGCCCGGCCGCCCGGTCCGCCGATCTCGGACTGGATCGCGCTCGCCATGATCCCGAAGAAGGGGTCGGCGATGTCGTTGACCAGGATGCCGACCAGGTCGGAGGTGGCCGCCGCGAGCGCGCTCGCGGGACCGTTGAGGACGTAGTCGAGTTCGTCGACCGCCCGCAGTACCCGCTCACGGGTGGTCGCCGCGACCGGGTAGTTGCCGTTCAGTACGCGCGACACCGTCGCGGGGGAGACCTGGGCGCGGGCCGCCACGTCCGCCAGGGTCACCGTCATGTCGTTCGTCCTCCGGTCGCGCGTCCTGTCGAACGCCGTGTATGCGTCTGTACATCCGTATATCCATGCATAGGCTGCGCAAAAAAAGCCCGTTGGCTGCTCAAAGGAAGCCCCCGTCCGAGCAGACGATAAGGCCATCGACCCCTGTCGTTCGCCCCCTCGAACAACTCGACCCCATCACGGTCTTGTACAGACCAGTGTGCAAAGGCTAGCTTCTGCGTAGATAGAAAGCGCTTGCTGCGTCGCTGGGACGCATGCGGACGAAGGGAAACACGTGACACGCAAGACGGTGCGTATCGCCATGAACGGCGTGACCGGGCGCATGGGCTACCGCCAGCACCTCGTCCGCTCGATCCTCGCGCTGCGCGAGCAGGGCGGGCTGGACCTCGGTGACGGCACGGTGCTGTGGCCGGAACCGATCCTCGTCGGCCGGCGCGAGTACGCGCTGAAGGCGCTCGCCGAGCAGCACGGGCTGGACCCGGAGAACGTCTCCACGGACGTCGACGCGGTCCTCGCCGACCCGACCGTCGAGATCTACTTCGACGCCCAGGTCACCTCGGCCCGCGAGGAGGCGATCAAGAAGGCGATCGCGGCGGGCAAGCACATCTACACCGAGAAGCCGACCGCGACCGGCCTCGACGGAGCCCTGGAGCTGGCCCGGCTCGCCGACGCCGCAGGCATCAAGCACGGTGTCGTCCAGGACAAGCTGTTCCTGCCGGGTCTGCTGAAGCTCAAGCGGCTCATCGACGGCGGCTTCTTCGGCCGGATCCTGTCGATCCGCGGCGAGTTCGGCTACTGGGTCTTCGAGGGCGACTGGCAGACCGCCCAGCGCCCGTCGTGGAACTACCGTTCCGAGGACGGCGGCGGCATCGTCGTCGACATGTTCCCGCACTGGGAGTACGTCCTGCACGAGCTGTTCGGGCGGGTCAAGTCCGTGCAGGCCATCACCGCCACCCACATCCCGCAGCGCTGGGACGAGAACGGCAAGCCCTACGACGCCACCGCCGACGACGCCGCCTACGGCATCTTCGAACTCGACAGCGGCGCCATCGCCCAGATCAACTCCTCCTGGGCCGTCCGCGTCAACCGCGACGAACTCGTCGAGTTCCAGGTCGACGGCACGGAGGGCTCGGCCGTCGCCGGTCTGCGCAACTGCCGTGCCCAGCACCGCAGTTCCACCCCCAAGCCGGTCTGGAACCCGGACCTCCCCGCCACCGAGGTCTTCCGCGACCAGTGGCAGGAAGTGCCGGACAACACCGACTTCGACAACGGCTTCAAGGCCCAGTGGGAGCTGTTCCTCCGCCATGTCTACGCCGACGCCCCCTACCACTGGGACCTGCTGGCCGGCGCCCGTGGCGTCCAGCTCGCCGAGCTGGGGCTGAAGTCCTCCGCCGAGGGCCGCCGCTTCGACGTACCGGAGATCACGCTGTGACCATCCAACTCCCCGACTCCAAGGGCGGGTTGCGGGCCTACGAACCCCGCTCCGAACCCTTCGCCGTCACCACCGGCACCCCCTTCACCTCCCGTACGGTGTTCTCGGCGGCGCACGTCGTCGCCGACCCCTTCGCCGACACGAGCCCCGACTCGCCGGCCGCCGTCGACTGGGACGCCACCCTCGCCTTCCGCCGCCACCTCTGGTCGCACGGGCTCGGGGTCGCCGAGGCGATGGACACCGCCCAGCGCGGGATGGGCCTGGACTGGGCGGGTGCCGCCGAGCTGATCCGCCGTTCCTCCGCCGAGGCCAAGGCGGTTGGCGGCCGGATCGCGTGCGGTGTCGGTACCGACCAGATCACCGGCCCGGCCTCCCTGGCCGACGTACAGGCCGCGTACGAGGAGCAGTTGGCCCTCGTCGAGGCGTCGGGCGCGCAGGCCATCCTCATGGCGTCCCGCGCGCTCGCGGCCGTCGCCAAGGGGCCCGAGGACTACCTGGAGGTCTACGGCCATCTGCTGCGCCAGGCCGCCGAACCCGTGGTCCTGCACTGGCTGGGCCCCATGTTCGACCCGGCGCTCGAGGGCTACTGGGGCTCGTCCGACCTGGACGCGGCCACGGACACCTTCCTCGACGTCATCGCGGCCCACCCGGACAAGGTGGACGGCATCAAGGTGTCGCTCCTGGAGGCTCAGCGGGAGATCGACATCCGGCGCCGACTGCCGCAGGGCGTCCGCTGCTACACCGGCGACGACTTCAACTACCCCGAGCTGATCGCGGGCGACGAACAGGGCTTCAGCCACGCCCTGTTGGGGATCTTCGACCCGCTGGGCCCGCTGGCGGCGGAGGCGGTCCGCGTCCTGGACACCGGGAACGCGGCCGGATTCCGTGAACTCCTCGACCCCACCGTCGAGTTGTCCCGCCACCTCTTCCAGACGCCGACCCGCTTCTACAAGACCGGCGTGGTGTTCCTGGCCTGGCTCGCGGGTCACCAGACGCACTTCACCATGGTCGGCGGCCTCCAGTCGGCCCGCTCCCTCCCGCACTTCGCCCGCGCCTACGAACTCGCCGACGGCCTGGGCCTGTTCCCCGACCCGAAGCTCGCCGAGGAACGGATGAAGAACCTGCTCGCCCTGTACGGAGTGACCCAGTGAGCAATCCCGAGTTGGCGCGCTTCTCCATCAACCAGATGACGGTGAAGCAGCTCAGCATGCCCGAACTGGTCGACGCCTGCCTGGAGTTGGGCGTACCGGGCGTCGGCCTGTGGCGGGAGCCCGTCCAGGCGTACGGGGTGGCGGAGACCGCGAAGCTGGTCGGTGACGCGGGGCTCGCCGTGACAACGTTGTGCAGGGGCGGTTTCTTCACGGCGATCGACCCGGCCGAGCGCGCCCGCGCCCTGGACGACAACCGGCGGGCCGTCGACGAGGCGGCCACCCTCGGCACGGACACCCTCGTCCTGGTGTCGGGCGGTCTGCCGGCCGGTTCCAAGGACCTGCACGGCGCGCGGGAGCGGATCGCCGACGCGCTGGGTGAGTTGGGGCCCTACGCCGAGGAGCGGGGCGTACGGCTGGCGATCGAGCCGCTGCACCCGATGTACGCCTCCGACCGCTGTGTGGTCTCGACGCTCACCCAGGCCCTCGACCTGGCCGAGCGCTTCCCCGCCCAGCAGGTCGGCGTCACGGTCGACACCTACCACATCTGGTGGGACGACCGGGCACCCGAGCAGATCGCCCGGGCGGGCGCGGGCGGCCGTATCCACACCTTCCAGCTCGCCGACTGGACCACCCCGCTGCCCGAGGGCGTGCTCAACGGGCGCGGTCAGATCGGGGACGGCGCGATCGACATGCGGGAGTGGCTGTCGTACGTCGAGGCCGCCGGATACACCGGCTCCATCGAGGTCGAACTCTTCAATGACGGCCTGTGGGCCCGGGACGGACGCGAGGTGCTGGCGGAGACGGCGGCGCTGTTCGTGGAGCACGTCATTCGGTAGCCGGAATGTGAGAGTCACCTTCACACAGCTCCTTTTTATAAATGCAGATCAGGGTCCGTGCGGTGGGCACCATTCCTATGACCAACCTGTCGATTTAACTTTTCCGGAGCCTTCCGGAACCGTATCTCCCCAGGTCGTGTCTGTAGGATCGTGCCCGCCGCGGGGCCGGGAGAAAGCCCGGAAACGCGGTAGGCCGGGCTTTCTCCCGTATGAGAGAAGCCTGAGAGCTGCATAAGAGAAGTAATTCTCTGAATCAAATCAAGGAGTTATCTGTGAACGTCCGTATCGCCGCCGTATCCGTGGCCTCCGCCGCGCTCGTCGCCGTCGGCGCCACCTCCGCCTTCGCCGCGCCCGCCCCGGCGCCGAGCATCACCCTCAAGGCCAACCACACCACCGTGAAGCTCGGTGACGTGGTCACCTTCACCGGCAAGACCACCGGTCTGAAGGAAGGCAGCAAGGTCACGCTGCAGGTCAAGTCCGGCGCTACCTGGAAGTCCCTGCCGGTGACCGCGAAGGTCAACCACAGCGCCTACAAGCTGACCGACAAGTTCCAGAAGAAGGGCGTCGAGGTCCTGCGCGTCAAGGACGGCGCCACCGTGTCCAAGGCGGTCTCGGTCACCGTCCGCTGACGTCGGCCGCCCCGCACTGACACACCCTGACCTCCTGCCCCACCCCGTCCGATCCGGGGTGGGGCAGGAGGTCAGGAGTATGCCGTACCCGCCCGCCCTACTTCTTCGCCGCCCGCTTCGTCAGCACGGTCAGCACCACCGGGACCAGCATCTCCACGACCCGTGCGACGGCCGCCGGCGGCAGACCCGTCTTCTTGGCCACCGCGTTCGCCACCGGCTTCGCCGCCTTGGCCAGCACCCCCGCCATGAGCCCGCCGGTCGCGAAACCGCCCAGCGTGGCCACGCCCTGGAGCGGAGCCTCCTGAGGCGTCTCGACGGCCGCCGCCTCGCCGGACAGCGCCGACGCGGTCGCGCCGACCACGTCCACGGCGCCCGCCTCGTCCGTACCCAGCAGGCCCGCGATCTCCTGGACCCGGTCGTCGCCCAGCTCGTCGAGGACATCGTCGTGGAAGGTCGTAGCAGCGTCTTCGCTCATGCCTGAAACGCTACGTCCGCCCCGTTTCACCGGCACCCGGAAGGGTTCTCGGGGAGCGCCGGAAAAAATCTTCGGATGCCGTACAACCCTCCCCGTACTCCGCGGGTCGTACTTGGCATCAGGACTCTTGGAGGGGGATCTGGGGGGATCGCGAGGGGTCCTGATGTGGAGGGGAATAGCCGAGGGGGCTTGGTCGACGGACCGGGCCCCCTCGAATGTGTCCGGCCCCCGTGCCGACCTGACAGGCCTCAGGTCGTGCCCTAGAAGAACACCCCACACCGCAACAGCACATTCGCGTACGGCCGCGCCTCGCCCGTCCGTACGATCAGCCGGGCCCCCGCCGACAGCTCCTTGAGCCGCTCGTGGGAGACGAGGTCCAGGTCGGGGAAGCGGGCGTCGAGCAGGGCGGCGGCGGCCCGGTTGGTGCCCCGCACTTCGCTCGCCGCCGTCGCCCCCTCCACCACCAGCTCGGCCAGCAGTCCGTCCAGCACCTCCGCGAACGACGGCACCCCGGCCCGGAACGCCAGGTCCACGACCCGGGGCCCGGCCGGGATCGGCATCCCGGCGTCGCACACCAGCACCCCGTCCCCGTGCCCCAACTCGGCCAGCGCGCCGGAGAGATGACGGTTGAGGATTCCTGCCTTCTTCACAGCGCGGCTACCTCGTCCGCAGTCGGGTAGGACTCCTGGGCGCCCTTCCTGGTGACGGCCGCCGCCCCGACCCGGGCCGCGTACGCCGCCGCCTCGGCCAGGGACGAGCCCGCGCCCAGCTTCCACGCCAGCGCCGCGGTGAACGCGTCGCCCGCGCCCGTGGTGTCCACGGCGTCCACCTCCACGGACGGCACCCGGGTCACCCCCTCCCGCGAGGCCACCAACGCGCCCTCCGCGCCGAGCGTCACGACCACCGAACGCGGGCCCTTCGCCAGCAGGATCCGCGCCCAGTCCTCGGGCCGCTCGCTCACACACGCGTCCCCGAGGATCACCTTCGCCTCGTGCTCGTTGACGATCAACGGGTCGCAGGCCGCCAGGACTTCGGACGGCAGCGGCCGGGGCGGCGACGGGTTCAGCACGAACCGGCTGCCGGGCGCCAGACTCCGTACGACCTCCATGACCGTCTCCAACGGGATCTCCAATTGCACGGAGACCACCCGGGAGGCGTGGAAGAGACACGCGGCGGCCTGGATGTCGACGGGGAACAGCTTTCCGTTGGCCCCCGGCGACACCACGATGCTGTTGTCCCCGGACGGGTCCACCGTGATCAGCGCGACCCCGGTGGGCGCCCCGCCGACCAGCACGCCCACCGTGTCGACACCGGCCGCCCGCTGCGAGTCGAGCAGCAGCCGGCCGTACGCGTCGTCACCGACCCGGGCCAGCAGGACCGTACGGGCGCCGAGCCGGGCGGCGGCGACCGCCTGGTTGGCGCCCTTGCCGCCGGGGTGGACGGCCAGGTCGGAACCGAGCACCGTCTCGCCGGCGCCCGGCCGCCGCTCGACGCCGATCACGAGGTCGGCGTTGGCCGATCCCACGACCAGGAGGTCGTAGTCGTACATCAATTGACTCCCCACAGTGGTGACTTGGCCGCTGTCAGCCGGTGAACCCGGCCACGTTCTCCTTCGTGACCACCTTCACCGGCACCTTCACCGTCGACTCCACCTTCTTGCCCTGAGCCGCGCGCAACGCGTTGTCCACGGCGATTTTGCCCAACTGGCTCGGCTGCTGTGCCACGGACGCGTACAAGGTGCCCTGCTTCACGGCGGTCAGGCCGTCGGGAGTGCCGTCGAAACCGACGACCGAGACCGACTTGCCGGCCTTGGAGCCGAGCGCCTTGATCGCGCCGAGGGCCATCTCGTCGTTCGCGGCGATGACGCCTTGCACGTCGGGGTGGGCCTGGAGCAGGTTCGACATCACGTCGAGGCCCTTGGTGCGGTCGAAGTCGGCGGGCTGCTGGGCGAGGACCTGGATGCCGGGGTAGGCCTTCAGCCCCTTGGCGAAGCCCTCCGCCCGCTCCCGCGCGGCCGAAGTACCCGCCTGGCCCTGGAGGATGACGATCTTGCCGGTGCCGCCGAGTTTCTCGGCGATCGTCTTGGCGGCGAGTTCACCACCGGCGATGTTGTCGGAGGCGACCAGCGTGTCCACGGCCGCCTTGTTGACGCCCCGGTCCACGGCGATCACCGGGATCTTCGCCTTGTCGGCGGCCTTCACGGAGTTGCTCGCCGCGTCCGAGTCCACCGGGTTGACGATGATCGCGCCGTAGCCGGAACTGGTGAAGTTCTGGAGCTGGTTGGCCTGTTGGGAGGCGTCGTTCTGGGCGTCGGTGACCGTCAGGTCCAGGCCCAGCTTCTTCGCCTCGGCCTGCGCGCCCGACCGGATCTGCACGAAGAACGGGTTGTTGAGCGTGGAGAGGGACAGCCCGACCTTGGGCTTGCCGGCCGTAGAGGAGTCGTTGTGCAGGAAGGAGGTCGCGCCCACGATCGCCACGGTGACCACGGCCGCCAGCGCGTACGTCGTCGCCTGCTTGCCCCTGCCGCCACCGGAGGCGCCGGAGACGGGAGTCGCGCCCGCCTTGCGCCGCACGGTGTCCAGCAGGACGGCCAGCGCGATGACGACACCGATGACGACCTGCTGCCAGAAGGCCGACACCGAAAGGAGGTTGAGGCCGTTGCGCAGCACCGCCAGGATCAGCGCGCCGATCAGGGTGCCGGACGCCTTGCCGGTGCCGCCCGCGAGGGAGGCGCCGCCGATGACGACCGCGGCGATCGCGTCCAGCTCGTAGCCGTCGGCGGCCTGCGGCTGCGCCGAGGAGAGCCGGGAGGCGAGGACGATCCCCGCGGCGGCGGCGAAGACACCGGACAGGGCGTAGATCGCGAGCTTCTGCTTGGAGACGCGCAACCCCGAGAGGCGCGCGGCCTCTTCGTTGCCGCCGATCGCATACATCGAACGGCCGATGTAGGTCCGGCCGAGCACGAAGGCCGCGATCAGCCCCATCACGATCATCACCAGGACCGGCACCGGCAGCCAGCCGCCGAGCGTGTCGCCGAGGTGCGAGACCGAGTCGGGGAAGGCGATCGGGGAGCCCTGCGAGATCACCAGCGACAGCCCGCGCGCCACCGACAGCATCGCCAACGTCGCGATGAACGGCGGCAGTTTGCCGTAGGCGATGAGGAAGCCGTTGACCAGGCCGGCCGCGATGCCCGTGGCGATCGCGAGGACCACGGCGAGGACGACCGGGACGCCGTGCTGGGTGGCGCTCCAGGCCAGCACGGTGGCCGAGAGGGCCGCCACCGAACCGACCGACAGGTCGATGCCCGCCGAGACGATCACGAAGGTGACGCCGAAGGCGAGGATGGCGGTCACGGCCGCCTGGACGCCGACGTTGAGGAGGTTGTCGGTGGTCAGGAAGTCGCCGGACAACGCCGACATGGCGACGACCAGGACGATGAGCGCGGTCAACGCCCCGTTGTCCAGCAGCAGTCGGCGGATTCCCGAGGCGCCACTCGCGCCCGTCGTGCCCTTGAGCGTGTCAGTGGCCACGGTGGCCCTCCACAGCGGTAGTTGCCTGGTTCGGTGTACTGACGGCGAGTGCCATCACGGAGTCCTGCGTCGCCTCGGCGGCCGTCAACTCGCCCGCGATCCGGCCCTGTGCCATGACCAGCACCCGGTCGCTCATGCCGAGGACCTCGGGCAGATCGCTGGAGATCATGAGGACGGCGGCACCGGCGGCGGTGAGTTCGTTGACGAGCTGGTAGATCTCGACCTTGGCGCCGACGTCGATCCCACGGGTCGGCTCGTCCAGGATCAGCACCTTGGTGTCGGCGAGCAGCCACTTGCCGATGACGACCTTCTGCTGGTTGCCACCGGACAACGTCCGTACCTGCTGGCCGAGTCCGGCCATCCGGACGCCCAACTGCCGGGCGATCCGGGCGGCTTGCTCGCGCTGCCCCTTGAGGTCGACGAGCCCGCCGTGGGTGGCGGCCCGCATGGTGACGAGCCCGAGGTTCTCCGCCACCGACTGGTCGAGCACGAGCCCCTGACCCTTGCGGTCCTCGGGCACCAGCCCGATCCCGGCCGCCATGGCCGCGTTGACGTCATGCCCGCGCAGTGCGGAGCCGGCGACCTTCACGGCCCCCTTGTCGTACGGATCGGCCCCGAAGACCGCCCGTACGACCTCGGTACGGCCCGCGCCGACCAGCCCGGCGATACCGACGACCTCACCGGCCCGCACCTCGAAGCTGATGTCGTGGAAGACCCCGTCCCGGGTGAGCCCCTCGACGGTGAGCAACACGGCGCCGGCGTCGGCCCGTTCACGCGGGTACTGCTGCTCGATGGACCGCCCCACCATGAGCCGTACGAGCTCGTCCTCGGGCGTGGAGGCAGGCACCTGCCCGACGCTCTTCCCGTCCCGGATGACGGTGACCCGGTCCCCGAGGGCGGCGATCTCGTCGAGGTGATGGGTGATGAAGACGATCCCGACGCCGTCCGCGCGCAGTTGGCGCACGATGACGAAGAGCTTCTCGACCTCCTCGGAGGTGAGGACGGCGGTCGGCTCGTCCATGATCAGCACGCGTGCGTTCAGGCTGAGCGCCTTCGCGATCTCGACCATCTGGAGGCGTGCGATACCGAGTTCACGGACACGCGCGCGTGGCGACACGTTCACGCCGACGCGCTCCAGGAGGACGGCGGCCTCGGCCTCCATCCGCTTCCGGTCGATCATCCCGAGGCGGCGCGGCTGCCGTCCCAGGAAGATGTTCTCGGCGACCGTCAGATCGGGAACGAGGTTGAACTCCTGGTAGATGGTGGCGATCCCGAGGTGCGCGGAGTCCTGCGCACTGTGGATGCGCACCTCCTCGCCACCGGCCAGGATGCGGCCGCCGTCGGGGCGGTAGGCGCCGGAGAGCATCTTGATGAGGGTGCTCTTGCCGGCGCCGTTCTCACCGAGCAGCACATGGACCTCGCCCCGGCGCAGATCGAAGTCGACGCCGTCCAGCGCGACCACACCGGGGAAGGTTTTCCGTATGCCTTCGATGCGCAGCAACTCGTCCGGGTCGCTCACGACGTGCTCCTTTGCACAGGGGATACCGGCTCGCCGCACGAGCGGCGCACGACGAGCCGGGCGGGAAGGGTGACGGACCGCGGGGCCCGCCCCTCGATCAGGTCGACCAGGGCGCGCACGGCGGCCCGCCCCAACTCGCCCGTGGGCTGGGCGATCGCGGTGATCGGCGGATCGGTGTGCACGAACCAGCGGATGTCGTCGAACGCGGCGAGCGCGAGGTCCTCGGGAACCCGCAGCCCACGCGCGCGTACGGCGTCCAGGGCACCCAGCGCCATCAGGTTGTCGGCGGCGAACACGACCTCGGGCGGCTCGGGCAGATCGAGGAAGCCCTCGGTGACCCGCCGTCCGCTCTCGGCCTGGAAGTCGCCCTGCCCGATGTAGGCGTCGGGGAGCGGGATCCCGTACTCGGCGAGCGCGTCCCGGAAGGCGGCGACGCGCTCGCTGCCGGTCGTGGTGGCGGCGGGGCCCCCGATGATGGCGAGCCTGCGATGCCCGAGCCCGTGCAGATGCGCGACGAGGTCCCGGATGGCGGCCCGCCCGTCCGCCCGCACGACGGGCACGTCCACGCCCGGGATCCACCGGTCCACGAACACCATCGGCGTCCCCGCGCGGGCCGCGTCCAGCATCCCGGGGGAGCCGCCGTCGGTGGGGGACACGAGCAGTCCGTCGATACGACGGTCCAGCAGCGTCCGCACGTGGTGGTCCTGCAACTCGGGCCGCTCGTCGGCGTTCCCGATGATGACGCTGTAGCCGAGCGCGCGGGCCTCCTCCTCGACGGAGCGGGCCAGCTCGGTGAAGTAGGGGTTCATCACATCGCTGATGACCAGCCCGAGGGTGCGGGTCTGGTCGGTGCGCAGCGAGCGGGCGACGGCGTTCGGGCGGTAGCCCAGCGCCTCGACGGCGGCCAGCACGCGCGTGCGTGCGTCGTCACTGACCGACGGATGGTCGTTCAGGACGCGCGACACCGTGGCGACGGAGACACCCGCCCGGGCAGCGACGTCCTTGATGCTTGCCATCGCCGGTCCACCTCCTCGTGGAATCGATTACACGACCTTGTGTACGGAGGATTGGAATCGATTACATGAGGATGAGGCAAGTGGTGGGCGGTGGCCGAAATCCAATCGTGACCGGGGGGCATGGCGGGGTCACGTCCCCCGCGCGGAGAAGCGCAAGGCGTTTACGCCGCCCGGGCCGCGCGGAGACTCCCGCCATGTACGACGAAACGCCCGCGCACGCGGCGGACACGGCCCGCGCCTACTACGACTCCGCCGACGTCGACGGCTTCTACCGCTCCGTGTGGGGCGAGGACATCCATACGGGCATCTACGAGCACCCGGACGAACCGGTCGCCCGGGCGACCCGGCGGACCGATGCCGAGGTGGCGGCCCGGGTGGCCGACCTGCTGGGGCCGGGTCGTACGGTCCTCGACCTCGGCTCGGGCTACGGCGGCGCGGCCCGCCACCTCGCCGCCACCTACGGCTGCCGGGTCGTCGCGCTCAATATCAGCGAGGTACAGAACCGGCGGCACCGCGAACTCAACGCCCTTCAGGGCCTCGACGGACTCATCGACGTCGTCGCCGGATCGTTCAACGAAGTCCCCGCGCCGGACGGCCGGTTCGACGTCGTCTGGACCCAGGAGGCCCTCGTCCACGCCGGCGACCGGGCGCACATGCTCGCGGAGGCGGTCCGCGTCCTGGCTCCCGGCGGCGCGCTGGTCCTCACCGACGTGATGGCGGCCGACGACACCCACCAGGAGGCCCTGCGCCCGGTGTGCGAACGGCTCCACGTCACCGACCTCGCCACCCCCGACTTCGTCCGCACCCAGTTGACCCGACTCGGCCTGGAACGCGTCGGCTTCGAGGACCTGAGCGAGCACCTGATCCCGCACTACGCCCGCCTCACCGCCGAAGTACGCGACCACGGCGACGAACTCACCACCACCGACGCCATCGGCGAGGAGTACCTGGCCCGACTCCGCGCGAACCTGCCCCTGTGGCTCGACGCCTGCGAGAACGGCCTCCTCGCCTGGGGCATCTTCCACGCCCGCCGCTGAGCGGCACCGGCCCCGTCCCACAGCACGAGGGGGCGGACTCTCAGCCGGACTGGCGCATGATCCAGTCGCGGATGCCCGGGATCGTGTACGCGATGTGCCAGGTGCCCATGTGCGCGCTCGTCCCGGAGCCGGACTTCACGGTCGTACCGGCCTGGAAGGAGGCGTAGTTGACCGGAGCCTTCTGCTTCTCCAGGCCGCGCACGTCCGCGGCGAACTGCGCGGCGGTGGACTGGCCGTCCCACACCGCGGTGCCGACCTTCGTGCCCTCGGCCTTGATGACCTTGGTGATGGCGTTCTCGCCGGAGTAGGACTTGTCGTCGTCCTGGGAGACGACGATCCACAGCTTCTTCTCGGCGAGCGGCTTGGCCTGGCTGGACGGCCACTGTCCGGCGACAACGAAGGACGCGGCGAACAGATCCGGGTACTTGATGTTCAGGCCCACCGTCATCATCGCGCCCATCGACTGACCGGTGGCGTAGAGCCGCTTGGAGTCGATGCTGTACTTCTTCGCCACCGCCTTGACGAGGTTCGCGGTGGCGTCGAACAGGGGCGACGGCTTGTAGGTGTCGTCGACCACGACCGAGCCGTACTCGGGCGCCAGGACGAACGACTCGTGCCGGGCCTGGTCCGCGTCACTGGCCCAGCACACCGCGCCGAGCCCCTGCACCAGGGGCCCTTCGGTCGCGACGTTGACCACGCTCGCGTCGTGCATGAACAGCACCAGCGGGTAGCGCTTGCCCGGGTCGTAGCCCTTCGGGACGAACAGGTTGTACTTCAGGGTCTGGCCGGTCGCGGGATCGTGGTACGAGAACTGCTTGAAGTCGTCGACGATCAGGTTGATCACCTTGCTGGTGGTCAGCGTCGTGCTGTCGGCCGCGTAGCGGGTCCTGTCGGCGGTGGTGACGGTGCCCTTCTGGGTCAGCGTGGCCTTCGCCGCGACGATGGTTCCGCCCGGGGTGCTGTCGCCGACCTTCGGCCCGCCCACGCCGACCCCGTCACCGCCGCTGCTCGAAGCACTCGCGGACGGGCTCGACGCGCTGCTGGTGGAACTCTTGGAACTCGACGCACTGGCGGAGTCGCTCGGGCCGGTGCCGGAGCCCTGCTGCGTCACCCAGAGCGCCGCCGCCTTGTCGTCGGGGGACAGCTCGACGATGACGTAGCGGCCGTCCCGGCCCTTCTCGGCGAGTGCGGCCTTCGTGTTCGCGTAGACCTTCGTGACCTTGCGGTCGGAGACGTCGAACGTCGAGGTCGACAGGGACGAGGTGTCGATGACGCGGTCGTACTCGACCGCCACCGCGACGAGCTTCTGACCGTCGCCGAAGACCTGGGTGATCGCGGTGGCGCTGCGGACGTGGCTCGTCTTCTGCCGGGTCTCGTCCGCGTCGGCCGTCGCGCTGTAGACCGCACAGCCGACCGCGGCCAGCGTTCCGGCCGCCGCGGCCCCGGCGATGAACGTACGCCTCTCCACCACTGCTCGCTCCTTCGTCGATGACGAGTGATCGTCGCTTCCGGCTCGGCCCGGTTCCGTCGGCCGACTCCAGGATCAGATTGCGATGTTACGAAGGCAAGTTGGCAAAGAGCTGTGAAAAAGCCGTCAGGAACGGCCTTTTGGCCAGGTGAGGAGCCAATAAGCCCCGAAGGTAGTTCGCGAAGGCACATATCGGAATGAGTCGCAAAACGGGCGGCTGCCCACACCCGGAATCCCCCTGTCAGACCCCGGCTGTAGCGTCGGACCATGTCGAATCTGGCGGTCCTCGAAGGGGTCCTGGAGCGGATCACGTACGCCAACGAGGAGAACGGCTACACGGTCGCCCGTGTCGACACCGGTCGGGGTGGCGGTGACCTCCTCACGGTCGTCGGCTCGCTGCTCGGTGCCCAGGCCGGTGAGTCCCTGCGCATGGAGGGCCGTTGGGGCTCGCATCCGCAGTACGGCAAGCAGTTCACCGTGGAGAACTACACGACGGTCCTCCCCGCCACCATCCAGGGCATCCGCCGCTATCTCGGCTCGGGCCTCGTCAAGGGCATCGGACCCGTCTTCGCCGACCGCATCACCCAGCACTTCGGCGTCGACACCCTCCGGATCATCGAGGAGGAGCCCAAGCGGCTGATCGAGGTCCCGGGGCTCGGCCCCAAGCGCACCAAGAAGATCGCCGACGCCTGGGAGGAACAGAAGGCGATCAAGGAGGTCATGCTCTTCCTCCAGTCGGTGGAGGTGTCCACCTCGATCGCGGTCCGCATCTACAAGAAGTACGGCGACGCCTCCATCTCCGTCGTCAAGAACCAGCCGTACCGCCTCGCCTCCGACGTCTGGGGCATCGGCTTCCTCACCGCCGACCGGATCGCCCAGTCGGTCGGCATTCCGCACGACAGCCCGGAGCGCGTCAAGGCAGGCCTCCAGTACGCCCTTTCGCAGGCCACCGACCAGGGCAACTGCTATCTCCCCGAGGAACGCCTGATCGCCGACGCGGTGAAGCTGCTCCAGGTCGACACCGGTCTTGTCATCGAGTGCCTCGCCGAACTCGCCCTGCCGGACGAGGAGTCGGGCGACCCCGGTGTCGTACGGGAGAAGGTCCCCGGCCCCGACGGCGACGCGGAGCCCGTCACCGCCGTCTACCTCGTCCCCTTCCACCGCGCCGAACTCTCCCTCGCCGCCCAACTCCGCCGCCTGCTGCGCACGGACGCGGACCGGATGCCCGCCTTCCACGACGTGGCCTGGGACAAGGCGCTGGGCTGGTTGAAGGGGCGTACGGGCGTGGAGCTGGCCCCCGAGCAGGAGGCCGCCGTCCGGCTCGCGCTGACGAAGAAGGTCGCCGTGCTCACCGGCGGCCCCGGCTGCGGCAAGTCGTTCACCGTCAGGTCCATCGTGGAGCTGGCCAAGGCCCGTAAGGCCAAGGTCGTCCTGGCCGCCCCGACCGGGCGGGCCGCCAAGCGCCTCGCGGAACTCACCGGCGCCGAGGCATCGACCGTCCACCGCCTGCTGGAACTCAAGCCCGGCGGCGACGCGGCCTACGACAAGGACCGCCCCCTGGACGCGGACCTGGTCGTGGTCGACGAGGCCTCCATGCTCGACCTCCTCCTCGCCAACAAGCTGGTGAAGGCCGTGCCCCCGGGAGCCCACCTCCTCTTCGTCGGAGACGTGGACCAGCTCCCCAGCGTCGGCGCCGGCGAGGTGCTGCGGGACCTGCTGGCCGAGGGCGGACCGATCCCCGCCGTACGCCTCACCCGCGTCTTCCGCCAGGCCCAGCAGTCGGGCGTGGTGACCAACGCGCACCGGATCAACTCCGGGAAGCATCCGCTCACGGACGGCATGAAGGACTTCTTCCTCTTCGTCGAGGACGACACGGAGGAGGCCGGCCGGCTCACCGTGGACGTGGCGGCACGGCGGATTCCGGCCAAGTTCGGGCTCGACCCGCGCCGGGACGTCCAGGTGCTCGCGCCCATGCACCGGGGGCCGGCGGGCGCGGGCAACCTCAACGGACTGCTCCAGCAGGCGATCACGCCCGGCCGCCCCGACCTGGCGGAGAAGCGGTTCGGCGGCCGGGTCTTCCGGGTCGGCGACAAGGTCACCCAGATCCGCAACAACTACGAGAAGGGCGAGAACGGCGTCTTCAACGGCACGGTCGGCGTCGTCACTTCACTCGACCCGGTGGACCAGCGCCTCACCGTGCTGACGGACGAGGACGAGGAGGTGCCGTACGACTTCGACGAACTGGACGAACTGGCGCACGCCTACGCGGTGACCATCCACCGCTCCCAGGGCAGCGAGTACCCGGCCGTGGTGATCCCGGTGACCACGAGCGCGTGGACGATGCTCCAGCGGAACCTGCTGTATACGGCCGTGACCCGGGCCAAAAAGCTGGTCGTGCTGGTCGGATCACGCAAGGCGATCGGACAGGCGGTGCGGACGGTGTCGGCGGGGCGGCGCTGCACGGCACTGGACTTCAGACTGACCGTAAAAAATGATCGATCAAATGAGTCGTGAAGGTCACACAGCACTTCCGGATGCCGGGGTGGAGGGGGCAGGATGAGCAGGTTGGCGGCACTGAGTGCCGCCAATAGGCCCAATGGTCGACCCCGAGTGCACTCTCCTGCGCCAAATGGGGGATGGTAGAGACAGTCAGGGCAACCTCGAAGAAGAGGCACAACGTCGGTGAGGGATGACGTGAGCGACAACTCTGTAGTACTGCGGTACGGCGACGGCGAGTACACCTACCCGGTGATCGACAGCACCGTCGGCGACAAGGGCTTCGACATCGGGAAGCTCCGTGCCCAGACCGGTCTGGTGACGCTGGACAGCGGTTATGGGAACACCGCCGCCTATAAATCCGCCATCACCTACCTCGACGGTGAGCAGGGCATCCTCCGGTACCGCGGCTACCCGATCGAGCAGCTGGCCGAGCGCTCCACGTTCGTGGAGGTCGCCTACCTGCTGATCAACGGCGAGCTGCCGACCGTCGACGAGCTCACCGTGTTCAAGAACGACATCACGCAGCACACCCTGCTGCACGAGGACGTCAAGAACTTCTACAAGGGCTTCCCGCGCGACGCCCACCCGATGGCGATGCTGTCGTCGGTCGTCTCGGCGCTGTCCACCTTCTACCAGGACAGCCACAACCCGTTCGACGAGAAGCAGCGCAACCTCTCCACGATCCGGCTGCTCGCCAAGCTTCCGACGATCGCGGCGTACGCGTACAAGAAGTCGATCGGCCACCCCTTCGTCTACCCGCGCAACGACCTCGGCTACGTCGAGAACTTCCTGCGCATGACCTTCTCCGTCCCGGCGCAGGAGTACGACCTCGACCCGGTCGTCGTCTCCGCCCTGGACAAGCTGCTGATCCTGCACGCGGACCACGAGCAGAACTGCTCGACCTCCACGGTCCGCCTGGTCGGCTCCTCGCAGGCCAACATGTTCGCCTCGATCTCGGCCGGCATCAACGCGCTGTGGGGCCCGCTGCACGGCGGCGCCAACCAGTCGGTCCTGGAGATGCTGGAAGGCATCCAGGCCAACGGCGGCGATGTCGACTCCTTCATCCGCAAGGTGAAGAACAAGGAGGACGGCGTCCGCCTGATGGGCTTCGGCCACCGGGTGTACAAGTCCTTCGACCCGCGCGCCAAGATCATCAAGGCTGCCGCGCACGACGTCCTCTCGGCCCTCGGCAAGTCCGACGAGCTGCTGGACATCGCGCTCAAGCTCGAAGAGCACGCGCTGTCCGACGACTACTTCGTCTCGCGCAACCTCTACCCGAACGTCGACTTCTACACCGGCCTGATCTACCGGGCCATGGGCTTCCCGACCGAGATGTTCACGGTCCTGTTCGCCCTGGGCCGCCTCCCGGGCTGGATCGCCCAGTGGCACGAAATGATCAAGGAGCCCGGCTCCCGCATCGGCCGCCCGCGCCAGATCTACACGGGCGTGGTCGAGCGCGACTTCGTGCCGGTCGAGGGTCGCTGACCCCGACAACACCGGACCACTGCACCACGGCGCCCTTTCGGCTCCCTCGCCTCACGCGGCGAGTGAGCCGAAGGGGCGCGTCTGTGTCGAGAGCCCATGGGGCCCCTCCCGCTCGAGCGAAGCCGAGAGTGGGGGAGCGCGGAGGCCCGAAGGGTCGAGCACGATCGGGCTCTCGACACAGACTTCTGCGCCCCGGAGGCGAACCGAGCCTTGAAAAAGAGGGGAAGAAGGCGCCCTGCCGACGGTCCCCCCACGGGCCGGCGTACAGGGCGCCTTCCCATGTCCCGGTGCGGATTCCCCCCACGGGATCCGGCCGGGCGTCTGAGAGAACCAGCGCCTGAATCGCTGTCGTGCCGAAGCTCGATTCAGCTGAGCTTCGTTGAGCAGAACGAGCAAAACTCCTCGTACTACTGGGTAGTGCCGGTGATGTGTGCGGTTGGCCGGGACATCGCACGTCGGGAGGGCCGCTCAAAGCTCCCCGGTTGTACGTGTCCCGGCAACGCATCTCTGAGGAAGTCCCCCAAGACATCCCCAGATGCCAGGTCGCGCCCCCCAAGACGCTTCCTGACATCGTCAACTTAGACCTTCGAACCCCTTCGATGGTTACGTTCACATCACTGTGATCTGCGTCTCTTGCAAATGTCCTTTAGGTGCGCAAGAGCCCCGATGTCGTGGTCGGGACCCCAGCGTAAGGATGATGCGCGAGCCTTGTGAAGAGCTTATGTGAGGCCGTCTTCTGTCTCTAGGGGGACTCTTGCTTCAGGTTCCCGTAACTCCCGGTAACTTTGCGGGTCTTCAGCGAAATGTCCGAAGTCGCAGGCTGTTGGAGATCACGAAGACCGAGGAGAAGGCCATCGCGGCCCCCGCGATCATGGGATTCAGCATGCCCGCGGCGGCCAGCGGAAGCGCCGCCACGTTGTATCCGAAGGCCCATACGAGGTTGCCCTTGATGGTGCCGAGCGTCCTGCGGGACAGCCGGATCGCGTCCGCGGCCACCCGCAGGTCCCCGCGCACCAGCGTCAGATCGCTCGCCTCGATCGCCGCGTCCGTCCCGGTGCCCATCGCGAGACCCAGGTCCGCGGTGGCGAGCGCGGCGGCGTCGTTGACCCCGTCGCCCACCATGGCGACGGTCCGCCCCTCGCCCCGCAACCGCCGTACGACGTCGACCTTGTCCTCGGGCAGCACCTCGGCGATGACCTGGTCGATGCCGACGGCCGCCGCCACGGCCTCCGCGACCGCGCGGTTGTCGCCGGTCAGCAGTACCGGCGTGAGCCCGAGCGCGCGCAGCTCCCGTACGGCCTCGGCGCTGGTCTCCTTGATCGCGTCGGCGACCGCGACGACTCCGCGCGCCACTCCGTCCCAGCCGACCACCACGGCCGTACGACCGCCGCTCTCGGCCTCGGACCTGGCGCGCGCCAACTCCTCCGGAAGGGCGTCGAAGAGGCGTCCTACGGCCACCTCGCGGCCTTCCACCCGCCCCCGTACGCCACGCCCCGGCACGTTCTCGAAGTGCTCGACCTCGGGGAGCGCGCCGACGCGCCGTTCGGCGCCCGCCGCCACGGCCCGGGCGACGGGGTGCTCGGAGGCGTGCTCCAGGGCGCCCGCGAGCCGCAGCAGCTCCCGCTCGTCGGTGCCCTCGGCGACGTGGACCTCCTGGAGGGTCATGCGGCCGGTGGTGATCGTGCCGGTCTTGTCGAGGACGACGGTGTCGACGCGGCGGGTGGACTCCAGGACCTCGGGGCCCTTGATGAGGATGCCGAGCTGGGCGCCGCGGCCGGTGCCGACCATGAGGGCGGTCGGGGTGGCCAGGCCCAGCGCGCACGGGCAGGCGATGATCAGCACGGCGACGGCCGCGGTGAACGCGGCGGCCGTGTCGCCGGTGACCGCGAGCCACACCCCGAAGGTGGCGAGCGCGATCAGCAGCACCACCGGCACGAAGACCCCGGAGATCCGGTCCGCGAGCCGCTGCACCTCGGCCTTGCCGTTCTGCGCGTCCTCCACCAGCCGCGCCATCCGCGCGAGTTGGGTGTCGGAGCCGACCCGGCTCGCCGCTACGACGAGCCGCCCGCCGGCGTTCACGGTCGCGCCGGTGACGGTGTCACCCGGTGCCACGTCCACCGGCACCGACTCGCCGGTCAGCATCGACGCGTCGACCGCCGAGACGCCCTCGACGACGGTGCCGTCGGTCGCGATCTTCTCTCCGGGCCGTACGACGAACCGGTCTCCGACCGCCAACTCGGCCACCGGGACACGTACTTCACGCCCGTCCCGCAGTACCGCGACATCCTTGGCGCCCAACTCCATGAGCGCGCGCAGGGCCGCTCCCGCGCGGCGCTTGGAGCGGGCCTCCAGAAAGCGGCCCAGCAGGATCAACGCGACGACTCCGGCGGCCACTTCGAGGTAGATCGTCGAGGCGCCGTCCGTGCGCGAGACGGTGAGGCGGAACTCGTCGTGCATGCCGGTCATGCCCGCGTCGCCCCAGAACAGCGCCCACAGCGACCAGCCGAACGCGGCCAGCGTGCCGACGGAGACGAGGGTGTCCATGGTGGCGGCGCCGTGCCGGGCGTTGGTGAACGCGGCCTGGTGGAAGGGGAGTCCGCCCCAGACGACGACGGGCGCGGCGAGCGTGAGCGCGAGCCACTGCCAGTTGTCGAACTGGAGGACCGGGACCATCGACAGCAGCACGACAGGCAGGGCAAGGAGGGCGGAGACGGTCAACCGCTCACGCAGGGAGGCGAGTTCGGGATCGTCGACGGGGGCCGTCTGTGTCTCGGGTTCCGGCGGTGCGGGTTCCTCGGCGGTGTACCCGGTCTTCACCACGGTCGCGATGAGGTCGGCGACCTGGACGATGCCCGCCGGATAGCTGACCTTCGCCTTCTCGGTCGCGTAGTTGACCGTGGCGCTGACGCCGTCCATGCGGTTGAGCTTCTTCTCGACGCGGGCCGCGCAGGAGGCGCAGGTCATCCCGCCGATGAGCAGCTCGACCTCGGCCGCTTCGGGGGCCGCGGCTATCGGGCTCGTAGAGGTTTCTGCGGTGGTGCTGGTCATGTCCGGACTCCAGACATCGGACCGGGCAGTGCGGAGCCAGTATGAGCTGGTCGGTACGGCCCGGTCGGAAACAGAAGCGTCGTACGAATGCTGACTGGTACCGCTCAGGCCTGGGCTACGAGCTCGAAGCCGGCCTCGTCGACGGCCGCGCGGACCGCCTCGTCGTCGAGCGGGGCGGCGGATACGACGGTGACCTCGCCGGTCGATGCGACGGCCTTCACCGAGCTGACACCGGGCAGTGCGGAGATCTCGCCGGAGACGGAGCCCTCGCAGTGTCCGCAGCTCATCCCGCTCACCTTGTAGACGGTGGTGACGGAACCCTGAGTGTCGGTCTGGGAGGTCATGTCGTTCTCCTCGGAAAGGCGTGTGGGGCGATTGGGGTCGGAGTGGCCCACAGTGGCTCACCCGGTACTCCACACTATACCCCTAGGGGGTATTTCTCCAAGAGGGGTCGCGGCGGGCCAGCGACCGCACCCAGGCGACGCCGAGCAGGGCCACGAGCACCAGGCCGCCCACCGAGAACATCGTGAAGAGATGCTCCTGCTGGTCGGTCGGCCGCGGGATGTACCCCTGGGCGAACAGCCGCCGGTCCAGGCCCGTGCTCGACAGCCGTGCCACCAGCCAGATCGCGATGCCGTGCGTCGAGTCCCACAGGGTGTGCAGCAGCGAGACGCCGAGATAGGTGCCGACGACCGGGCCGGTGAAGCGGAAGCGTCCATTCAACTGCCGGTAGGAGAGCAGGACGGCACCCGCGAGCGCCGTCCACAGGCCGTGCCCGAAGGGTGCGAGGACCCCGCGCAGGATCTCCGTCTCCAGCAGCGCCCGCAGATCGATGCCCTTCGCGGAGACGGCCGCGTTGAACGCGTACCCCGCGCTCTCCAGCGCCGCGAAACCGAAGCCGACCGTCGCGCCGAGCACCAGACCGGCGCGGATCCCGTGCAGCCGGGGCTGCCGGCGCAGCACGAACATCAGCGCCCCGAGCTTCACGGCCTCTTCGATGAGACCGACGCCGACGAACATCCACAGCGAGGGATGCAGCAGGTAGTACTCCATCACCGAGGCGCCCAGCACCCCGAGCGTGCCGCCGGTCAGGAAGCAGCCGAGGATCACGCTGACGCCCAGATCGCGCCCGTGCCGCTCGTACGCCCACAGCACGAAGGTCACCGGGACCAGGAAACTGCCGAGCAGGATCAGCGTCGGCAGCAGTGTGGTGTTCCGCGTCGCGTACGTGACCAGCGCGGTCAGCCCCCACAGCGCAAGACCGCCGCCCAGACAGTGCTTCCACCGGCCGGTACGGATCTGGGGGTACGTCGGCGGCGGCTGCTGCGGCCCGGGGATACGGGCCCGGGGCGCGCCGGGCGGCGGAGAGTAGGTCACGGCGAATCCCCTCGTACTCCTACAGGGCAGATTTACCGGCACTTTATGGTAGATACGCCTCATGTCGCAGTCCGGGGCGCTCGTCCTGATCATGGCCGTCGCCGTACTGGCACCCCTGCTGGCCTACGGGATCGGCCGGTGGCTCCCGGTCCCCCTGGTCGTCTTCGAGATCCTGCTGGGCATCGTCGTCGGCCCCGACGTACTCGGCTGGGCGGGCGACGGACAGGTGATCGTCAAGCGATCCGCGCGCGCCTTGCTGATCGCCATGGCATTGCTCCTTAGCGGGCGCGGTGTGGTGGGCGCTGCGCCCGCGTCCCCC
This sequence comes from Streptomyces sp. NPDC005492, assembly GCF_040605995.1. Lineage (NCBI taxonomy): Bacteria > Bacillati > Actinomycetota > Actinomycetes > Kitasatosporales > Streptomycetaceae > Streptomyces > Streptomyces sp. NPDC005492. The sequence continues at coordinate 120,016 of NZ_JBEXDX010000013.1, forward strand.
GTGGTTCTCCCGGGTCGTCGCCATCACCACGATGTGGGGGGGCAGGTGTCGGTGGAGGTGGCCGAGTCCTGGTGAGGGGCGGGAGAGGTCACGATGGACCCGCAGACCGCGACGACGATGGGAGCACACATGCGAGCGGTGGTCTTCGAGCAGTTCGGTGACCCGGCCGAGGTCCGTGAGGTGTCCGACCCCCGACCCGCCCCCCACGGAGTGGTCGTACGCGTCGAAGCCACCGGCCTCTGTCGCAGTGACTGGCACGGCTGGCAGGGGCACGACCCCGACATCACGCTGCCCCACGTGCCGGGACATGAACTCGCCGGTGTCGTGGAGGCGGTGGGCGCCGGGGTGACGGGATGGCACCCCGGCGACCGCGTCACCGTACCGTTCGTGTGCGCCTGCGGAACCTGCGCGGCCTGCGCGGCCGGGGACCAGCAGGTGTGCGAGCGGCAGACCCAACCCGGCTTCACGCACTGGGGTTCCTTCGCCCAGTACGTGGCGCTGGACCACGCCGACGTGAACCTGGTCGCGATACCGCAGGAGATGTCCTTCGCGACGGCGGCCTCGCTCGGCTGCCGGTTCGCCACGGCGTTCCGCGCGGTGGTGCAGCGGGGCCGGGTCGCGGCGGGGGAGTGGGTCGCGGTGCACGGCTGCGGGGGAGTCGGTCTGTCTGCGGTGATGATCGCGGCGGCCTCGGGAGCCCGGGTCGTCGCCGTCGACGTCTCGCCCCAAGCACTGGACCTGGCACGGAAGTTCGGGGCGGCGGAGTGCGTGAACGGCGCGACCGTCCCGGACACGGCGCAGACGGTACGCGAACTGACGGGCGGCGGCGCCCACATGTCCCTGGACGCCCTGGGCTCACCGACGACCTGCGCCGCCTCGATCAACGGCCTCCGCCGCCGGGGCCGCCACATCCAGGTGGGCCTCCTCCCGTCCCCCTCCGGCACGACCCCGGTCCCCATGGCCCGCGCGCTCGCCCTGGAACTGGACCTCCTCGGCAGCCACGGCATGGCGGCCCACACCTACCCACCCATGCTGGAACTGGTCCGCGCCGGAGTACTCCGCCCCGACCTCCTCGCCACCTCGACGATCACCCTGGACGCGACCCCGACGGCCCTGGCCGCGATGGGGACGGCGCCGGGAGCGGGGGTGACGGTCATCGAGCCGTGGAGCTGACCCCGACCTTCTGACGCACCCGCCGGGCCCGGTGGGTGTGGCCGTAGACCCCCAACTACCGGCAACCGAATTGACCCGCGCCCCGAGCGACCGACGCGGCCCCGGACCCCCGGCACCGCGTCTCCGCCCCCTCGGCTCAGTCGTCCCTACGGCCCCGGTTGCCCGGCCGGGAGGCGACCCACGCTCGGACCGTGTCGGCGTACCAGTACGGCTTGCCGCTCTCCACGTGGTCGGGTGGGGGGAGCAGGCCGTGCTTGCGGTAGGAACGGACAGTGTCGGGCTGGACCTTGATGTGGGCCGCGATTTCCTTGTACGACCAGAGCCGTCGGTCGGTCATGAGTGCACCTCCCCGCGCGCGCCGCGGCGGCGGCCGGGGGCGGCCGTCGGGGGAGCCGTGCGCTGCGCTGGCGATCACAGAGCCATTGCCCGGTCAACGACACAGAGTGAGGATCGGGAAGCGGCTGTGGACCGGGTGTGACGCAAGACCCGCGTACACGCGACATGTGTGACACGGAGGGGGCTTTTGTGACACAAGTGACGCAAAGGCGCACGCTGGCGTACGGGCGCGGCGCGTTGACATCGCACGCGAAGTGGGGTGCGCAGCATGGTGGGCCGGACCCGCTGCGTCGGGCCCGGCCCACCGGCTCCCCGCATCCCCCGGGCCCGACGACCCACCGGAGGCCTGCGCATCCCCAGGGATCACCGGGCCAGGTGATCAGCCTGCATCAGCGCGCCCGGCGGGTCTTGGAGAAATCCGCACCGCGACCGGGAGCGAGCAGCAGACTCGTCGCCTCGCCCGTCATCCGGTCCCCGGCCGGCATCCCGCTCCGCGCCCCCGGCGGAGCCACCCTGGCCACCGTGAACTGCCCCGGCGTACACCCGGTCATCGCCTTGAACTCGCCGCTGAGATGCGCCTGGTCGTAGAAACCGCAGACCGCCGCCGTCTCCGCCTGACTCCGGCCGGAGGCGAGGAGCCGCCGGGCCCGCTGCAACCTCAGCACCCGTGCCGCGACCTTGGGGCCGAGCCCGATCTGTTCCCGGAAGCGGTTCTCCAACTGCCGTACGCTCCAGCCCACTTCCTCGGCCAGCCGGGGCACCGGCGTCGCGCCCCAGGTCCGCACCAGCTCCGACCAGGCCCGCACCACCCGCGCCGAACTCGGCACCCCGGCCGCTGACCACCGGGTGAACACATCGTCCAGCAGGGCGAATCGGGCGGCCCAGGTGGGCAACGCGGCGAGCCCGGCGGCCAGTTCACCGATGCCGGCCCAGCGGCGGTCGAGTTCGTGGGGCAGTTCGTCGGGGTCCACCACCCGGTCGGCCAGCTCGTGCTGAGCCGTACCGAACAGCGTGAACGCGGCCCACGGCGTCAGCAGCACCTCGACCGCCGCGAGCCGCCCGCTGTGCTCACCGAGCGCCGCGGTGGTCGTAGGCCCGCAGAACACCGACCCCAAGGTCGCCGGCGCCCGCCCCACCCGCGAGATCCGCACGGACCCCTCGAACCCGAGCAGCAGCGTCGCCGCCCCGATGGGCGCCTCCAGCCGGGCCCGGGGCCGCGCCAGGGCGAGCCGCATCCCGCGATAACTGATCACCCCGGGCCGCAGCCGGGGATGGGGCGACCCGAGCACGGTCTCCCAGGACCCGCCGGGCCCGTCTCCGCTACGGACGCGCACGGAAGCAGACATCCGGCCATCGTCCTACGGGTCGTAGCGCCCCGATAGAGGTGTGGGGCCGTGACGATCCGGACCCGTCGGAGAGCAAGCCCTTACCGTGAAGGTGTCCAGGTCTGGTCCGTATGTCTGGACAAAACATTGACAGGGCTCGGGGGGCAGGGCTACAAACCGGAGAGAGCCGAAACGAAGCCGCTTCGCGTCCGGGCCCCAGGGATCCCGGACGCGCGGGCGCGAAGGGAAGCCGATGGCGTACGACCTGATCACCATGGGGCGGATAGGGGTGGACCTCTATCCGCTGCAGACGGGCGTGCCGCTGCCCCAGGTGACGACCTTCGGGAAGTTCCTCGGCGGCTCGGCGACGAACGTCGCGGTCGCCGCCGCCCGGCTGGGCCGCGAGACGGCGGTGATCACGCGCACCGGCGACGACCCCTTCGGCACCTATCTGCACGAGGCGCTGCGCGACTTCGGCGTCGACGACCGCTGGGTCACCCCGGTCGCCGGACTGCCGACCCCGGTCACCTTCTGCGAGGTCTTCCCGCCGGACGACTTCCCGCTGTACTTCTACCGGCAGCCCAAGGCCCCGGACCTGGAGATCGACGCCCACGACCTCGACCTGGACGCGATCCACGAGGCCCGTATCTTCTGGATCACCGGCACCGGCCTGAGCGAGGAGCCCAGCCGTACGGCCACGCTCGCGGCCCTCGCGCACCGCGCCAAGTCCGGTACGACGGTCTTCGACCTCGACTGGCGGCCGATGTTCTGGGCCGATCCGAGTGCGGCCCGCCCGTTCTACGAAGAGGCTCTGCGGCACACCACCGTTGCCGTCGGCAACCTCGACGAGGTCGAGGTGGCCACCGGTGTACGCGAACCGCACGCCGCCGCCCGCGCGTTGCTGGACGCCGGTGTCGAACTCGCCGTCGTCAAGCAGGGCCCCAAGGGTGTCCTCGCGGTCAACCGGGACGGCGAGTCGGCCGAGGTGCCCCCGCTGCCCGTGAACGTCCTCAACGGACTCGGCGCCGGTGACGCCTTCGGCGGCTCCCTCTGCCACGGTCTGCTGGCCGGCTGGGACCTGGAGAAGATCATGCGGCACGCCAACGCGGCCGGGGCGATCGTCGCCTCGCGCCTGGAGTGCTCCTCCGCGATGCCCACGGCCACCGAGGTCGAGGACGCGATCGCAGCCGGAGCGGTGCTGTGAGGGCCGGCCGCGTGGCGGGCGCCGAGCACGAGCACGAACACGAGGGCGGGGACGGCCTCGTCGGTCTGCCGGGCCCCTCCGGTCACGAGGGCGGCACCGGCCCCCGCGTCGACATCTCCGAGCTCGTCCGGGTCCGCACCCGGCACCCCGAGGCGATCGCCGAGGCCGCCGCCCGACGGGTCCGTCGGCCGCTGCTCAACGAGGCCGGCCGACTGATGATCGTCGCCGCCGACCACCCGGCCCGCGGGGCGCTCGGCGTCGGCGACCGCAGGTTCGCCATGGCCAACCGCGCCGAACTGCTTGAACGCCTCTGCCTCGCGCTGTCCCGGCCCGGTGTCGACGGCGTCCTCGCCACCGCCGACATCCTGGACGACCTGCTCCTCCTCGGCGCCCTCGACGGCAAGGTCGTCATGGGCTCGATGAACCGCGGTGGCCTCCAGGGCGCCCGCTTCGAACTCGACGACCGCTTCACCGGCCACCGCGCCCAGGACATCGAGCGGCTCCGCTTCGACGCGGGCAAACTGCTGCTGCGCGTCGACTACGACGACCCGGGCTCCCTCACCACCCTGGAGTCCACCGCCCGTGCGATCGACGACATGGCGGCCCGCCGACTCCCGCTGTTCGTCGAGCCGTTCATCAGCCGCCGCACCGACGAGGGGAAGCTGAGGAACGATCTGTCCGCCGAGGCCGTCACCAAGTCGATCGCCATCGCGTCCGGCCTGGGCGGCACTTCGGCCTACACCTGGCTGAAGCTGCCCGTCACCGAGAACCCGGACGACATGGCCCAGGTCATGGAGACCTCCACGCTCCCGGCGGTCCTTCTCGGCGGCGAGGTCGGCGACGACCAGGACGGCGCCTACGAGAAGTGGCGCGGCGCCCTCCAACTCCCCACCGTCCGGGGCCTGGTGGTCGGCCGCTCGCTGCTCTACCCGCCGGACGGAGATGTGGCCGCCGCCGTCGACACCGCCGTAGGCCTGCTGTGAGGGCCGACTGATGACGACCGCCGTGCTTGTGCTCGGCGGTGGATGTACCGTGCGAATTGCGGACGAAGAGTTCCAACTCCCGGGCAAGGAAAGTGTGTTCGCCGAGGCCACCGGCCTCGCGCACGCACCCCGTGACGCCCGGGCTCAGATCGCCTCCGGCGCGGGAGGCCGCTTCGCCCTGGCAGGAGCGAAGTGCGAGCGACGACTCCCCGCTCGCTACGGCCCCGCGCCGGAGGTTCCGGTGGAACAGCACGGCAGCGGCACCCGAGGGGTCCCGAACGGTTCCGGCCGTCGGCGCGTATTCCCCTCCCATGAGGGCGGATCCGACGTCCTCACGGACCACGTAGAAAGCACAGAGGGTTACCGATGACCTCAACGACGAGGCTGACGGTCGCGCAGGCGCTCGTACGGTTCCTGTCCGCGCAGTACACCGAACGGGACGGCGTGCGGCGGCGGTTGATCGAGGCGACCTGGGGCATCTTCGGCCATGGCAACGTGGCCGGGCTCGGCCAGGCGCTCATCGAGTACGCCGACGGCATGCCCTACCACCAGGGCCGTAACGAACAGTCCATGGTGCACGCGGCGGTCGGCTACGCGCGGCAGTCGAACCGGCTGTCCGCGCACGCCGTCACGACCTCGATCGGTCCGGGTGCGACCAACCTCGTCACCGGTGCCGCGCTCGCCACGATCAACCACCTCCCGGTGCTGCTCCTCCCCGGCGACACCTTCGCCACCCGCCCCGCCGACCCGGTGCTCCAGCAGCTCGAAGTCCCGTACGCGGGCGATGTGTCGGTCAACGACTGTCTGCGCCCGGTGTCGAAGTACTTCGACCGGATCACGCGGCCCGAGGCGCTGATCCCCGCCGCCCTGAACGCCATGCGGGTGCTCACCGACCCCGTCGAGACCGGCGCCGTGACCCTCGCGCTCCCGCAGGACGTGCAGGCCGAGGCGTACGACTGGCCGGACGAGTTCTTCGCCGAACGCACCTGGGCCGTACGGCGACCGGGCGCAGACCCGGCCGAACTCGCCGAAGCCGTAAGGGTGATTCGGGCCGCCGAGCGCCCGCTGATCGTCGCGGGCGGCGGAGTCCACCACAGCCGCGCCGAGGCCGCCCTCGCCGAACTGGCCGCCGCCACCGGCATCCCGGTCGCCTCCACGCAGGCCGGCAAGGGCTCCCTGCGCCATGACCATCCGCAGGACGTCGGCGGCATCGGCCACACCGGCACCGCCACCGCCGACGAACTCGCCCGGCTGGCCGACCTGGTGATCGGCGTCGGCACCCGCTACACCGACTTCACCACCGCCTCCGGCACCCTCTTCGAACGCCCCGGCGTCCGCTTCCTCAACCTCAACATCGCCGCCTACGACGGCCACAAGCTCGCCGGTCAGCCGCTGATCGCGGACGCCCGCAGCGGACTGACCGCGCTGGCACGGGAGTTGGGCCCGCACGAGTACCGGGTCACGCCCTCGTACATCGCCGAGTACCGCGAGGACAAGGAGCGTTGGGAGCAGCGCGTCGACGCCTGCTACGAGGCCGATGAGCCCGACGTACGACCGACGCAGCCCCAAGTGCTGGGCGCGCTGGACGAGATCGTCGACGAGTCGGACATCCTCATCAACGCGGCCGGTTCGCTCCCCGGCGATCTGCACAAGCTGTGGCGAACCCGGTCGGTCGACCAGTACCACCTGGAGTACGGCTACTCCTGCATGGGCTACGAGATCCCGGCCGCGATCGGCGTGAAGCTGGCCGCCCCGGACCGGCCCGTGTGGGCGCTGGTCGGCGACGGCACGTACCTCATGATGCCGACGGAGATCGTGACCGCCGTCCAGGAGGGCATCGCGATCAAGGTGGTGCTGATACAGAACCACGGGTACGCGTCCATAGGCGGTCTGTCGGAGTCGGTGGGCGGCGAGCGCTTCGGTACCGCCTACCGCCACCAGGCCGACGACGGCACCTACACCGGCCGCCCGCTGCCCGTCGACCTCGCCGCCAACGCGGCCAGCCTAGGTATGCGCGTCCTGCGCGCCAAGACGGTCAGTGACCTGCGCGAGGCGCTCGCGGCGGCACGGGACGCCGACACTCCCACATGTGTCTACGTGGAGACCGAAACCGCAGACACAGTGTCGGGCGCGCCCCCGGCGCAGGCCTGGTGGGATGTACCTGTGGCCGCGACCGCGACCCGATCGTCGGCGGTCAAGGCACGTGAGCTGTACGAACGGCACGTCTCCACCCGACGCCGCCATCTGTGAAGGAGTATCTGGGCATGACGAAGATCGTCAACCACTGGATCGGCGGCAAGACCGTCGAAGGCGCCTCGGGCAACTACGGGCCGGTCACCGACCCGGCGACCGGCGCGGTCACCACGAAGGTCGCCTTCGCGTCGGTCGACGAGGTCGACGCGGCGGTCGCCGCGGCCAAGGACGCCTACGCGACCTGGGGCACCTCGTCCCTCGCCAAGCGGACGACGATCCTCTTCAAGTTCCGTGCGCTCCTGGACGCCAACCGGGATGCGATCGCCGAGCTGATCACCGCCGAGCACGGCAAGGTGCACTCCGATGCGCTGGGTGAGGTCGCGCGCGGTCTGGAGATCGTCGACCTGGCGTGCGGGATCAGCGTGCAGCTCAAGGGCGAACTGTCGACCGAGGTCGCGTCCCGCGTGGACGTCTCCTCCATCCGCCAGCCGCTGGGTGTCGTGGCCGGCATCACGCCGTTCAACTTCCCGGCGATGGTGCCGATGTGGATGTTCCCGATCGCCATCGCGACCGGCAACACGTTCGTGCTGAAGCCGTCGGAGAAGGACCCGTCGGCGTCGTTGAAGATCGCCGAACTGCTGGCGGAAGCCGGCCTGCCGGACGGTGTGTTCAACGTCGTGCACGGTGACAAGGTGGCCGTGGACCGGCTCCTGGAACACCCGGACGTCAAGGCCGTCTCCTTCGTCGGATCCACCCCGATCGCCCGCTACATCCACACCACCGCCTCCGCGAACCACAAGCGCGTGCAGGCGCTGGGCGGTGCCAAGAACCACATGCTGGTCCTCCCGGACGCGGACCTGGACGCGGCCGCCGACGCCGCCGTCAGCGCGGCCTACGGGTCGGCGGGTGAGCGCTGCATGGCCATCTCGGCGGTCGTCGCGGTCGGTGCGATCGGCGACGAGCTGGTCGCGAAGATCCGCGAGCGCGCCGAGAAGATCAAGATCGGTCCCGGCAACGACCCGACCTCGGAGATGGGCCCGCTGATCACGAAGGTGCACCGCGACAAGGTGGCCTCCTACGTCACCGGCGCGGCGGCCGAGGGCTGCGAGGTCGTCCTGGACGGCACCGGCCACACCGTGGAGGGCTTCGAGGACGGCCACTGGATCGGCATCTCCCTGCTCGACAAGGTGCCCACCACGGCGAAGGCCTACCAGGACGAGATCTTCGGCCCCGTCCTGTGCGTGCTGCGGGTGGACACCTACGACGAGGGCGTGGCCCTGATCAACGCCTCGCCGTTCGGCAACGGCACCGCGATCTTCACCCGGGACGGCGGCGCGGCCCGCCGCTACCAGATGGAGGTCGAGGCGGGCATGGTCGGTGTGAACGTGCCGATCCCGGTCCCGGTCGGCTACCACTCCTTCGGTGGCTGGAAGGACTCGCTCTTCGGCGACCACCACATCTACGGCAACGACGGCACGCACTTCTACACCCGCGGCAAGGTCGTCACCACCCGCTGGCCCGACCCCGCCGACGCCCCCACCGGCGTCGACCTCGGATTCCCGCGCAACCACTGAGCGTCATCCGCAGCACCTGGTGGGGCCGTCCGTATCGCGGACGGCCCCACTTTTTTCGTCCCGCCGACTGCGGTTCCCGCAGGGAGCGGGACCGTGGCCCGCACTGCCTCGAACTACCGATTGCGCCCTACTTGACCTATCCGATCTACGGATTCCGTAGGTGAACACCCATTGACGTGACGGTTTCCGTCACTGTTCCATCAGCCCCGTGACCGACACCCTCCCCACCGCCGAGGCCGCCGTCGCCGAGGCGTCGGGCAGCCCCCAGGGCCCGCAGCAGCTCAAGCGTTCCATCGGCATCGTCGGTGGCACGCTTCTCACGCTCTCGTGCGTGACGCCCGCCTCCACGCTCTTCGTGGTCGTCCCCGACCTGTTCGGCTCGCTCGGTACCGCGACCGCCCTCACCATCGCGATCGGCTCCGTCCTCTGTATCGCCGTGGCGTTCTGCTACTCGGAGCTGGGCACCCTCATCCCCAGCGCGGGCGGCGAGTACGCCATGGTGTCGACGCTGGCGGGCCGGCTCGCGGGCTGGCTCGTCTTCGTCCTCTCCCTCCTCGTCGTGATGATCGTCCCGCCGGTGATCGCGATGGGCACCGCGGACTACCTCGCCCCGATCGTCCACCTCGACCCGGCGATGACCGGCGCGGGCGTCATGCTCCTGGCCACCCTCGCGGGCCTGCTGGACCTGCGCGCCAACGCCTGGATCACCGGCGTCTTCCTGGTCCTCGAAGTCATCGCGGCCGGAGTCGTGGCCCTCCTGGGCTTCACGCACAGCCACCGCGGCCTCGGCAGCCTCACCTCGATGCAGGTCGCAGGCACCGGCGGCCACACGGACACGGTGACGGCGATGCTGGTCGTCTCCGGCCTGGCGATCGCCCTCTTCGTCACCCAGGGCTTCTCGACGGCGGTCTATCTCTCCGAGGAACTGGAGAACCCGCGCCGCAACGTGGCCCGCACGGTCCTCGCCACCCTCGCGATCTCCACGGTGATCATCCTGGTCCCGGTGGTCGCGATCACCCTGGGCGCGTCCGACCTCTCCGAGCTGACCGGCGGCGACATCAGCAGCATGGTCACCGCCTGGTCCAACTCCGCCGTCGGCACCTTCGTCAGCCTCTGCGTGGCCCTCGCGATCATCAACGCCGGCATCGTCATGGTCATCCAGAACTCCCGCGTCCTGTTCGCCTCCGCCCGCGACAAGGCCTGGCCCGAGCCGGTCAACACCGTCTTCTCCAAGCTCGGCCGCTTCGGCTCCCCCTGGGTCGCCACCCTCGCCGTCGGCGTCCCCGGCGCGATCCTCTGCTTCGTCAACCTCGACACCCTGTACGGCGTGACAGGCGTCTCGGTGACCGGCATGTACCTGCTGGTCGCGGTCGCCGCCCTGCTGTCCCGGCGCGGAAACCACCGGCACACGCACGCGTGGCGCATGCCGCTGTGGCCCGCGGTGCCGATCCTGCTGATCGCCGTCCTGGCGTACATCCTCACCCAGCAGGAGACGAGCTATCTGCTGTGGACGGGTGGCATCGTCGCCGTGGCCACCCTCTACTGGGCGTTCTACCTGCGCCCGCACAGGGAGACGCGCTGGCTGGTCTCGATCCCGGAGGAGAACTAGGGCCTGGAGGAGGCCAAGGCCCCGGAGGGCCGAGGCCTCCAATCCTCCGAGCTACTGGCCGTACACCAGACGCGGTACGTGATGGAACTCCGGTTCACCCCAGGGTCTGCCCCAACTGTCAGCGACGCCCCGTACCGTTGAACGCATGGATCTTCGACTGCCGCTGCGACGCCCCCGGCGATGGCTGGCCGCCACGGCCGCCGTAGCCGTGCTCGCCGGCGCCGGCACCTGGACGGCGGCCGTGGCCTCCGACAACACACCGAAGGTGCACCGCGCCGACCGGGTCATGGCCGTGGACGGAGTGCGCCTCGACACCTCGTACTTCACCTCCGGCACCACCGGCCGCCGCCCCGCCGTCCTCCTGGCGCACGGCTTCGGCGGCAGCAAGGCCGACGTCCGCAAAGAGGCCCAGGACCTGGCCCGGGACGGATACGCGGTGCTGACCTGGTCGGCGCGCGGCTTCGGGAAGTCCACCGGCAAGATCGGGCTGAACGACCCGTCCGGCGAGGTCAAGGACGTATCGAAGCTGATCGACTGGCTGGCGAAGCAGCCGGACGTCCAGCTCGACAAACCGGGCGACCCGCGCGTGGGAGTGGCGGGCGCCTCCTACGGCGGAGCGATCTCCCTGCTGGCCGCCGGGTACGACGGCCGGGTGGACGCCATCGCCCCGGCGATCACGTACTGGAACCTCGCCGACGCGCTGTTCCCGAACGGCGTCTTCAAGAAGCTCTGGACCGGCATCTTCATCAACTCCGGTGGCGGCTGCGCCAAGTTCGAGCCCCAGTTGTGCGCGATGTACGACCGGGTCGCCGAGTCCGGCAAGCCGGACGCGGCAGCCCGCGCCCTCCTGGAGGCCCGCTCCCCCTCGGCCGTCGCCGCGCACATCAACGTGCCGACACTGCTCCTCCAGGGCCAGACCGACTCCCTCTTCCCGCTCGGCCAGGCCGACGCGGCCGCGAAGGCGATCCGGGCGAACGGCGCCCCGGTGGACGTCGACTGGATCGCGGGCGGCCATGACGGCGGCGACATGGAGACGAGCCGCGTACAGGCGCGCGTGACCTCGTGGTTCGACCGGTACCTGAAGGACGACGAGAACACCGACACCGGCCCCGCCTTCCGCGTCACCCGCACCGGAGGCGTCGACTCCACGGACGGCGCGGCCCTGCTGCGCGGCGCCAGCGGCAGCGTCTACCCCGGCCTGGAGAGCGACCCGCGCTCGATCGCCCTGACCGGCCGCCGCGAGCAGAGCTTCGTCAACCCGGCCGGGGCCAGCCCGCCAGCGATCTCCGCCCTGCCGGGCCTCGGCGGCAGCGGCGGCCTGTCCCAACTGTCCGCGCTGGGCGTCGGCGTCTCCCTGGACTTCCCCGGCCAGTACGCGGCCTTCAACTCGGCCCCCCTCACCAGAGACCTCCGCATCACGGGATCGCCGACGGTCACCGTCCACGTCAAGTCGACCGACACCACCGCCGTCCTCTTCGCCAAGGTCTACGACGTCGGCCCGGGCGGCACCCAACAGGTGCTCCCCTCCCAGCTCGTGACCCCCCTCAGGGTCGACGGCGCCCAGGCCGGCAAGGACGTCGCGATCACCCTCCCGGCCATCGACCACGACGTCCAGAGCGGCCACCACCTCCGCCTGGTCCTCGCCTCGACGGACCTCGGCTACGCCTCCCCGGCGGCCCCGGCGACGTACACCGTCACCCTGAAGGGCGACCTCAAGGTGCCGACGGCCGCCGGCGTCACCACCGCGGCGGCGGCACTGCCGTCCTGGGTGTGGTGGCTCCCGATGGCCGGCGCGGCCCTCGCCCTGGTGCTGCTGCTGACCGGCCGCAGGCGTACGGCCTCGACACCCCCCGACCCCGGGCTGGCCGAAGTCCCGCTCCAGATCACCGACTTGAGCAAGCGGTACGCGAAGTCGGCGGACCGGTACGCGGTACGGGACCTGTCCTTCCGCGTCGAGAAGGGCCAGGTGCTCGGCCTGCTGGGTCCGAACGGCGCGGGCAAGACGACCACCCTGCGCATGCTGATGGGCCTGATCACACCGGACGCCGGCGAGACCAGGGTCTTCGGCCACGCGATCCGCCCGGGCGCGCCCGTCCTGTCCCGGGTCGGCGCGTTCGTCGAGGGCGCGGGCTTCCTCCCGCACCTCTCGGGCCGCGAGAACCTGGAGCTGTACTGGCAGGCGACGGGACGGCCGCCGCAGGACGCCCACCTGGAGGAGGCCCTGGAGATCGCGGGCCTCGGCGACGCGCTCGCCCGCGCGGTCCGCACCTACTCCCAGGGCATGCGCCAGCGCCTCGCCATCGCCCAGGCCATGCTCGGCCTCCCCGACCTCCTCATCCTCGACGAACCGACCAACGGCCTCGACCCGCCCCAGATCCGCGAGATGCGCGAGGTGATGATCCGCTACGCGGCGGCCGGCCGCACGGTCATAGTCTCCAGCCACCTCCTCGCCGAGGTCGAGCAGTCCTGCACCCACCTCGTGGTCATGGACCGCGGCCGCCTCGTCCAGGCAGGCCCGGTCGCCGAGATCACCGGCTCCGGCGACACCCTCCTCGTAGGCCTGGCGACCGACGTCACCGACCCCCTGGTGGAAAAGATCGCGGCCCTCCCGGACGTGGAGTCGGTGACACGCGCGGAGGGCGGCCTGCTGCTGAGGCTGGCTCCCGCCGACGAGTTGGTGACCGCCAACTCCCTGGCGGACGGGGCGAATACGCACACCGGTGCGGTCGCCGCCGCCACGACCGAGGCGTCCGGCATCGCGCTCGCCGAGCCCTCCGACGCCGCGCTCGACGCGGAGGCATCCGCAGAGGACCCGGCGTCCCCGCCCCCCACCCACGGCTCCGCCACCGCCGCCCGGCTCCTCGTGGAACTCGTACGACTCGAAGTCCCCGTCTCCTCGGTCGGCCCCCACCGCCGACTGGAAGACGCCTTCCTCACCCTGATCGGAGGTTCCGCATGAGCACGCTCGCCGAGCCCGTCGAGGTGGCCTCCGGCTACCGGGCCGGCCGCACCCTGCCCCTGAGGGTCGAGCTGGTCCGGCAGTTGAAGCGGCGCCGCACGCTGATCATGGGCGGCATCCTCGCCGCGCTGCCCTTCGTGCTGGTGGCCGCCTTCGCGATCGGCGGCACCCCGGGCGACCGCAATTCCCAGGTGACGCTGATGGACACGGCCACCTCGTCCGGCGCCAACTTCGCCGCGGTGAACCTGTTCGTGTCGGCGGGCTTCCTCCTGGTCGTCCCGGTCGCCCTGTTCTGCGGGGACACGGTCGCCTCCGAGGCGAGCTGGTCCTCCCTGCGCTACCTGCTGGCGGCACCCGTGCCGAGGGCCCGCCTCCTGTGGTCCAAGCTCGTGGTCGGACTCACGCTCAGCCTCGCCGCGATGGTCCTGCTCCCGCTCGTCGCCCTGGCCGTCGGCACCGCCGCCTACGGCTGGGGCCCGCTGGAGCTGCCCACCGGCGGAGCGATCGGCGCGGGCACGGCGGCGCAACGCCTGCTGGTGGTCGTGGCGTTCATCTTCGTGTCCCAACTGGTCACCGCGGGGCTCGCGTTCTGGCTCTCGACCAAGACCGACGCGCCCCTGGGAGCGGTCGGCGGCGCGGTCGGCCTCACCATCGTCGGCAATGTCCTGGACGCCGTCACGGCCCTCGGCCACTGGCGCGACTTCCTGCCCGCGCACTGGCAGTTCGCCTGGGCGGACGCCGTACAACCCCATCCCGAGTGGTCCGGCATGATCCAGGGCACAGCGGTCTCCGTTACCTACGCCCTGGTGCTGTTCGCCCTGGCCTTCCGGGGTTTCGCCCGCAAGGACATCGTGTCCTAGGTCACCGGAGGATCTCCCACCGGTCTCGACCGGCCATGATCGCGACACCTTCGAGACTCTTCCGCAACTCCCCGTAGCGCACATTCCGGCCCCCTCCGCCGTCACAGTCGCAGAAGCCGACGTCAACGGACCGAGGGGGCACCGCAGATGGAAACCCACGGAACACACCCGGGCGAGTGGCGGGAGACGCGCTCGCGCCACCGCACCCGCCGCCTGCGTGCCGCCCTGCTCGCGCTCACCGCCGCGGGCGGCCTGCTGCTCACCGGCTGCGGCGCGGGCGGCGGCAGCCACTCCAGCAGCTCGGACGGGGCGAACCGCACCGGCTTCCCGGCCCCCGCCCCGGCCGTCACCTCCGGCGGAGAACAGGACGGGGAGCGGAAAGGCAGCTCCGCCGACGAGATCGCCCCGTCCCCCGACTACCTCTCCACCTTCGCCCTCGACGTGGACACCGCCTCCTACGGCTACGCGCGCCGAGCCCTCGCCGACGGCCGGATGCCCGACCCGTCGACGATCCGCCCCGAGGAATTCGTCAACAGCTTCCGGCAGGACTACGACCGCCCCGACGGCAACGGCTTCACGGTCACCGTCGACGGCGCCCGCACCGACGACACCGACTGGTCCCTCGTCCGCGTCGGCCTCGCCACCCGCACCGCCGAGGACAGCGTCGAACGCCCGCCCGCCGCCCTCACGTTCGTCATCGACGTCTCCGGCTCCATGGCCGAGACGGGCCGCCTGGACCTCGCCAAGAAGTCCCTCGACGAGATGACCGACCGGCTGCGCGACGACGACTCGGTCGCGCTCGTCACCTTCAGCGACGAGGCCGAGACCGTCCTGCCGATGACCCGCCTCGACGGCCACCGCGGCAAGGTCCACACGGCCATCGACGAACTGGAGACCCAGTCCTCGACCAACCTCGGCGCCGGCGTCGAGACCGGCTACGCCACCGCCACCGAGGGCCTGCGTGAGGGCGCCACCAACCGAGTCGTCCTCATCTCCGACGGCCTCGCCAACACCGGTGACACCAACGCCGATTCGATCCTCGAACGCATCGCGGACGAACGGCGCGAGCACGGCATCACCCTCTTCGGCGTCGGCGTCGGCAGCGACTACGGCGACGCCCTGATGGAACAACTCGCCGACAAGGGCGACGGCCACACCGCGTACGTCTCGAACGACGCCGACGCCCGCAAGGTGTTCGTCGACCAACTCCCGCAGAACATCGACCTCACGGCCCGCGACGCCAAGGCCCAGGTCGCCTTCGACCCCGAGACGGTCGTGCGGTTCCGCCTCATCGGCTACGAGGACCGCAAGGTCGCCGACGACGACTTCCGCGACGACAAGGTCGACGGCGGCGAGGTCGGCCCCGGCCACACCGTGACCGCCCTCTACGCCGTCCGCACCAGGCCCGGCGCCGACGGCCACCTCGCCACCGCGAGCGTCCGCTGGCTCGACCCCGACACCCGCGCCCCGCACGAGGAATCGGGCCAGTTGGAGACCGACGCCCTGCACGACTCCCTGAGCGGCGCCCCGAACACCTTCCAAGTCACCGCGGTGGCCGCCTACTTCGCCGACTCCCTCCGCTCGACCGACCTGCCCGGCGAACCCGGACTGGACGAACTGGCCACCCAGGCCCACGCGTTGGCGACCAGGACCGAGGACAAGGACGTACGCCGACTCGCCGAGGCGATCGACGAGGCAAGCCGTATGAACTGAACCCGACTGAATCCAACTGAGTCCGACCGAACCGGAACCGACTCGGCCGACCCCATTGACCTTCCCCTACTTGCGAGTAAGTTGACGCCCCAGTCACCGTCACCGTCGACGTCGACCGGGAGCAGTCGTCATGGGCGTACGCAAGGACCTGAAGCGGGCGCGGCAGCGCACCGACCTGGCGGCCCGCACCCGGGTCGAACTCACCAGGGACGAGCGGGGCGTCGTACGGGAGGCGAGCACGCTGCCGCTCGCCCCGCGTCCGACCACCGGCAGCACCGCCGACCTGCCGTTCACCAACGCGGCCGAGGCCCCCGACACCGTGGTCCTCCGCCGCGAACAGGACGGCACCTGGCAGCCCGTGACGGCGGCCGCCTTTGCCCGCGAAGTCACCGCCACCGCAAAGGGGTTGATGGCGGCGGGCCTCGAACCGGGCGGCCGGGTCGCGGTCATGTCCCGTACCCGCTACGAGTGGACGGTCCTGGACTTCGCGATCTGGGCGGCCGGCGGCCAGACCGTACCGATCTACGCCACCTCGTCCGCCGAGCAAGTGGAGTGGATCGTCCGGGACTCGGGCGCCCGCCTCGTCGTCACGGAGACCGCCGAGGACGCCGACACGGTCGCCAAGGGCACCGGCCGCCATCCCCAACTCCCGCGCGTCTGGCGGCTGGACGCCGGAGCCATGGCCGAACTCGGGGCCCTGGGCGCGGACATCCCCGACGAGGAGGTCGCCAAGCGCCGCGCCTGCCTCACCCCCGACACGATCGCGACGATCTGCTACACCTCCGGCACCACCGGACGCCCCAAGGGCTGCGTCCTCACCCACGCCAACCTGCACGCGGAGGCGGCCAACACGGTCGAGTTGCTGCACCCCCTCTTCACCGAGGTCACCGGCCAGGTCGCCTCGACACTCCTCTTCCTCCCGCTCGCGCACATCATGGGCCGCACCCTGCAGATCGCCTGCCTGATGGCCCGCATCGAGATCGGCCACTGCCCGAGCATCAAGCCCGACGAACTCCGGCCCGCGCTACGGGAGTTCAGGCCCACCTTCCTGGTCGGCGTGCCCTACCTCTTCGAGAAGATCCACGACACCGGCCGCGCGACCGCCGAGAAGATCGGCCGCGCCGCCTCCTTCGACCGCGCCGACCGCACCGCCGTCCGCTTCGGCGAGGCCTACCTCAACAAGTTCCTCGGCACCGGCAAGGGCCCCGGCCCCGGCCTCTACGCCGCGTGGGCCCTGTACGACCTGCTGGTGTACCGCCGTATCCGCAAGGAACTCGGCGGCCGGCTGCGGTACGCCATCAGCGGCGGCTCCCCGCTCGACCGCGACCTCAACCTCTTCTTCTCCGCCGCCGGGATCATCGTCTACGAGGGCTACGGCCTCACCGAGACGACCGCCGCCGCCACCATCGTCCCGCCGCTCAGGCCCCGCCCCGGCACGGTCGGCCTCCCGGTGCCCGGCACCGCGATCCGTATCGCCGACGACGGCGAGGTGTTCGTCAAGGGCGGGGTGGTCTTCGGCGCGTACTGGAACAACCCGGCGGCCACCGACGCCGTACTGCGGGAGGAGTGGTTCGCGACGGGGGACCTGGGCGCGCTCGACGAGGACGGCTATCTCACCATCACCGGCCGCAAGAAGGACATCCTCGTCACCAACGGCGGCAAGAACGTCTCCCCGGCGGTCCTGGAGGACCGGCTGCGCAGCCGCGCCCCGGTCGGCCAGTGCCTGGTCGTCGGCGACAACCTCCCCTTCGTGGCCGCCCTGATCACCCTCGACCCCGAGGCTCTCGCCCACTGGCTGTCGGTCCGGGGGCTCCCCGCGGACACCCCGCTCGCCGACCTCGTGCGGGACCCGAGCCTGCGGGCCTACGTCCAGAGGGCCGTCGACCACGCCAACCAGGCGGTCTCCCGAGCCGAGTCGATCCGCGCCTTCGCCCTGGTCGAGGGCGAGTTCACCGAGGAGAACGGCCTGCTGACCCCGTCCCTGAAACTCAAGCGGCATGTGGTGACGGCGGCCTACGCGGACGACATCGAGGCCCTCTACGCGAAGTAGCGCCACCTCATGCGAGAGCGGGCCGCCGAAGTCCTCGGCGGCCCGCTCTCGTGGTGCTGGTGGGGTCAGCTACCCGCAGCGCCGTTGCCCGACAGGACCGGGATGTTGTCCAGGATGTGCGACAGCGGCTCGTCGCCCTTGGCCTGGGTGGAGTTCTCGGTGCACTGCTGGTTCTGCGGCGCGGAGAGGATCGGCACGTCCTGGAGGACGGTGATCGGCACCAGGCCGATGAGCGAGGCCAGGTTGGCCTTGACCGGCAGGCCGACACAGGGCTTGTTCAGCGAGCCCTGGACGAGGGAGAGCTGGGGGCTCATGTCGCCCTTGGTCTCCTGGTTGCCGTACTTCTGCTCGGAGCCGTTGCCGTTGGCGGTGGTGACGCCGTCGTCGTTGCCGATCGCCATCGCCGGGGTGGCGACGGCGGAGACACCGGCGATGGAGGCGGCAACAGCCGCGGTCGCCCACAGCTTCTTCATGTTCTATCCCTTTCGGAGGACGGACTCCCGTTGCGGAGCCGCGTGATGATCAACCGGGTGGTGACTGGTTTGGTTGCGGCTTTTGCCCCGAATGGAGCAATGTGCCGGTCGTGAACTCCGTGGACGACGGAGGGGTTACCGGCGCGGGCGGATCCGCCCGCACATAAACCGACGGGCCGCCGGCAATTCGGCGGCCCGTCGTGCGAGTCCGCGAATCAGCTTCCCGCGGCGCCGTTGCCCGAGAGGACCGGGATGTTGTCCAGGATGTGCGACAGGGGCTCGTCGCCCTTCGCCTGGGTCGAGTTCTCCGTGCACTGCTGGTTCTGCGGCGCGGAGAGGATCGGCACGTCCTGGAGGACGGTGATCGGCACCAGGCCGACCAGCGAGGCCAGGTTCGCCTTGACCGGCAGGCCGATGCAGGGCTTGTTGAGCGAGCCCTGGACGAGCGCCATCTGCGGGCTCATGCTGCCGTACGTGGCCTGGTTGCCGTAGACCTGCTCGGAGCCGTTGCCGTTGGCGGTGGTGACGCCGTTGTCGTTACCGATCGCCATCGCCGGGGTGGCGACGGCAGCCGAGGCTCCGACGACGGAAGCGGCGACAGCCGCAGCAGCCATAACCTTCTTGATCACTTCATGATCCCTTCTGGAGTAACCCCGTCCACCGGAGCGACCTGAACAACTGGCGCCCGGCCGCATGGTTGCTCCCATTCACTCCAATGGCCCAGATGAATCCAACCGGGTGAAGCCACGGAACCAATTCCGCAGACCCCTGTTGATGGGGGAGCAGGAATTGTGTCTCTGCCAGGAAAGGACCGCAGAAATGCTCAAGAAGGCAATGGCTGCGACGGCTGTCGCGGCTTCCGTCGTCGGCGTCTCGGCGACGGCCGCCCCGCAGGCGCTGGCCATCGGCAACGACAACGGCGTCACCACGGCGAACGGGAACGGTGCCGAGCAGGCCTACGGCAACGCCAGGACCAAGGGCGACCTGAGCCCCCAGCTCTCGCTCGCCCAGGGCGACCTGAACAAGCTCTGTGTCGGCCTGCCGGTCAAGGTGAACGCGGCTTCCCTCGTGGGCATCCTGGTGCCGGTCACCGTCCTGCAGGACGTGCCGATCCTGTCGGCCCCGCAGAACCAGCAGTGCACGGAGAACTCGACCCAGGCGAAGGGCGACGAGCCGCTGTCGCACCTCCTGGACAACATCCCGGTCCTCTCGGGCAACGGCGCCGTGGGTAGCTGACCGTACGCCCCCGAGTGAACCGGGCGGCCCGCCGGACCTTTCCGCGCGGGTCGCCCGGTTTGCTTGAAAAAGCTGTCTTCCCTTGAAGAGAAGCGTTTCTGCATCAGTGCGGCCATCGCGTCAATTCAGTGCGGACGATCGAGTGAATTGTCAGGCGGCGCGCGTTCTTCAGTTTCTTCCGGTGTCTATCCCTCGTTTTACAGGCTGCAGGTCATGGTGCGAGCCGCCCAAGCTGTGCTCGCTCGGTTTCGGCCGTCATAGGGCATGACCGCAGAGAAGGGAACGTTCATGAAGAAGAGCGCTGCTGTTGTCGCTGGTGCGATCATGGCCCTCGGCATGGCTGCCCCGGCCTTCGCCGACGCCGGTGCCGAGGGTGCCGCCATCGGTTCGCCGGGTGTCCTCTCGGGCAACGTGGTCCAGGTTCCCGTGCACATCCCCGTCAACGTGTGCGGCAACTCGATCGACGTGATCGGCCTGCTGAACCCGGCGTTCGGCAACGTGTGCGCCAACGACTGACGATGTAACACACCAGCCGTTCCGGCTGTGTCACGGCCGGCCCTGGACACGTTTCCGTCCCAGGGCCGGCTTTTTTTCCCACCTCTTCAAGCAGAGAAGACAACGAGATTGCGACAGACCCTGGGTAAGGGAATGGTCGCGGCCGCCGCCGCGACAGGCATTCTGTCCCTGTGCGGCAGCCCCGCCGTGGCCGACTCGTTCACCGGCGGAGCTGCCACAGGCTCACCGGGCATCCTGTCCGGCAACAGTCTTGAGGTCCCGGTCGACGCACCGGTCAATGCGTGCGGCAACTCCGTCGACGGCGCGGCCGGGCTCAACCCGACGTTCGGCAACTCCTGCGCCGGCGGCAAGGAATCGCACCGGCACAGCGAGCACACCGGACACCACCGGTGGGCCGAGCAGGCGTACGACGACTCGTTCGGAGACTCCGACGACGACTCGGGCTACGGCTCCGGGGGCGATTCGGGGTACGGGTCGGGGCACCACTCCGGCCACGGCTTTAGGGATCACTCCGGTTACGACTCTGGGGGTCACTCGGGCTACGGGTCGGGAGACCACTCGGGCTACGGGTCGGGAGATCACTCGGGCTACGGGTCCGGGGATCACTCGGGCTACGGGTCCGGGGACCACTCCGGTTACGGCTCCGAGGACCACGAGACGCCTCCGCCACCCTCGCATGCGCCTCCGCACATGCCTCCGACCGGTGGCGAACACCACCACCACCATCACCACAGCCCGCCTCCCAAGGACTGCGACCACACGCCGCCGCCCATGGGTGGGCACCACCACACCCCGCCTCCGGGTGGCGGGCACCACACCCCACCACCGACCGGCGGGCATCACACGCCTCCGCCCACCGGTGGACACGACACCCCGCCTCCGACGGGTGGGGATCACACGCCGCCTCCCCCCACGGGCGGCGACCACACTCCGCCTCCGAGCGGGGGGCACCACACTCCGCCTCCGACGGGTGGGCATCACACGCCTCCCCCCACGGGTGGGGACCACACTCCGCCTCCGAGCGGTGGGCATTACACCCCGCCGCCCACCGGCGGCGACCACACCCCGCCCCCGCCGGGTGGAGACCACACCCAACCTCCGAGCGGTGGGGACCACATGCCTCCGCCCGCCGGTGGGAGCTACACCCCGCCGCCCGTCCTGGCGCACACCGGCAGTGAGGCCATGCTGGCCACCTCCGCCGTCAGTGCCGCGCTGATCGCGGGTGGCACGATTCTCTATCGACGAGGACGAGCCGCGTCCCGTAGGTAATGCACACGGGGTGCCGGACGTCACCGCCCGGCACACCCGCACCGCACAAGCCCTCAGCGTCGTACGAAGGCCGGCGTGCCCCGCCGCCCCGGTGCCTGGACCATCCCGCCGCGCGGTTCCGAGCGCAGCCGGCGCCCGACTCCCCGCACCAGCGCGCCCGCGGTGAACGTGGCGCCGTGCACGAAGCGCATCGCCGGACCGAAGCCCGAGGCCGTCACCAGGCCCGCCATGAAGAGGCCCGGGTGCGAGGACTCGAAGTCCCGGCCGACCGCGGGGGAACCGTCGCCCACCGTGGCCAGCGATCCCCTCAACTCGCTGGAAAGCAGCCCGAGTCGGCCGGTCGTCGCCTTGAATCCCGTGGCCGCGATGACGTGTTCGGTCTCCACCGACCGTGTCCCGCCCCCTCGGCCCACCGCCTCCAGACGTACCCCGCCCGGCACCGCGTCCGCCGCCGCGACCTCGTGGCCGAGCAGCACCTCCACCGCCGGTTCGAACCGGTCCCGTACCCACCAAGCACCCGCGGGACCAAGGGCGTTGGCCGCGATCCCGGCCCGGGTCGACTCCGGGAGACGGCGGAAGAGGTCGGGGCGCTCGGAGTAGAACCAGTTGCGCCAGCCGGGGCCCAGACCGCTGTGCGGGGAACGGGCCGACTGCCACCACGGGCGCTTCCAGGCCGGCGGCACATCGTTCCAGCACAGCTCCTCGGCCCGGGCCAACACCTGTACCCGCGTGCCCTGTTCGGCCAGCAGTGCCGCCGTCTCCAGGGCCGCCTGGCCGCCGCCGATCACCGTGACGTCCTTGCCGCGGAAGTCGTCCAGCGTGCTGTGGTGACTGCTGTGCGAGACGAGGGAGCGGTCCAACCCCCGCAGCGCGGAGGGGATTTCGACGAACGGCATGACACCGACCGCGAGCGCGACGGTACGGGCGTGCACGACCGTGCCGTCGTCGGTCACCGCCTCGAAGCCGCCGGGCACCGGCGCGATCCGCTCCACCGTCCGCTCGTCCACCTCGGGCACGGCGTTCCGCGCGAACCACAGACCGTACGAGGCGAACATCTCGACCGGGATCGGCTCCCCGTGCCGGGCCTCCACGCCCTGGCCCGCGCAGTACACGTCGAGCGGCCAACGCCCTTCGGGATCAGACAGGTTGGAGGCCCAGGGCTCCGACTTGAGGAACATGCCCCGGGGCATGTGGTCGCGCCAGGACGCCATCGGCCGGCCGAAGACGCGCAGGTTCAGCCCGGCGGCCGCGGCGTGGGACGCGATGGACAGGCCGTACGGGCCCGCGCCCACCACCAGCAGGTCGTACATCAGCAACTGCTCGCTTTCTCGTCATCGGTCAACTCGGTCAACTTGCTCAATGTGCTCAACTCGGCCTGCTCAGCGGGCTCGACGAGTTCGACGGGCTCGGCGGTCTCGGCGGTCTCGTAGAGAGGGCTCGCGCCCGCCTGCCGCGCCACCCGCGTGTCCGTGTGCGCGGCACTCGCTCCGCCCAGCCGCTCCCGCAGCTTGCGCAGCACATGCCCGGCCCACAGTCCCCACATCGCCCGGCCCGGCGCCCGGTCGTCCGGCGCGTACCAGGCCAGCTCGCGTCCGCCGGGCGCCGGGCGCAGCGCGCTGAGCGGCGCGTAGTTCTCCACCACGAACGACCGCCCAGGCCGTGGCACCCCCTCCGGCAGCGGACGGTGGGTCAGGTCCAGGTGCAGCGCGCGGACGACGTCCAGGCCGGCGCTGTCGGCGAAGAGCCGGAACTGGGCGCCGGGCCGCGGGTTGAAGTCGAGCAGGTGGTAGCGGCCGGTCGAGCCGCAGCGGCGGAAGTCGAGGTCGAAGATGCCGCGGTAGCCGAGTTGTGCGGTGAGGCGTTCGGAGAGGGCCTGCACCTGCGGGTTGGGCGTCCAGCGGCCCACCGCCGTCAGACCCGCGCCGCGCGGCCAGGCCCGCTGCTTGCGGCCGGGCCCGCCGCCGCGCACGGCACCGGAACGGTCGGCGTACCCGTGGAAGAACCAGTCGCGGTCGGGCCCGGACGGCAGGAACGCCTGCAACAGCAGTTGGCTGCCCGCCTCCTCGGCGCGCAGATACAGCTCGCGCGCGTCCTGCGCGCTGTGCACCACCACCGTGCTGCGCAGCCCGGTCCCGGCCGGCACCAGCCAGGGCCGGCTCCACTTCGCGACCACTGGCAGCCCCAGTTGCCAGGCGGCGCTCGCGGCCTGTGCCGGGCTCTCCGGGATCAGCGTCACCGGGTGCGGGATGTCCGCGCTCGCGCATACGGCGGCCAGTTCCGCCTTGTCGGCGACGCGTTCGGGCAGCGCGCCGGGCTGTTGCGGCAGCAGGTAGGAGGGGGCGAGTTCGTCCCCCAGCCTGCCGACCGCGATGGCGCTCGCATCGTCCATCGGGATCAGTACGGCGGGACGCGCGATGCGGGCGGCCACCCGCCGGAGCGTGCCGGCGATCTCGCCGGGAGTCGCGCCGGGTGACGGCGGGGGATGCATCTGGCAGACAAAGCGGGAGCTGCGTACGGGACTTCCGGCGGAATCGGCGACCACATGCACCTCCACTCCCGCCCTGCCGAGCGAGCGCACGGCCCCCAGCGTTCCGTGGTGAAAGGGATTCCGGTCGATCCGCAACAGAACTGCGGGGACACGGATGTCGAGCAGCGACACGGACTGTTTTCCTTCGGTCGGTTCACCCGTGCGGGCGATAGGGGAACTCGGAAGCCGTAACGGCGGTGGCGTAATTCATATTCATATGACTGAGTGTCAGTAGAAGGAAAAGCGAAGAAGGAACGGCACGACGGAACAGAGCACGAGAGTGGAGAGAGGAGCAGGCATGGCCCCACAGCAGCGACCGTCCCGGATCGGACGGCTGGCATTCGTCGCGGCGACGGTCGCCGCGTCGGCGGCACTTGCGTCGGGTCCCGGGTTCGCGGCGGGGGCGGGGGGACCGGAGCCGGTGAAGACGCCCGGCCCCGCCTTCGGTGCCTTCCTCGACTCCGGTGCTCGTGGCGTGGCCCGGATGGCGGCGCTGAGCAGTTGGCTGGGCGGCGCCGAACTGCGCGTCGGCCACACCTATCTGCCCGGCAACCACTGGAGCGACATCGAGGGCGCCCCCGGCCTCCTCGACGTATGGGCGGACTGGCGCACCGAGAAGTCCGACCGGACGCTCGTCCTCAACGTGCCGATGCAGGAGCACAACGAGGACGGTGTCTCCGACGACCAGGTGCGGCGGCTGCTCCAGCAGGGCGCGGCCGGCCAGTTCGATCAGCACTTCAAGGCCCTGGCCCAGCGGCTGGTCGACCTCAAGGTGCCGGACACGGTGATCGTGCTCGGCTGGGAGATGAACGGCACCACGTACACCTCTCGCTGCGGGCCGGACCCGGAGGCCTGGAAGAAGTACTGGAACAGGATCGTCACCACGATGCGCTCGGTGCCGGGCCAGAAATTCCGGTTCGACTTCACTCCGAGCCGCGGCCGGGACGCCGTTCCCTGGACGCAGTGCTATCCGGGGGACGACACGGTCGACATCGTCGGAATGGATTCGTACGACCAGCCTTCCGGGCTGACCTTCGACGAGCAGGTGAAAGAGCCCTACGGACTCCAGGAACACGTGGACTTCGCCAAATCCCACGGCAAGCCCATTTCCTATCCTGAATGGGGACTCTTCCGCAACGGTGACAACGCGGAGTACATGAAGCGCATGCTCGCCTGGATGGACGAGCACAAGCCGCTGTACAACACGGTCACCGACTACTGCCCGCACGGGGTGTGGCAGTGCTCCGAGAACCCGAAGTCGTCGAAGATCTACCGCTCGGTCCTCTTCGGCCGCACGGAGGAGCCGACCACGGAGCCCAGCAAGCCGACCGAACCCACCACACCGCCCGCTCCCACCATTACTCCCACTCCGACGCCCAAGCCCACCCCGACGCACCCGGCCAACTGCTCGCCGGTGGAGCTGGGCGGCTGGGTGGAGTACTGGCTCGGCGGGAAGCTGTGCGTGAAGCTCGACTGGTGGCAGCGCGACCGCTGAACCGGAGGTGGCGGCGGGCCGCTCAGGGTCCGTCGCCACCGCGCTCCCTCCACTTCCGCAGTAACGCCTTGCCCCGCCGGCGCGCGGCGACATCGCAGACGACCGCCGACATCAGCGGTGCCGTGCGCCGCCGGGCCAGCAACAGCCGCTGGTTGACGACCGGTTCGGGCCGCCAGTGATGCTTGTACGGCTCGTCGCCGCGCAGCAGGCTGAGGGTGCGGGGCCCGTCCGCGCCGGTGTGCTCGGCGCACGCGTCGAGCAGCATCACCGCCACGTCCGCCTTCCGCTCCCGAAGCCGCGGATGCGCGCCGTAGAGATAACCGCCCGCGAGCCGCCGAGACAGCAGGGTGAGGTCCACGGCGACCACGTCCTCGTCGAGCCGGAACTCGGTGACGACGGCGTCCCCGGAGCGGACCATCGGCCCGACCGAGCGCACGAGATGCTCACAGAACCGGGTCTGGAGGTGTTCGGACGTCACTTTCCGTCCCTGCCACTGGAGTTGGTGCAACTCCAGCAGCCGCCGCAGCGCTCCGTCCACCTGGTCCGGTCGTACGACATGACGCTCAACGCCGAGCGCGGTCAGTTTGCGGAGTTTGGCGCGGACCCGCTGGGCCTTGGAGGACGGGAGCCGCGCGACCAGCTCGGACATGGGGACGGCGGGCAGCTCCAGGCACAGCGAGTCGTGCACGCGGCGGCGCGGGCCGCGCCAGTGGTCGTAGACGCGCTCGACCGCGCCGCCGGGGCGTACCTCGCGGAAGTCGATCAGCGCGGTGCGGGCTGCGGACGCGAGACCCTCGGTGAGCGCGGCGACTGCCGGGTCCCCGTGCTCGTCGTCGAGCAGGACGTCGCCGTAGTCGGAGATCGCGCCGCCGAGCGGGACCAGCGCGGGCACCGGGCGCCGTACGAGCATCAGGGGTGCGGCGGCGACGAGTTCGCGGTCGTCGCGGACAACGAGCAGGCGCAGACGGCCTGTTCTGCCGTAGGACAGCCACCAGGAGTGCAGCCAGGCGTGGCTCTGGAACGGGGTGGCCGCGCCGCACTTCTGGTACAACCGGCCCCAGGACGGGGCCAGTTCGGCGAACTCCTGGGCGTCGGTGACGAGGTGGGTCGAGTACACCGGTGTCACAGGACGTCGGCCGCGGTGGCCGGGCTGGGCACGGAGGCGGGGCGGCTCGTCTCCTCGGCGGTCCGGCGCGGTCGTACGAGCAGCAGCAGGCCGCCGAGCAGACCGCCCGCGCTCGCGCCGACCAGACCGGTCACCGCGGCCGAGGCCGAGGAGGGCGAGGCCGGCTTGACGGCGCGGGCGAAGGTCTGGAGTTCGACGTGGGTGGAGTCCTTCGAGTCGTTGGCGTGCACGGTCAGCGAACGGGTCACGGCGTTCGCCATGTCGGCGGCGAGGTCGGCGCGGGAGGAGACGGCGGTGACGGCGACCATCGGCGCGTCCGGCGAGGTCGCCGTCTGCACGCTCGACTGGAGCGTCTTCACCGGCACGCCCGCCCACACCTGCGCGTCCCCGAGCACCGCGAGCTGCGTGGCGACCCGGCCGTAGGCCTGCGCGAAGCCGAGCGCGGTCGCGGAGTCGGCCTTGTCGGTCGGTACGGCGATGACGTAGCTGGTGGCCGTGTACGTCGGCGCCTTGGCGATGCCGTAGACCCCGCCGAGCAGGCCGCCGGTCAGGGCGCCGGCCGCGAGGAGGGTCCAGGCGGGGAAGGTCCTGGCGCGGGCGAGGGGGCGGTGCTGTCGGTTCTCGGTCATGAGGAACTGGCTCCCTGGGGTGCGGGGGACGGCGACGAGGTGGAGACCGCGGCCGCGTACACGTCCATGAGGTGGGCGGCGCTGCGGGTGATGCAGTAGTGGTGGGCGGCGTCCGGGGCGGTGCGCGGGCGCGGGCCCTGGGCGCGGGCCGCCGCCAGCGCGCGGGCGAAGGCCTCGGGGCCGCCCTCGACGCGCCGGGCGTCGGCAGCGGCGTGCGGGGGGAGGTCCTCTACGGCGGGACAGGAGGCGTAGAGCACGGGCAGCCCGGCCGCGAGTCCTTCCACGACCGCCAGGCCGAAGGCCTCCTCGGGGCACGGTGAGGCCAGCAGGTCCATGGCGGCGGTGAGGGAGGGCAGGTCGGGGCCCGGTGAGCCGTCCGGCACATAGGGGCGTTCGCCGGTGAACAGCACCCGGTCGGCGACCCCGCAGTCGTGGGCCGTACGGCGCAGCAGGTTCTCCTCGGGGCCGCCGCCGACCAGCAACAGCCAGTAGTCGGAGGGGAGTTGGGTGAGGGCGCGGATCAGGACGTCGAAGCGTTTGCCTGCCGCGAGTCGGCCGATGCCGCCCACGACGTACGCACCCTCGGGCAGGCCCAGGCGTTGGCGGGTGCGCAGTCGCTGGACCGGGTCGAAGCGGAAGCGGTCCAGGTCGATGCCGTTCGGGACGACCTCGATGCGCGGGCCCGGCACGCCCCACCGCTTCAGGCGTTCGGCGACCGTGGGGGACACGGCGACCGTGGACCGGCCGAGGCGTTCGCTGGCGAGGTACAGGGCGCGGACCCCGGCGCTGAGCCTGCGGCCCTCCATCTGCGAGTCGCCCAGGGAGTGTTCGGTGGCGACGACCGCCTTCACGCCCGCGATTCGGGCGGCGAGACGGCCGTAGACGCAGGCGCGGTAGAGGTGGGTGTGGACGAGGTCGTAGCCGCCGGTGCGGATGATGCGGACCAGGCGGGGGAGGGCGGCGAGGTCGCGGTTGCCGGTCATGCCGAGGTGGATCACGCGCACCCCGTCGGCCGTGAGCCCGTCGGCGACCGCGCCCGGGTTGGTGAGCGTCACGACATCGCAGTGGACCGGCAAGTGCCGTAGCAGCAGCCGCAGTTGCTGCTCGGCTCCGCCGACACCGAGCCCGGTGATGATGTGGAGGGCCTTCACGCGAGGCCCTCCACCGGGCGGCGGCGCAGGCGGTGCAGCCGGTACTTGAGGAAGAGGCGTACGGCGGTGTCGTTCTGGCCGATGTGGACGCGGGGGAAGGCGTGTTGGCCGTTGAGATCGCCGGGGTCGATGGCGCAGGCGTAGGTGTATCCGGCGGCGCGTACGGCGTCGACGGCTCGGGCGTCGATCGTGCCGTAGGGGTAACAGAAGCCGTCGACCGGGGAGTTGAGGAGTTCCTGGAGCCGGGAGCGGCTGTCGGCGACCTCGGCCTTCAGGACGGTGTCGTCCGCCTTGGTCAGGTCGACGTGGGTCAGGCCGTGCGAGCCGATCTCCACGCCCTCGGCGGCGGCCTGCCGGATGCCGTCGGCGGTGAGGAGTGGTTTGCGCGGGCCCAGCGGGTCCCAGGCGTTGTCACCGCCGAGCCTGCCGGGGAGGACGAAGAGGGTGGCGCCGAAGTTCCAACGGGCCAGCAGGGGAAGGGCGTTGGTGACGAAGTCGGCGTAGCCGTCGTCGAAGGTCAGGCCGACCAGACCGTGGCCCTCGCCACGGGCGCGGGCGGCCAGCAGCTCGGCCATGGACACGCCCCGCAGACCGCGTCGGCTCAGCCAGCGCAACTGCTGTTCCAGCCGGTCCGGGGTGACGGTGATGCGGTAGGGGTCGTCGGAGCAGTCGCCGACGGAGTGGTACATCGCGACCCACGGGACCGGGCCCGTGACGCGACTGCCGGTGGTGGGGGACTCAACGGGAGCGGCCATGCGAGAGCCTTCGTGTGACGGAGCGTACGGATTCCAGTGCGGGTGCGAAGCCCTGGGCGCCCAGGGCCCAGCCGAGCAGGGCGAAGACGACGGTGACGGTGGTGCAGCCGACGGCGAGACCGAGCAGCGGTGAGGGCGTCGCGCGGGCGGCGAACGCCCCGGCGATCGTGGCCACCGCCGCCGCGCGCACCGGCCGGCTCAGCTCGATCAGGACCTGCCGGGTGCGGATCGGGACACTGCGCGGGCCACTGCCGCACAGCAGCAGTACGGCGGTGACGGTGATGCCGATGGCGTTCGCGATCGCGATGCCGATGACTCCCCAGAAGTCGACCGTCCAGGCGCCGATCCAGGAGGTCACGACGATGCCGGCGACCATCGCGCCGACCGGGTACCAGGTCGGCCGGCCCGCCGAGAAGTAGGAGCGGACCAGGACGCCGACCAGGGTCTGGCCGAGCAGCCCGAGGGCGTACACACGCATCACGTCGGCCGTGGCCGCGGTGTCGTGGGCGGTGAACGCACCCCGCTGGAAGAGGAGTTCGATGATCTGCGGGGCGCAGGCGATCACCGTGGCGGCGCCCAGCAGCACCAGACACGCGGCGAGCGCGAGGTCCCGCTCCACCCGGTCGCGCGCCTTCTCGGTGTCGCCCTCGGCGAGCGCCCGCGCGACCACCGGGAAGGTGACCGTGCACAGCATCAGCGAGAGCACCATCGGCATCTGGGCGACCTTCTGCGCGTAGTTCAGATGCGAGATGGCGCCGGCCGGGAGGTGGGAGGCGAGGAAGCGCTCGATGAGGACCTGCGACTGGCGGCAGAGTGCGAAGAGCAGCACGGTGGCCATCAGCGTGAAGTTCATCGGGCGGGGGGTCTCGGGGGCGTCGGTGACGGCTTCCGGGGCGGTGGGTGCGTGACTCCTCAACTGGCGTACCAGCGCGGGCAGTTGGGTCAACACCATCAGGAAGCCACCCGCGGCCACGCCCAGCGCCGCCGACCGTACGCCCCAGTGGCCGCCGAAGGTGAACATCCCCGCGATGATCCCGATGTTGTACGCCACGTAGATCGCCGCCGGTGCCACGAAACGACGGTGGGCACGGAGCGCGGCGCTGCAGTACCCGGCGAGTCCGAAGCTCAGGACGCAGGTCGCGGTGAGGCGGGTGCAGTCGATGGCGAGGGCGGGGTGGGGGAGGCCGGGGGCGAGGGCCTCGACCAGGTAGGGGGCCGTCGCGATGAGCAGCGCCGACACCGCGATGAACGCCAGGGCCAGGCGGGGCAGGGTGTTCGCGACCAGTGCGCGGACCGGGTCGCCGGGGGTGCCCTGCGCGCGGCGGGCCAGCGCCATGCTGAACGCCGGGATCAGGGCGAACGCCAGGCCGTCCTCGATCAGCAGGGTGGCGGCGAACTCCGGGACGGTCCAGGCGACGAGGAAGGCGTCCGTCTCGCTGCCGGCGCCGAAGAGGGTGGCGAGGGCTTGGTCGCGCACGAGGCCCAGCAGGGAGCCGGTGATGGAGAGGGCGGCGGTGATGAGGGCCGCCTTGGCGAGGAAGCGGCGGGATTCTGTTGTCGGGGGTTCTTGGGGGGTGCTGGGGAGGGGCGTTGAGTGGGTGCGGGCTTGTTGATGCTGGGCGCGCAGTTCCCCGCGCCCCTTTGCGGTGTTGCTGTCAGGCTGCGTTTGAGGAGTTGCCGTCATTGAGCCAGGGCCCCTTCGACCGGCGTGCGTACCGGAGTTGGTGCCAGCTGTCGGCCCTCCCCGTCTGCTCCCACCAGTGACCACCACGCCGCCACCCCGAAGACCACCGCCGTCAGGACCGTGGACGGGCCGCCGATGTCGGCGTAGGCGAAGTCGACCAACTGCCAGAACAGCAGGCCGCAGGAGACGAGCGCGCAGTCGAGGCCGGGTTGGCCGGAGCGGTGGACGCGGAACAGGCCGCGCAGTGCGCGGACCAGCAGGGCCAGCCAGCCACCGGCGAGGGTGAGCAGGCCGATCAGGCCCTGTTCGCTGAGGACCAGGAGGTACATGTTGTGCGGGGAGAGCAGCGGCTGCTTGAGGAACGCGGCGCCCGCGCCCTCGGTGTCGCTGCCGGAGGACAGGGCCAACGAGGCGTTGCCGTCGCGGTGTTCGGGGAAGCCCTTCAACCCGACGCCGGTCAGCGGGTGTTCACGCCACATGGCGGTGGCCGCCGCCCACATCGTGTAGCGGTCGGTCACCGACTGGTCGGGGGCGTCGGTGACTTGGGTGATGCTGCTGATCCGCTCCTGGAGCATCGCCGTACCGACCCCGAAGCCGCCGACCAGGACCACGCCGGCCGCCGTCACGGCCGCGGCCACCTTCAGCGCGCGCCGCAGTCCGGCCAGCGCCAGTTGTACGGCGCAGGTGGCGGCTGTCGCGATCCAGGCGCCGCGGCTGAAGGACAGGGCGAGGGGGAGGAGGAGGGCGAAGGCGCACGCGGCGGCAACTGCCCTTTGGCGTACGTCGGTTCGGCCCAGGGCGAGGGCCAGCGCGCAGATCAGTCCGAAGGACACGACCGTCGCCATGCCCATCACGTCCGTCGGTCCGAAGGTGCCCACCGCGCGGATGTCCTCGCCCTGGTACGAGGCGCCGGTCCCGGTGACGTACTGCTGGACGCCGATCGCCCCCTGCCAGACGGCGAGTGCGACGAACGACCAGGCCAGCAGGCAGAAGTCGCGCCGGTCGCGGATCAGCAGCACGACGGCGGCCGGGACCAGTACGAAGATCTGGAGGTAGCGGCCGAGGCCGCTGAGACCGGCGCCCGGCGAGGACGCGCCCATCGCCGCGATCGACAGGCCGAGCACCGGAAGTCCCATGACTACCATGGCAGTTGGGGTCAGGGGTCGGCGTCGGTCGCGCAGCAGCCGGATCCCGCAGTACAGCACGACGAGCCCGGAGGCCGCGTCGGCCGGACCGGCGCCTCCCTCGCCCGGGGCCAGCGGCAGACCGAGCAGGGCGATCACGGCGATGACCGGCAGGACGGGGGCGAACGTGCGCAGGCGGTGGTTCACGGCTCAGCTCCCGGTCGGACGTACGAGCGCGGTCACCGTGCGGGCCAGGATGCAGATGTCCTGCCACAGCGACCAGTTGTCGATGTACGCGTTGTCGAACCGGCAGCGGTCCTCGATCGAGGTGTCGCCGCGCAGCCCGTGGATCTGGGCGAGACCGGTGATGCCGGTCTGCATCCGGTGGCGGGCCGCGTAGCCGGGGTAGGTCTGGCTGAACTCGGCGACGAAATAAGGGCGTTCGGGCCGGGGGCCGACCAGGCTCATGTCGCCCCGGAAGACGTTCCAGAGCTGGAGCAGTTCGTCCAGCGAGGTCTGCCGCAGGAACCGGCAGAAGCGGCCCATCTGGTGCTCGCCCGCGACACTCCAGCGGGTCGCCGCCTCGTGCTCGTCGACCGGGCGGTGGGTGCGGAACTTGAGCAGGGTGAAGGGGCGCCCGTCCTTGCCGATGCGCTCCTGGCGGAAGACGACCCCGGGTCCGTCGGTGATCCGGAGCACCGCCGCGCACACCAGCAGTAGCGGGCTGACCAGGAGGAGCAGGATGCCGGACGCCAGGACGTCCAGCGCCCGCTTGCCGGCGCTGCCGCGTCTGCGGGAGCCCAACTCCAGTCGCCGACAGGCGAATCCGGCGAGCTGGTCGCGCATCTCGTACGAGGGCGAGTCTGCGTCGACCTCCCAGACCGTGCAGCCCGACTCGGCCAACGCCCGTAGCAGCGGCCCGCGTTCGGACCGTACGGAGGGATGGACGGTGAGGACGGCCCGTACGCCGTTCTGGATGAGGGCGCGCTCGACCTCCTCGCCGGTGGTCAGCACGGGCAGGCCCTCGGTGCCGTCGGGGCGGTCGGCGACGATGCCGATCGGCTCGACCCCGCACCCCGGGTGGCGCAGGATCGCCGCCGCCACGCGCTGTGCGGTCGTCGCCGGGCCGATGACCAGTGCGGTGCGCGGTCGGGTCAGCAGGGCCTTGCGGCGGCGCTGGTGCACCGCGCCGCGGGCCACGCAACTGGCGGCCGTCTGAAGGGCGAAGCCCAGGAGCAGGGTGCGCGCGGACAGCGCGCGGTCGGGCGCGTAGGCCGCCGTGATCGTGCCGAGGGCGAGCCAGGCGACCGCGATCCGCCCGCAGACGGCGGGCAGTTCGTCGAGGACGCGCGGTACGGCCCGGGGCAGGTGCGGGCGCAGCAGTATCGACCCGGCGATCAGTAGTGCCGCCGGCAGCGGCCGGTGCAGGCCGCCGGTCAGCGCGAGGGCGCCCAGCAGGGCGGCGGCGAGGTCGGCGCCGAGCAGCGGCAGTGGTGAGGCCGGCCGTGCCGGTGGCCGGCGGACCGGGAACCGGAAACCGTCGCCGGTGCGCCGGGGGATGACCGAGACGGTCGAGTACCCGTGGTCCCGTGGCTGTCCGCCGGGGGAGGGGACGGTGCTTTCCGCAGTCACGAGTGGATGGACTCCCTGCACTCGGTGGGCACGACGGGTTTGCCGCCGAGCAGTTCGCGATAGACCCCCGCGACCGCTTCGGCGGTGTGCCGCACGTCGTGCGTGGTCAGGACGTACCGGCGCCCCTGGTGGCCGACGGACTCACGCAGCAGCGGGTCGAGCAGCAGCTCGGTGACGGCACCGGACAGCGCCGCCGGGTTCTCGGCCGGGACAAGACAGCGGGGGGCGAGACCGGGGGGCAGGCTCTCGCGGGCGCCGGCGACATCGGAGACGACGACGGGCCGTGCGCAGGCCATCGCCTCCAGCGGGGCCAGCGCCATGCCCTCCCAGCGCGAGGGCAGGACCACCAGGTCAGCGGCCTGGTACCAGGGCACGGGATCGGTGACGGATCCCGCGAACAGCACGGATTCCGGGGCGAGTTGGCGCAGTGCGGCCTGGTCGGGCCCGTCGCCGACGAGCACGAGCCGCGCCTTCGGCACCCGCCGGAGCACCGCGTCCCACGCCGACAGCAGGACGTCCTGGCCCTTCTGCCGGCACAGCCGCCCCACGCACACCACCAGCGGCGCCGCCGGATCGACCCCGGCGAGGTGCTCGATCCCGGCCCGTACGGTGTCCACGGCGGCCGGGTGGAAACGCTCGGCGTCGATGCCGTTGGGGATCACGCTCCAGCGGCCCCGGACGCCGGCCCGCAGCCCGGTGGCACGCTCCGCCTCGCTCACGCACACCGTCCGCGTGGCCCACCGCGCGCCCCACCGCTCCCAGTTCGCGGCGAGCGTGGCGGTGACCCCGCCGACCGCCTCGAACGACCAGGCGTGCGGCTGGAACACGGTCGGGATCCGCCCCCGTACGGCGAGCCGCCCGGCCAGACCGGCCTTCGCGCTGTGCGCGTGCACCAGATCGGGCCGCACCTCTTCGACCACCCGGGCGAGCCGCCGTACCTCGGAGACGAGCGCCGGACCCGGCGACCGGGTCGCCTCCCAGGTCCGTACGTCGGCGCCGAGTGCCCGCAGGCCGTCCGCGAGGGCGCTGTCGGGGCAGGCGACCGTGACGTCCAGGCCGGCCGCGAGCTGAGCCCGCGTCAGATCCGTGACGACCCGGGCGACTCCGCCGTCCACCGGCTGGGCGAGGTGCAGGACCCGTGGCCGGGGGACGGTTGCTGGCTGGTGCATTGCGCGGTTTCCTCGCTCACGGACGGCGCTCGGGACTGCGGGCGGGAACGCGCCTCACTGCTGGGCGTCGACGGCGACGAAGAGCGCCCCGAACCACGCCGCGTCCCGCTGGGAAACGAGCCGGAAGGCCACCTGGTCACCGCCGGACCGCAGCGCCTTCCCGAGATCGAACACATCGGAGTCGTAGCCGAGGGTGTTCGCATACGCGGGCGCACGCTCCGAGGGCGCCGCCCCCGGGTCGCTGATCGTGGAGTTCAGCACGTCGTCAGGGGGATTGGCGCCGTCGCCGAGCGGGGTGGCGTTCGTACGACTGGTCGAGAGGGTGAGCGAATCTCCGCTCCGACCGCGATCCCCGTTGTACGCCACCACGCCCGCGTGTCCCCCGGCGTGCGCGGGCGTGCGCAGCCCGCGCAGCCTGATCTCCGCGCCGGTGCGGGAGTTCAGCGCGTCGAAGCCGTCCCACAGCTCCAGTCGGCGCAGCGGCTCCTGCGGTTTCTCGTACGCCACGACGAGCGTCCAGCCGCCCCAGGCGCCGGCCGCCGACCTCCCCATCGCCGTGTTGACCTGGGCCACGGTGTACAGGCCCGAACCGCTCTCCCGGACCAGCTTCGTCACGTCCGCCGAGGCCTGGAACGCGTCCGCGCCGCTCGCCACCCGGTGCCCGACGACCGTGTCCGCGAGCACCGTCCTGTACTCCCCGCCGGGCTCCGCGATCAGCACCCGCCCGTTGTCCCTGGGCGGCTTCTGCTCGCCCACCCGGAGGTTGCCGCCCCAGTACAGGCGCGCGTAGGTGGCCCGGGCACCCTCGGGCAACCGGACCTCCGCGCGGGAGGAGTTGTAGGTGTTCGGGTCGCCGTCGACGTCGACGTAGAACATGTCGAAGTCGCCGTTGACCGCGTCTCCCCCCTCGCGTACGGCCGGGCAGGCGGCCGAGTCCGTACGGCAACTGATGGAGGTGTTGGCCGCGCGGACGACGCCGCCGTGCTGGAGTGCCTGATAGCGCAGGGTGAGGGGGAGGCGCTCCGCCTCGGCGGCGGGCGGGGCGGACGCGTCGGCGGCCGGGGCCCAGATCGAGGCGAGGGCGAGAGTGCCCGTCGACGCCCGGCGCAGCAGCGGACCCAGGGAATTGCGCATGACCGGCGGTGCCCTTTCGAGAAGCACGGCCCCTATATGCGATTTGCTGGCTATAGGGGTACTTCGGGAGATGCGCAACTCTAGTAGCTATCTGAATTAATCCGGCGAAACGTGACAAGTGTGTCGGAATGGTGAAGTTCAGCCCTGTGGGACATCACTCCATTGGCCGCACAACCCCCGTCTGTGTCGCGCGTTGACACAGCGCCGGGCATCCCCGCCCGGATGTTTGTTTCAACCCCAAGGAGCACCTCTCCATGTCGCGTATCGCGAAGGGCCTGGTCCTGACCTCCGTTGCCGCCGCCGCCATGGCGGGCACCGCCGGCATCGCCGCCGCCGACAGCGACGCGCACGGCGTCGCCGCCAACTCCCCGGGCGTGCTGTCGGGCAACGTCGTCCAGGTTCCGATTCACATCCCGGTGAACGTCTGCGGCAACACGATCAACGTGATCGGCCTGCTGAACCCCGCGTTCGGCAACCAGTGCGTCAACGACTGACGTCCGCGCATCCCTCCGGCCGGCCGTTCTCCCGTGGTTCCTCCACGGGGGGACGGCCGGTCGGCGTTGGGGGGCGGTGGTGTTGCGCCGAATGGTCGGTACCGGTTGCAGACGGTGGTGAGCGCTTTCACGGTGGGCTCAAGATCCGAAGCACCACCGAAAGGAACACCCCATGCGTGGTCTGCCCGCACGGCGCATCGCGTCCTCCGTGCTCTGTGCCACCGTCCTGATCGGAATCGCCGGCCCCGCGGCCGTCGCGGCCGACAACGACTCGGCGCGTGAGCACGTCCGCGCGACGTCGAGCGCGCCGGTCCCCAACGCTGACGCGCTGCTCACCCAGGTCAAGGGCCTGGGCGACATCGGCAGCGTGCTCACCCCGGTCACCGACCTGCTCAACCAGGTCCTCAAGGCCGACAACGGACAGCTCTCCGCCGACCAGGCGCAGAAGCTCGTCGACGCCGTCAACGAGGCCGTCGCCAAGATCACCGCCGCCGTGCCGGCCGCTCCGGCGGTACCGGCGACTTCGGCTCTTCCCGCGACGTCGGCCCTGCCCGCGCTGCCCGCGGTCCCGAAGAGCGGCGACGACTCCAAGGCCAAGGCGCCCGCCGACGTCGTCGGTGACACCCTCGCAGCCCTGCAGAAAGCGGTCGCCTCGCTGCTCACCGCCGTCACCTCGGGCGATGTCAGCCAGGTCGTCCCGGCGCTCACCGGTGTGGTGACGGGTCTGGTCAACGCGGTCGCGGCCACGCTGCTGGGCGGCGGTCTGCCCGCGCCGAGCCTGCCGTCCACGTCCTCGCTTCCGGCGGTGCCGGGGGCGTGACGCGAGCGGTCGTGGAAAGGCCGTTGGGCCGCTCCCTTTCCGGGAGCGGCCCAACGGCCTTTTCGGTTGCACGGTCCTTTCATATGAGGATGGGAAACGCCGATGAGACACACACCGCATTCGAGTGGGCAGCGGAATCTTTCCGCGCACGGGGTTTCCGCCCCGGCCGGAACTCGTTACACACGGCGACAGATTTCCCTCTGGTGACATGAGTTGCCGAAGAAAGGAACACGATGAAGTCCCTGAAGGCTGCCGCTGTCGTTGCCGGATCCGTCGCCCTCGCCGGTGCCGCCGCGCCCGCGTTCGCCTACGGCCCCACCGACGTGACGCCCACCAGCCTCACCGGCGCCGTCAACACCCTCACCAGTGGTCAGCTCCAGCCCGCGGACGTGATGCCGCTGCAGCACCAGTCGGACGCGCTCGACACCGAGAACAAGAACTCCGCGCTCAGCACCGTCAAGGGTGCGGCCGCCGCGCTGAACCAGCACAACCCGCTGCTCGGCGGTCTGCCCCTGCAGAGCTGAGTCTCTCCGGCGGTGTTCGAGGGGCGTCGAGAGGCGTCCCTCGTTCGTGTGGCGGGGCGGCCGTGCCATCGGCCGGACGGGTGAGAACGCGGCAGGCGGCCTTCCGGCCCGTCGATAAGGTCGCGCGGTGACCTCAACCTCAAGCGAAACGCGCCCTTTCCGCGTCGCCGACCTCGGCACCCTCGTCGTCCTGGCGTGGAGCGGCGAGGCCCCCGACGGGGACATGCCCTACCTCCTCGCCTACACCCTGGGCGACGCCGCGGACGGCCCCGAGGCCGCCACCGCCGCCGTGGAGCGACTGCTGACCGACAACGGACTCCCGGTCGGCGGGACCATCGTCGACGGCGCCACCCGGCCCAGCCTGCCGGTCACCATGCTCATCGAGTCCGGGCAGGCCGTCCTGAACATGCCGCAGCTCAACGCCCAGTGCGTGCCGCCGCCCGAGTGGCTCGCGGCGGTCGGTGAACGCGGCTTCGCCTACCTCGTGTTCACCACCCGCCCGTGGCCCGAGGCCGAGCCCGGCAAGCCCGTCACCCCCGAGGCGCTGGCCGCGTTCGCCGGCTCCGAGGAGACCCTGAACTCCGCCGCCCACGTCCTCCTGCCCGCCCGCAGCCTGCGCGGCTGACCACCGGACAGCGGGCGGGAACACCGCGGATTCCGTCCCGCTGGTGGGACTTTGGGAATTCGGGAAAAGCTGATTACTGCGGCAGTCGGGGGAATCTTGAACTGTTGTCCTTCCCGGCCTCGTTACCCGGGCAGACCCAGAGCCCTCAGCATGCAGAGCCTCCGAATTCCGAAAGGGACCGTACTCGAAATGAAGTCGACCACCCGAGGAACCATCGCCGCCGTCATCACGGCCGTGGCGGCCGCGGCCGGCGCCGCCACCGCGACCCCCGCCGCCGCCCTCGGCACGGTTCCCGTGCCCGTGCCGCTGGAGGGCGCGGAGAGCGCCCTCGGCATGGAACTCCCCCACCTGGGCGGAGAGGTGCCGGTTCCCATGCCGGGCACGCCCGAGGGTCCGCGGTACGTCGAGGGCCGGCTCATCCCCGAGCGGGTACTGCCCCAACTCCCGGTCCACGGCGGCCTTCCCGGCATCGGCCTGCGCGCACCGGTGCCGCACGTCCTCGGTGACGGCTTCGACCACGTCGGTGTCAGCACGCCCGCCTCCGACCTGCGCACGCTGGCCCCGGGCCTCGCCCTGGACGTCCCGCTGACCCCGCCCAACCCCGACAACTTCGGCCTCCCGGACCTGAAGGTGCCCCAGGTGGGCGTCCTGGCACCGGTCCTGCAGACCGTGCCGGGGGCGGACCTGGTCACGGGGGCCGGCCTCTAGGCCGTAGCGCCAAGTCCGTAGGGCAGGGCCCGGGTGGTGCGACCCGGGCCCTTTCGCCTGCCCGGGTGCTTCGGACGGTGACCGTGCGGGGGGTCGGACGGTTAGCCCCCTCGAACGGTCGGAACGGACGAGGGAGTTGGGTCATGAGCGTGAGCGTCGGCGGAGCACCGGTGGGCGGGGAGTCGCTGAGTCCGGTGAGAACCGGGTCGGTGCGCGGGACGCGGCGGGAGGCGGTGCGCGGGGCGTTCGGTGCCCTGCTCGCCGTGGCGCTCGTGCCCGTCGTCGCGGCCTCCCGGCCCACCCGCTCCGGTGAGGATCCCGGGGACACCGCCTTCGACGAGACCTACCGGGGCCGTCGTATCCAGGGTGTGCTGACGGACGGCTGGCAGGTGACGGTGGACGGCCGGCCACTGCATCTGATGCGGCGCGCCGACGGCACCTGGCTGAGCATGGTCGACCACTACCGCTCGTATCCCACCGCCCTGGAGGCGACCCGCGCCGCCGTCGACGAGCTGAGCCCCGGCAGCGAACTGAGTGAGGCGGACGGCACGATGGACATGCCCATGGGGGGAGACCATGGCGTACACGCGTAAGGACGTCAGCACCCTCACCGCCGCCGAGAAGCGACGGTTCGTGGCGGCGCTCCTGGAGATCAAACGGCGGGGCGAGTACGACGAGTTCGTGCGCATCCACATCGAGTTCTTCGTGCCCGACGGGGAGTACGGACTGCGCTCGGCGCACATGGCGCCCTCCTTCCTGCCCTGGCACCGGCAGTTCCTGCTGGACCTGGAGCGGGCGCTGCGCCGGGTCGACTCCTCGGTGACCGTGCCCTACTGGGACTGGACGCGGGACCGCTCGGCGACCGCGCTGCCCTGGACGAAGGACCTGCTCGGCGGCACCGGGCGGCGCTCCGACCACCAGGTGACGACCGGGCCGTTCGCCTACGCGGCGGGCCACTGGAAGATCAAGGAGGGAATCACCGACGAGCCGTACCTCACCCGGGACCTCGGCCACCCGGCCGCCCCGATCGCGCTGCCGACGAAGCGCGACCTGGACGGGGCGCTCGCCGACCCCGTCTACGACACGGCGCCCTGGGACTCGACCTCCCGCAAGGGCTTCCGCAACCGGCTCGAAGGGTGGGGCACCGGGGCGGGCAGCGGGTCCTGGCGCAACCACAACCGGGTCCACAAATGGGTCGGGGGCGTGATGCTCGGCGGTGCCTCCGTCAACGACCCCGTGTTCTGGCTGCACCACGCCTTCGTCGACCTCCAGTGGTCCCGCTGGCAGAGCAGGCACCGCGGCGCCCGCTATCTGCCGGCGCGACCGCTGGAGCCGGGTGACGACCAGGAGGGGCGGGTCGTGGCACGGCAGGAGAAGATGCCGCCGTGGGACGTGACGCCGGAGCAGTTGGAGAACGTCGGCTCGATCTACCGGTACGGCTGATCGGCGGCGGACGGACACGGGAGAGCCCCGGCACCTCAGGTGCCGGGGCTCGTCGCGTACGCGCGTGCGGTCGGGCTCAGTGGCCGTAGCCGCCGTTGTCGTGGCCCGGGCCGGGGTGGCCGCCCTTGTCGTGGCCGTCGTGGTCGCTGACGTTGGCGCAGGTGTTGCCGAAGGCCGGGTTCAGCAGGCCGATCACGCTGACGGTGTTGCCGCACACGTTGACCGGGATGTGCACCGGCACCTGCACGACGTTGCCCGACAGGACGCCGGGCGAACCGACGGCCGCACTCTGCGCGCCCGCGTCCGCCATGGCCAGACCGGCGCCGCCGAGCGCCACAGCGCCCGTGCCCAGGGCGACTACGGCCGCCTTCGCGATGCGAGACATCACGTTCTCCTTTGGTTCGGTGAGGTGCGGCGGCAGGACTCGCCACCGCACTTCGAGTTCAACGCGGCGGCCCAGGCCTGGTAACGGCGACAGCGCCGGGATCACCTTTTTGAACACGACTTCGAGCGCCGGGAGCTTCTGTTCTACGACCGGAAATTCGGTGCCGTCGGCGGGTGGGTGTCGTCTAACCTCCCGGCATGGCAACCGACCAACTGCTCCGTCTGTTCGCCGAGCAGAACCGAGTGCGCGCCTTCGCGGCGGTGGCCCTGGGCGCGGAGACCTCCGAGGAGGTCGCCCAGGTGGCCGGCCTCACCCCGAGGGGGACGGCCGTCGCCCTGCTCAAGCTGCGCGAACAGGGCGTGGTGAAGACCCTGGACGACGGTGAACTGCGCGTCGACTACGACCTGTTCAGGAACCTCGCGCGCGAGGGCGAGGAGCCCGCCGAGGAGAGCCCGGTCACCGGCGACGAGCACACCGACATGATCCTGCGGACCTTCGTCCGGGGCGGCCGGCTGATCCGCCTGCCCGCCCAGTGGTCCCGCAAGCAGGTCGTGCTCCAGCACATCGCCGAGCAGACCTTCGCCCTCGGCGTCCAATACCCCGAGCGGACCGTCAACGAGAAGCTGCGCGCCTGGTGCGACGAGGGCGAGGTCGACCATGTGACGCTCCGCCGCTACCTGGTGGATCTGCACCATCTGCGGCGGAGCGAGGGAATCTACCGGCGGCCCACCGCCTGAACACCCTTGTGTCCTACGGCAGTTGGCGTACGAGCGGCCGGTTCTACGGCAGTTGGCGTACGGGCGACCCCGCCAGGTAGGCCTGGATGTTCTCGACGGCGTGGCCGTAGTACGTCGTGTAGTTGGCGTGCGACACATAGCCGAGGTGAGGTGTCGCCAGCAGGCGCGGGGCCGTGCGCATGGGGTGGTCGGCGGGGAGGGGCTCGATGTCGAAGACGTCGATCCCGGCGCCCGCGATCCGGCCCTCGTGCAGGGCGGCGAGCAGGGCGTCCTGGTCGACGATGGCCGCGCGTGAGGTGTTGATCAGATACGCGGTCGGCTTGAGGAGGGCGAGTTCGGCGGGGCCGAGGAGACCGCGGGTGCGGTCGCCGAGGGCCAGGTGGACCGAGACGAAGTCGCTGTCCGCGAGCAACTCCTCCTTGAAGGCGGCGAGTTGTACGCCGACCTCGGCCGCCCGGTCCTTGCTGAGGTTCTGGCTCCACGCGGTGACACGCATGCCGAAGGCCAGCCCCACTTGGGCGACCCGGCTGCCGATCTTCCCGAGGCCGAGCAGTCCGAGGGTGCGGCCGTGCAGGTCGGCGCCGACCGTCTGCTGCCAAGGGCCGCCGCCGCGCAGGGAGTTGCTCTCCTCGACGATCCCGCGGGCGAGGCCGAGGAGCAGCGCCCAGGTCATTTCGACGGGCGGGGTCGAGGAGCTGGCCGTACCGCACACGGTGACGCCGTGCGCCTCGGCGGCGTCGTAGTCGATGACGGAGTTGCGCATCCCGGAGGCCACGAGCAGCTTCAGGCGGGGGAGCCGGGCGAACAGCGAGGCGGGGAAGGGGACGCGTTCGCGCAGGGTGACCACGATGTCGGCGGTGGCGAGGGCGGCGGCCAACTCGCCCTCGTCGTCGAGGTGTTCACGCAGGCTCACGACCTCCACGGTGTCCTCGAGGGGCGACCAGTCGGCGAGCTCGGTCGCCACGTTCTGAAAGTCGTCGAGGACAACACAGCGCAGGCGCACGGCGGTTCTCTTCCTTCTGTCGGTCCCGGGGACCGGCTCCCCGGTGATCGACTGGAACGCTACTCCCTACTCCTTGGCGAGCGAGATCGCCTTGCGGGTCGGGCTGCCCAGGGCCCAGAAGAGGACGCCGAGGAGCATGAACCCGGCGAGCGGTACGGCCTCGGTGAGGAGGTACTTCCA
The DNA here is from genome assembly GCF_040605995.1 of Streptomyces sp. NPDC005492. NCBI lineage: Bacteria > Bacillati > Actinomycetota > Actinomycetes > Kitasatosporales > Streptomycetaceae > Streptomyces > Streptomyces sp. NPDC005492. The sequence continues at coordinate 162,834 of NZ_JBEXDX010000013.1, forward strand.
GCGCTCGGCGTGGGTCCAGCCGTCCGGCAGGTAGTCGGCGCCGAACCAGTGGTCGCCGAGCCCGGGCGCGACCAACTGCACGCTGGCGAACAGGATGAGCACGGTGAGGATCGTGCTGATCGTGCGGGGGAAGGGCGCCCGGTAGGGGCGGGGGACGTCCGGGGCCTTGCGGCGCAGCACCGCGAGGGCCGGGAAGATGCCCAGATAGCTGATGAGCGTGGTGGAGATGGCGAGGCCGAGGACGGCGCCGAAGAGCTTGGCGGCGCTGCCGTTGGTCAGTTGGTGGGCCAGGATCAGGACGCCGGTGGAGACCAGACCGCTGAGGATGTTGACCCGCACCGGCGTGCCGAACCGGCTGGAGATGACACCGAGGAAGCGGGGCGCGGCGCCGTCGTAGCCGGAGACGGCGAGGGCGCGGTCGGAGCCCATGACCCAGGTGACGCCGGAGGACAGCACCGTGAGGATGAACAGGACCGCGGCGATGTCCCCGAGCACCGTGCCGGCCCCGCTGCTGGTGACGGTGCCGTCGGCGGCCACGTCACCGCCGTAGACGGTGAAGACCTGGCGGATCGCGTCGAGGAAGCCGCCCAGGCCGGTGATGGCCTTGACCGGCAGGACGAGCAGGATGCCGAGGATGGGGAGCGCGTAGAGGAGCACGGCGAGGGCGGCGCTGCGGAAGATCGCGAAGGGGACGTCCTTCTGGGCGTCGGTCATCTCGTCGCCCGCGGTGTTGGGCAGCTCGAAACCGACGTAGTTGAACATCAGGACGGGCACCAGGCCGACGAAGCCCGCGTACGTCGGCGAGAAGTCGCCGAGGCCGAATCCGTGCAGGCCGTGCTGGATGCCGTAGACCACGACCGTGATCGTGAACAGGCCGAGGAGGGCGAAGCGGCTCCAGGCGCCGATGGTGGGGATCCACTTGCCGACGTCGAAGGAGAGGATCGCGGCGAGGACGCCCACCCAGATGAAGACGAGGGCGAAGACGTAGAAGGCCGGGGTGCTCAGGTCTTTTCCGTCGTTGAAGAAGGTCGTGTAGGCCGTGACGGCGGAGACGGCGAGGGTGCCGCCGAGCCACACCGGGTTGGTGATCCAGTACAGGAAGTTGTTGACGGCGCCCGCGAGGCGGCCGAAGGCCCGGCTGGTCCAGATGTAGGGGCCGCCCTCCTCGGGGAACGCGGCGCCGAGTTCGGCGGTCAGCAGTGCCGAGGGCACGAAAAAGACCGCGGCCAGCACGATGAGCCAGGTGAACGCCTCGGCGCCGGAAGAGGCGACCGTGCCGATCGTGTCCACGCCGACGATGGTGCAGAGCAGGAAGAAGAGGATGTCGAACCGGCCGAAGTGCTTGCGCAGCTTCTGTCGTTCGGTCTGGGCTGCGGCCGGCGTGTCGGCCGGCTCGGAGGCTATCTGACCTGCGGCCACCGGGGGCTCCTGCGGGTTCGGGGAGAGGGGCGGGATTCGGCCAATAATCCGTCGCCCTCGCGAGAGCCCACAAGCGTTCGGGTGTAATTCTTGACCATTACGTATCCACCGGGACGTAACGGAAACGGTGCCGAAACATGGGAGCCGATTCCCTGATCAGAGCCTGTGTGGCGCCCCCGGCAGGACTCGAACCTGCGGCCAAGCGCTTAGAAGGCGCCTGCTCTATCCACTGAGCTACGGGGGCCGGATGTGGTGGCCTCGGTCGTGGTGTGCCCTGGTGTGGGCCGGTCCGTGACGTTGCCGGGGACAAGGATAGGGCTCCCGGGTCCTTGTCCCTGTTGCTTCCCCTCCGTGGCTCGATGTGGAGGTTCGGTGAAGCGGTCCTGATAATCGCAGGCAGGTACGAATCGTGCATCGCTTTTGGTGCCCCGAGGCGCGGGTGTTGTGCACTCGTTATGCCTGGACTGTGCCCTTGCCCCAGTCATCCCTTCCGTCCGTTGTGTTCCGTCGGCGCGCAGACATGCGCATATGCTTCAGAATTCCCCCAAAATTGGGCATTCTTCACATGTGGTGACCTTGGACGTACGGCCTCAGCTTCTCGACGCACTCTCCGCCCTGCGCGACCGTGTCGCCGCCGCACGCTTCCCGCTGCCCCTGGCGGGGGCTCCACGCGCGCGTGCCAACCGCGACGAACTGCTCGCCCAGCTTGACGACTATCTGGTGCCCCGCCTGAAAGAACCCGAAGCGCCTCTGCTGGCCGTGGTCGGCGGCTCCACCGGTGCGGGGAAGTCGACACTCGTCAACTCCCTTGTCGGGCGCCGGGTCAGCGAGGCCGGCGTGCTGCGGCCGACGACCCGCACCCCGGTGCTGGTCTGCCATCCGGAGGACCATCACTGGTTCAGCGGGATGCGGGTGCTGCCCGACCTCACGCGCGTGTGGGTGCCCCACGAGGAACCGGCGGACGAGTTGCTCCTCCCCGGGGAGGACGGTATGCGTGTGCTGCGCGTCGAGACCGCCGACTCCCTCCCGCGCGGAATCGCCCTCCTGGACGCGCCCGACATCGACTCCCTGGTCGCCGACAACCGGGTGCTGGCCGCCGAACTGATCTGCGCGGCCGACATCTGGGTCATGGTGACCACGGCCTCCCGCTACGCCGACGCCGTGCCCTGGCATCTGCTGCGCACGGCCAAGGAGCACGACGCGACCCTGGTCACCGTCCTCGACCGGGTGCCCCACCAGCTGGTCTCCGAGGTGTCCCGCCAGTACGGCGCCCTGCTCGCCAAGGCCGGGCTCGGCGACGTACCCCGGTTCACGGTGCCCGAACTGCCGGAATCCGCCTGGGGCGGAGGGCTGCTGCCGGCCAGCGCCGTGGCCACGCTGCGGAGTTGGCTCGCGCAGCAGGCCCAGGATCCGGTGGCCCGGCATCAGACCATGGCGCGCACGGCCTACGGCGTCCTCGACTCCCTCAAGTCGCGGATGCCCGAGCTGGCCAGTGCCGCCGCCGCCCAGTACGCGGCCGCGCTGCGGCTCACGGCCGCCGTCGACGCGGCCTACGACAGCGAGCACGCGCGCGTGCGGGGGCGGTTGCAGGCCGGGGCCGTGCTCGCCGGGGACGCGTTGAAGCGCTGGCGCGCCTTCCCGCTCGACTGCTCGGCCGGCGAACTGCTCGACGCCCTCGCGGAGAGCCTCGCCGCACTGCTCCTGTGCTCCGTCACGGCCGCCGACGAACGCGTCGACGACGCCTGGCGGCGCGAACCGGCCGCGGGCGCCCCCGAACTCACCGGCCACGGCCCCTCGCTGGAGAGCGCCGAGCACCGCATCGGGATGGCCGTACGGCGGTGGCGGCGCGAGCTGGAGGAGTACGCCGAGGAGGAGGTGCGCGACCTCGACCGGAGCGCCGCGACCGATCCCGAGGTGGTCGCCGCCGTGGTCGCCACCGCGCTGCTGGGCGGTCGCCGGGCGCGGTCCGCGGGCGAGGGGCTCGCCGAGCGGATCGGAGCCCACGGCGCGCTGCGGCTGCGGGACCGGGCCGGGCGGCTGCTCAACGACCATCTGGACCGGGTCATGCACACCGAGCGCGAACGCCGGCTCGCCCCGCTCGACGCCCTGGACGTGCACCCCGAACCCCAGGCCGAACTCATCGCCGCGCTGTCCGTACTGCAGAAGGAGAGGTGACCGGTGACTGCCGTCACTGACCAGGACCACACGGACGGGATGGATCACGGCCGGGGTGGGGACACCAGGGCCGAGCGCCTCGGAAAACCCTCCCCCGTGGAGGGCGATTCGGGGCCGACTCCCGTAAGGCGTCGCTCCGTAGAGGCCGCGAAGGAGGTGAGCGGACGGGCGGACACCGACAAGGTGGCGACCGACCCGGCGGACCCCGGGGAACCGGCCGGTGGCTGGGACGACGGGCTCATCGCCCGGCGGGTCAACGAGACCACCGCGGCGCAGCAGGCCGCGGAGAACCGGGCCTCCCGCGCGCAGGCCGCGCACACCGCGAAAGCCGCGCACGTCCCGGCCCCGCTGGCCTACGACGGGCCGCTGCGGTCGCGGCTCGACGCGCTGCGCGAACTGGTCGGGCTCTCCCGGACCCGGCTCGACAGCGGCACCCTCGCCGAGGCGGGGCGGGTCCTCGACGAGGCGGCGGCGCGCCGCAGGCTCTCCGGGCAGCACACCGTCGTCGCCATCGCGGGCGCCACCGGCAGCGGCAAGTCGCAGCTCTTCAACGCGCTCGCCGGAGTGGCCATCTCGGAGACGGGCGTACGACGGCCCACCACCGCAGCGCCCATCGCGTGCAGTTGGAGCGACGGCGCGGCCACCCTCATCGACCGGCTCGGCATCCCGGGACGACTGCGCCGACGCCCCTTGCAGAGCGCCGAGATGGAGGCCCAGTTGCGCGGGCTCGTCCTGGTGGACCTGCCCGACCACGACTCGGCGGCCGTGGCGCACCGCGAGCAGGTGGACCGGGTCCTGGCGCTCGTCGACGCGGTCATCTGGGTCGTCGACCCGGAGAAGTACGCCGACGCGATCATCCATGAGCGCTATCTGCGGCCGATGGCGGGCCACGCGGAGGTCATGTTCGTCGTCCTCAACCAGATCGACCGGCTCCCGGGGGAGGCCGCCGACCAGGTCCTCGACGATCTGCGCCGGCTGCTCGACGAGGACGGGATCGCCCTCGGGGAGTACGGCGAACCCGGCGCCACCGTGCTCTCCCTGTCCGCGCTCACCGGGGACGGCATCCCGGAACTGCGCGAGGTTCTGGGCCAGTTCGTGGCGAGTCGTGGAGCCGCGGCACGGCGAATTTCGGCCGATGTGGACGCCGCCGCGTGGCGACTGCGACCCGTCTACGCCACAGCCCGGCGCACCGGGCTCAGCGAGGAGGCGCGGGACGAGTTCGCCGCGCGCCTCGCGGACGCGGTGGGCGCCACCGCGGCGGGCGAGGCGGCCGAACGCGCCTGGCTGCGCAACGCCAACCGCGCCTGCGGCACGCCCTGGCTACGGCTGTGGCGCTGGTACAACGACCGGCGCGAACCCACGACCGGTCGGCTGCCGGTGCGCGCGCAGGCGGACGAGGAGGCCACGGCACGCCAGCGCGTCGAGCAGGCGGTTCGTACGGTCGCCGACCGCGCGTCCGGCGGACTCCCGGCACCGTGGGCACAGGCCGTGCGGGAGGCGGCCGTACGCGGGTCTCAGGGGCTGCCCGAGGCGCTGGACGAACTGGCGGCGCGGGCCGGGCTGCCCACGGGGCGGCCGCCGCGACCGGGCTGGTGGCCCGCGGCCGTACTGGCGCAGGCGTCCATGACCATCCTCCAAGTCGTCGGCGGACTCTGGCTGTTGGGCCAGATCATCGGGTTCATGACGCCGAATCTGGCGGTGCCGGTGCTGCTGATGGTGGCCGGCATCATCGGCGGCCCGCTCGTCGAGTGGAGCTGCCGGCTCGCGGCCCGCGGACCCGCCCGGCGCTACGGCTTCGACGCGGAGCGGCGACTGCGGGAGGCGGCCTCGGGATGCGGACGGGCACGGGTGCTCGATCCGCTGGCCGCGGAGCTGCTGCGGTACCGGGAGGTCCGGGAGCAGTACGGGCGGGTCACGGGGGCGGGCATCGGGGGCGGGTGAACCACGGTCCGGGCCGGGTGAACCGCGGTCGGGGACGGGTGAACTCCGGTCCGAACGTCGTTCCCTCGTCCGGGTGATGAGGATTTCCACAGGTGGGCGCCGGTCCACAGCGCTCGGCGGGCCCGGCTCGGCGGAGGCAGTCTGACTGCAGCCGTACGGGACGGGCCCGTACGCGTTTCCGCCCGGTCCGCGGGACCGGGTGAGGGAGGGAGACGCGATGAACGAGACCATGGTGTGCGTCGTCGGGAATGTGGCGACCCAGCCGATGTACCGGGATCTGGCGGCGGGACCGTCGGCGCGGTTCCGGCTGGCGGTGACCTCGCGCTACTGGGACCGCGAGAAGAGCACCTGGACGGACGGCCACACCAACTTCTTCACGGTGTGGGCCAACCGCCAGTTGGCCACCAACGTGGCGGCGTCGGTGTCGGTCGGCGACCCCGTCGTCGTCCAGGGCCGGCTGAAGGTGCGGACGGAAGCGCGGGAGGGGCAGCCGAACTGGTCCTCGGCGGACATCGACGCGATGGCGATCGGCCACGACCTGGCACGCGGGACCTCGGCCTTCCGGCGGGCCAACAAGCCGGAGAACTCGGCCTCACCGCCCCGGCCCGAGCCCAACTGGGAGACACCGGACGGGAATTCCGTCGCCGATTCCGCCGAACCCGCCCTTGCTTCCGAGCCCTCCGGCCAACAGCGGTCGGACGTACTCGTGGTGACGTGATGTCAGTGAATGCCCCGAGCTGATCGAACTGCGGCTTATCGATGAATGCGCTCCGAACGGTCGGGTGGATTTGTCGATAAGCCCTGCTCGCAGGCGATCTTGGGGATAACGATTCCGAGTCGGATCGGTTATCCGATGACCCGACTGGAGAAGGGGGGTCGTCCGCGTCCATAGGATGCCGGGCATAGCTCGGGCACAGCTCTCGGCGCTATTCATGCTGCTGGTGGGACCGCATTCCCACGCCTACGGGTCCTGCTCGAAGGGGAATTCCGTGTCATCTGCTTTGTCTGTGTTCTCCGCGCGGTCCCGGCGCGGGCGGGGCGCCGTGCGCCTCGTCGCCGCGGCCTGGGCGTGCGGACTCGTCGCCGCCGGAGTGCTGGCCGGCGCAGGCCCGGCCGTCGCCGACGAGACACCGCAGACCCAGGGCGGGGCGACGGCCACCATAGGCGGGCTCAAGACGTACGGCGACGCCGTGATCCACGCGACCGGTGGCGATCAGCAGGTCTCCGCGGGCCTGTTCGAGATGTCCGTGGACGGCGGCGGCACCCTGCAGACGTACTGCGTCGACCTCCAGAACCCCACCCAGCGCGACGCCAAGTACCACGAGACCGCGTGGAGCGGCACCTCGCTCGGCGTCAACAAGAGCGCGGGCAGGATCCGTTGGATCCTGCAGCACTCCTACCCGCAGGTGAACGACCTCGCGGCGCTCTCCAAGAAGGCCGGCACCAAGGGTCTGACCGAGCAGGACGCGGCGGCCGGCACCCAGGTGGCCATCTGGCGCTACTCGGACGGCGCCGACGTCGACGCGGTCGACCCGCAGGCGGAGAAGCTCGCGGACTATCTGCAGAAGAGCGCGCGGGACGTGGCCGAACCGCAGGCCTCACTGACCCTCGACCCGCCCGCGGTCTCCGGGCACCCCGGCGAGCGGCTCGGCCCGGTGACCGTGCACACCAACGCGAGCGGTGTGACGTTGACACCGCCCGCGGACGCCGCCACCAGCGGGGTGCGGATCGTCGACAAGGACGGCCAGGTCGTCACCTCCGCGGCGGACGGCAGCCAGGTGTTCTTCGACGTGCCCGAGAAGGCGGCGGCAGGGACGGCCGAGCTGACCGTGCAGGCCTCCACCACCGTGCCCGTCGGTCGGGCCTTCACCTCCGACAGCAGGAGCCAGACGCAGATCCTCGCCGGTTCCAGCGAGTCGACGGTCTCCGCCGTGGCGAGCGCGGACTGGGCGAAGACCGGTGCCATACCGGCGCTGTCGGCGCGGAAGAACTGCGCCGAGGGCGGCGTGGACATCACGGCGGCCAACCAGGGCGACGCGACGTTCACCTTCGAGCTGCTGGGCGTCGAGCACGACATCGACGCCGGGAAGTCCCAGACGGTGACGATCCCGCTCCAGGAGGACCAGGCGTACGACTTCACGATCACGGCACCGAACGACTACGCGAAGCGGTTCGCCGGAGTCCTGGACTGCCGGACGGAGAGCGACGCGGGCGGCGCCGTGACGCAGACGCTCAGCGAGCCGAGCCCCGCGACGGTGGGCGGCACCACCGTCGACACCAACCTCGCCGAGACCGGCGGCTCCGGCATCACCCCGATGATCACGGTCGTCGCCCTCGGGCTGGTCGGCATCGGCGCCACGACCCTGGTCCTGCTGCGGGACCGCAAGCCGGGACAGGGCTGAGGAAGCGGCGACGGTTCGGGTTGAGGTCGGGGTCGGGGTCGGGGTCGGGGGGAGCGTGATCCCCGGCTGGGAGCTGAGCGGCGCTCTCCTGATCGGCCTGGCGGTCCTCGGCACCGGATGAGGCGCGGTGGGGGACACCCGCCTGGCCTGGGGCGAGGCGGGATCCTGGGCGGTCAGCGACGGCTGCCGGCCCGCTGCCGCACCCCTACGAGCTGAAGTGGGAACCGCGGATGGTGAATCCGGTCACATACCCGGCGCCGAACCCCCAGCTCACCGCCCCCAGCCCATACGCGTTTCCCCCGAGGGGTGGCTGTCGGGCAAGATGGACTACATCTGCCCACTCCAGATTTCAAGCTGCCGGACGGTTTCTCTTGGCTGAGTACATCTACACCATGCGCAAGACGCGCAAGGCGCACGGCGACAAGGTCATCCTTGACGATGTGACGCTGAGCTTCCTGCCCGGCGCGAAGATCGGTGTGGTCGGACCTAACGGTGCCGGTAAGTCCACCGTTCTCAAGATCATGGCGGGCCTTGAGCAGCCGTCGAACGGCGACGCGTTCCTGTCGCCGGGCTACAGCGTCGGCATGCTGCTCCAGGAACCCCCGCTCGACGAGTCGAAGACGGTCCTGGAGAACGTGCAGGACGGCGCCGCCGAGATCATGGGCAAGCTCAAGCGTTTCAACGAGGTCGCCGAGCTCATGGCGACCGACTACTCGGACGCGCTCATGGACGAGATGGGCAAGCTCCAGGAGGACCTGGACCACGCCAACGCGTGGGACCTGGACACCCAGTTGGAGCAGGCCATGGACGCCCTGGGCTGCCCGCCCGGCGACTGGCCCGTCACCAACCTCTCCGGTGGTGAGCGCCGCCGCGTCGCGCTGTGCAAGCTGCTGCTCGAAGCGCCCGACCTGCTGCTGCTCGACGAGCCCACCAACCACCTGGACGCCGAGTCCGTCCAGTGGCTGGAGCAGCACCTCGCGAAGTACCCCGGCACCGTCGTCGCCGTCACCCACGACCGGTACTTCCTGGACAACGTCGCCGAGTGGATCCTCGAACTCGACCGCGGCCGCGCCCACCCCTACGAGGGCAACTACTCCACCTACCTCGACAAGAAGGCCTCCCGCCTCAAGGTCGAGGGCCAGAAGGACGCCAAGCGCGCCAAGCGCCTCAAGGAGGAGCTGGACTGGGTCCGCTCCAACGCCAAGGGGCGGCAGGCCAAGTCCAAGGCGCGTCTGTCCCGCTACGAGGAGATGGCCGCCGAGGCGGACAAGATGCGGAAGCTGGACTTCGAGGAGATCCAGATCCCGCCGGGCCCGCGCCTGGGCTCCATCGTCGTCGAGGTCAGCAACCTCTCCAAGGCCTTCGGTGACAAGGTCCTCATCGACGACCTCTCCTTCACGCTCCCGCGCAACGGCATCGTGGGCGTCATCGGCCCGAACGGCGCCGGCAAGACCACCCTCTTCAAGATGATCCAGGGCCTGGAGACACCGGACTCCGGTTCCATCAAGGTCGGCGACACCGTCAAGATCTCCTACGTCGACCAGAGCCGCGAGAACATCGACCCCAAGAAGTCGCTGTGGGCCGTCGTCTCGGACGAGCTGGACTACATCAACGTCGGCCAGGTCGAGATGCCCTCCCGCGCCTACGTCTCGGCGTTCGGCTTCAAGGGCCCCGACCAGCAGAAGCCGGCCGGTGTGCTCTCCGGTGGTGAGCGCAACCGCCTCAACCTCGCGCTCACCCTCAAGCAGGGCGGCAACCTGCTGCTCCTCGACGAGCCGACCAACGACCTCGACGTCGAGACCCTCGGTTCGCTGGAGAACGCGCTGCTCGAATTCCCCGGTGCGGCCGTGGTCGTCTCCCACGACCGCTGGTTCCTGGACCGGGTGGCCACGCACATCCTCGCCTACGAGGGTGACTCCAAGTGGTTCTGGTTCGAGGGCAACTTCGAGTCGTACGAGAAGAACAAGATCGAGCGGCTCGGCCCGGACGCGGCGCGTCCGCACCGTGCCACCTACAAGAAGCTGACCCGGGGCTGATCTTCTTGCGCCACATCTACCGCTGCCCGCTGCGCTGGTCGGACATGGACGCGTACGGCCACGTCAACAACGCGGTCTTCATCCGCTACCTGGAAGAAGCCCGTATCGACTTCCTGTTCCGCCCGGAAAAGGATTTCAAGCAGGGCTCGGTGGTGTCGCGCCACGAGATCGACTACAAACGCCAGCTCGTCCACCGGCACGCGCCCGTGGACATCGAGCTGTGGATCACGGAGATCAGGGCGGCGTCCTTCACCATCACCTACGAGGTGAAGGACGGCGACCAGATCTACGTCCGTGCCTCCACGGTCGTCGTGCCCTTCGACTTCGAGACACAGCGACCGCGCCGGATCACCGCCGAGGAGCGGGAGTTCCTGGAGGAGTACCGGGACGACGACGAGGAGGAGGCCGTCGCCGCATGACGGTCCTCCACCTCGCCGACGAAGGGGAGGCGGCGGACTTCGCGGCCTTCCTCTCCCGGCTGCTCCACTACGACCGCGGCGCCGCGGTCCGTCTCCAGGCGGCCGGCACCGCACTCGCCGTCTTCGGCCGGCCGCCGTCCTTCGAGGTGCTCGCCATCCGCACGGTGCGCCTCGCCAAGCCGTACGAGAACGGTCTGGACTCCGCCCTCGACGTGACCGTCTCCGCCGGTGAACTCCTGGAATCCATCGACGAGTCGGCGGCCACGGCCGGGGTTCCGGCCGCGGTGACCGGCCCGCCGTGGGCCGGGGTGCTGCCGCCGCGCGGCGGCTGGACCCCCGAGTCCGGACTGCCAGGACCGCAGGCACTGCGCGGGATGATCGCGTCCGGAGTCGCCGAATTCCGGTCCCGTACCCAGGAGTTGGCCCCCGAGGGCCGGACGCGCGGCGAACTCGACCGGATAGGGCGGGAGATCTGGTCCCGGCCGGTCGGCGACACCTCGCTGCCGGTGCGCGCGGTGCACGCGGCACAGTCGCTCGGATTCCTGCGCCCCGGCGGCGAGCCGGGACTCTTCTCCTCGGGCGCCTGGCTGCGGCTGCGCACGCCGTACGGCTCGATCGCCGTCCGCAGGGCGGGAGTCGGCGCGCTCGGCGTCAGCGTGCTCTGAGCACGTTCAGTCCCGCTCGCTGTCGTCCGACTCCAGTTCCAGGGCCACGCCTTCACGCATGTTCAGGGCTTCCGGGTATTCGGCCGGGAGTTGGAGCCGGCCCGCCCGGTCCAGCATCGCGTACTCCCGCGCATCAGGGCGGTGTCGGGGGTGCTGCGGGCGTCGTTGGACGAACCCCACCCGGCCCCGCCGTTGTCCGGATCACTCCCGGCGATGCTGTCCGAGGGGACCGGCGAACAGTAACCGTTTGCGACCACGGCTTGACCGGACTGTGACCGGATAGTGGCGCCGGGTGACCGGAATTCGACGTTCAGTGAACGGCGGTCAGCCCACTGTGTTCAGCCGACCGGGTCCAGCCCGGCGTGCTCAACCCTCTGTGTTCACCATCGAAGCGGCGGCGTACGTCAGGTAGTTCCACAGCGTGTGCTCGTGCTCCTCGGAGAGCCCGAGTTCGTCGACGGCGACCCGCATGTGCTTCAGCCAGGCGTCGTGTGCGGCCCGGTCGACCTGGAAGGGCGCGTGCCGCATCCGCAGGCGCGGGTGGCCGCGGTTGTCGCTGTACGTCGTCGGGCCGCCCCAGTACTGGATCAGGAACAGCGTGAGGCGCTCCTCGGCCGGGCCCAGGTCCTCCTCCGGGTACATGGGCTTCAGCAGCGGGTCCCCGGCGACGCCCTCGTAAAACCGGTGGACGAGCCGGCGGAAGGTCTCCTCCCCGCCGACCTGCTCGTAGAAGGTCTGCTCCTGAAGCGTGCCGCGCCGAATCTCTTTCACGCTCCCATGGTCTCAGACGGGGTGACCGAGGACAGGTACGGGCCGTAGGTAACACAATTGGTTGGGAAGGGCACCAGAACGTGACACGGAGGGGCAATGACACTCACCACCACGCGGATATCCACCAAAGTGGCAATCCGGACCGCGCGCGAGTACTTGCGGGTGTCCAAGGGCAAGGGGAGGACCGCCCGTTCGATCACCGACCAGCACCGCGACAACATCGCGACCGAGAAAGAGCACGGGCCGTGGACGTGGGGCCCGGCATACCTGGACACCGGCAGCGCCTCCAAGTACGCCAAGAAGACGCGCGACGACTTCGACCAGCTCATGGCCGACCTGGAGTCTGGCGCGTTCGGCAAGCCCGGTGACGTGCTCGTCCTGTGGGAGATTAGCCGCCTGTCCCGCGAGATGGGGGTGGGCACCCGGATCGTGGAGCTGAGCGCACGGGGTGCCTACCTGATCCACATCACCAGTGAGGGCGAGTCCGGCCGCACCTACGACCCGCGCAACTACGCCGACCGGCACGCCCTCCAGGCGGGCATCAATGACGCTGAGCGGGAGGCCGGGCGCCTGTCCGCCCGTACGCTGCGCGGCGTGAACTCCGCCGCCAGTGAGGGCCGCCCACACGGCCGCATCCCGTTCGGCTACGCCCGCGAGTACGAGGTGATCGACGGCCGTCCCCGCTGCGTCCGGCAGTTCCCGGCCCCGGTGGACGGAAAGCTCATGGCTGAACTGTTCGTGCGTGCGGCCGGAGTCCGGGACAACCGGCTGGGTGACGAGTCTGTCGCGCTGATGTACACGAACCCTGCCGGGGGAGACGCACTCCCCGAGCCTGTCTACGCCATCGCGCAGGGGTGGGCGGAGCGGGGCATCGCCAACGCGTCCGGCAAGTCGTTTCATGACGGCAACCTGCGAGAGATGCTGACGCGGCCCACCTACGCGGGGCTCCGGGAGCACAACGGCGTGCTGGTCCCCATGCAGTGGGAGGGGTACGAGCCAATCGTGTCCCGCGAGTTGTTCGACCGGGTGCAGCGGCTGTTCGCCGACCCGTCCCGCCGTACGTACCTCGACTCCGGGGTTCAGCACGTCCTCACCGCAGCCCTGCTGTGCGACCCGTGCAGCGGCCCGATCACGGTCCGCTGCCGCAAGGCCGGAGTGCCTGGTTACGAGTGCGCCAAGAAGGGATGCGTCCGGGTCGACAAGGCTGAGGTGGACCAGATCATCATCGGCGACCTGGAGTTGACCGACCCGGAGACCGGCGAGGCGTTGCCCCCGAAGTTGGGTGTCATCCTTGCGTACCTGTCCGCGCCTCATCGGGTCGCCCGGCTTCGCGAGCGCCCGGCCGATGGACCGGAGGAGAAGGCGACGCGCACCGAACTCGCCACGCTCCGGGACGAGTTGGAAGAGCTGGAAACGGCGCCTCAGCCGAAGACGGCCCGTGCCCGCATCCAGCGCACCACCGACATGGAGGAACTGGAGCAGGACATCGCCGTCCTGGAGGCCAAGCTGACCAAACTCACCACGCCCGCCCCGCTCGGGGGCATCCTGCCGGACGACCCGTCAGCCGACCTGGTGGCCTGGTGGAAAGCCTCCGACATCCACCGTCAGCGCGCCGTGGCCGCCCTGCTGCTCACGCCTGAACTGCTCGGTCAGGTCCGCATCACACCGTCGCAAGGATGGCGAGACCCGGTGACGGACCGCCTCACGTGGCTCACCGCAGCCTGACCCACCCGCACACGACAGCGCCCCACCGGGACTCAACTCCGGTGGGGCGCTGGGCTGTTGGGGGCTACGCGTGACAGGTGCAGCGGCAGCGAGCCATGAGCAAGATGCCGCCGCCGTGAGGCAGTGGAACGTCTCGCTGGCGGCACTCGCCGTGCAGATCCTCGTAGCCGGGAAGCTGAGCGACGGCGCATTCCGCGCTCATGGTGTCGGTGTCGACGGCGGGCGCGGTCACGTGCACTCGCCCCGGCTGCGTGCGTTGGCCAGCGCCACGCCCGCCGACAGCCGTTCCGCATCCGTGGCGGGCCGCAGGGGGCCGTGTGCGTCCCACTCGCGCCCGCCACCGACCGGCCGGAGCTGCCAGTACGGCCCCTCGCGCCCCATCGCCTCGCCGACCTTGCGCGACGCCTCGTCATACACCAGGTCGCCGGTCTCCGGCTCGTACCCGTTCATGGTTCTCATCCCCTCGCAGGTCACGCGCCTGACCATCCCGTTCCGGTGGATCTCCCGGAGGCGCCCGCGAGGGGGCCTGGAGGGGGCCTAATCTCGGTACCGAGGGGGCCAGAACATGACGACCACGGAACGCAAGCGGATCTTCGGCCAGTACCTGGCACGCCTGCGCCGCGAGGCACGGCTGACACAGCGTCAGCTCGCCGACCGGCTGTGTGCCGTCTCGGGGATCACCACGCTGACCCGTAACGAGGTGGGCCGGTGGGAGCAGGGCCGACGGCTGCCGGACGCGTGGCTGCCAGCGCTGGCGGCCGTCCTCGCCGTCCCGCTCGGCACCCTGGAGCGGGCCGCAGCGTGGGCCCGGGGCGAGGCACAGGGCACGCTCCCCGGGGCGTTCGCCACCCTCGCTGACCTCCTGCCACCCGGTGACCCTCTGGAGCCCGGAGACGGCCGTACGGGGCGCCGGATCGGTCCGTCCACGGTGACCGCCCTCGCCGGTCGGGTGCACGGGCTGAGGCTCGCCGACGACGTGCTGGCCGGGGGTGACCTGATCGTCCCGGCGTCCCGGGAGCTGGCCAAGGCCGTCACGCTGCACCGTGAGCGCACCTACGACGAGGAGACCGGCCGGGCCCTGCTGGTCCAGGTCGGGGAGCTGGCACAGATCACCGGGTGGATCGCCTCCGACGCCGGGGAGCACGAGCAGGCCGCCCATGCGTACCAACTCGGCATCTCCGCTGCCCGGCAGGCCGGTGACGGTGCCCTCGTGGCCAACCTCGCCGGATCACTCGCCTACCAGATGTCCAACACCGGCAGCGAGTTGGAGGCCGTCGACCTCGCTCGCGCTGCCCTGGACGAGGCCGGGCCGGATGCTCCGGCGCAGACCCGCGCCCTGTTCCACGACCGGGTGGCGTGGGCGCACGCCAAGGCGGGCCGCAAGCACGCGCAGGACGCGATGCGGGCCCTCGGCCAGGCCCACGAGGCACTGACCGAGGACGGCGGGCCGGACGCCCCCACGTGGGCGTACTGGGTGTCCCGGGAGGAGCTGGAGGTGATGGACGCGCGCGTCTTCACCGAGCTGCACCGGCCGCTCCGGGCCGTGCCGCTGCTGTCCCGGGTGCTGGAGCGCTACGACGCCACGCACGCCAGGGAGTTGGCCCTGTATCTGTCGTGGCTCGCGGTGGCCTACGCCGACGCCAACGAGCCGGAGGAGGCAGCGGCGACGGCAGCCCGGATGTTCGAGCTGAGCGCCGACGTCGCCTCCGACCGGACAGGCGAACGCGGCCGGGTCGTCCTCGGTCGGCTGGCGGAGTTCGAGGACGTACCCGAGGTGGCGGCCGTGCTCGCCGAGCATCCCCCGGCCGCCTGACGCGTCAGCCCACGGCTGCGCGAGAACCACTAAGGCCGGGGCCCCGTCAGAGGTCTGATCAGGTGCCTGACGGGCCGTTCTGATCAGGTCTCTGACGGCAGGCTGAGGGGTGCTTGCCGGCTCATTAAGCGAATCGACTAAATCCCCAGCTCAGTTGGGCTGTAGCCGGACGCACCGGGACCCCCGAAACCTCCGAAACCATGGCAGACTGGGGAGTGCAAGACGACCATTCGACCCTGGACCAGCAGCACGCGGTCCAGGGTCTTTTGCGTGCACTGGCCGGGGTCATGTCCCGGAGGAGCACGCATGGTTCCACCCACCCCCACCGACCTGATCGGCCTCGCCGAGGCCGGGCGGCTGCTCGGTGTCTCGCGCTGGATGGTCCGCGCGATGATCGAACGCGACGAACTGAACGGCTACCGCGTCGGCCGCCTCGTCAAGGTCTCGGCCCGCGACGTCCGGCGGATGGCACGCCCGATGGGCGGTGCGTCGTGATCACCCTCGTCCTGGTCGGCCTCGCCGTCGGCCTGTTCTTCTGGCTCCGGTACCGCTACCGGGCGTGGCAGCTCACCCGCCGGGAGCGCGTCAAGCTGCGCGCCCTCGGGGCGGCCCGGGTGCACCGGCCGGTGAGCCAGCGTCTCGTGTCCGCGCTGCCCGGATCCGCCGTCCGCCGTCTGTTCCGCTGGAGGACGGAGCGGATCCGTCCGACCGTCCGCGTGGCCCGGCGGGGACTGATGGGCGGATGGATCCGGATCCGGCCGGATCAGCACATCCTCGCCGTCGGCATGACGGGCTCTGGCAAGTCGTCCACCCTCCGGGTCCTGGCCGCCTTCGCGATCCGTCATCCCCGATGGACCGTCGAGGTCTGGGACGGCAAGTGGGGCGTGGCCGGGCGGCTGTACGCCGGTAAGGCCCGGGTGCTGACCGAGCTGGACGAGATAGAGGAGCGGCTGGCCGACCTTGTTGAGCGCGAACTCCCCATCCGTGCCCAGCAGTTGGACCCGACACACCTGGCGCTGATGTTGGACGAGACCCGGCTGATCCGGCAGCTCTCCGACGCCGGGCTCAAGCGGCTCATCACGGTCGTGGAGACCGGCCGGGAACTCGGCGTGCACGTCTGGTTCGGGCTCCAGGACCCCAAGGCCGAGGTGCTGCCCACGGCCATCCGCGACCAGTTCAGTTGCAAGCTCGCACATCGGGTGCAGACGGCCGAGGCGTCGCACGTCGTGTTCAAGGACGCCGTGGCCGCCGGGTGGGCGCCGCACCTGCTGAGCGGGCCGGGTCAGGTGCTCGTGTGGGAGGCGCTGCGCCGCCCGCGCGTCGCCTACGCGCTGTGGCTGGCCGAGCCGGTGCTGACCGGGCTGGTGCCGCACGGGCCCGTGGTCGCCCCCGAGTTCGCCCCCGTGGTCGACCTCGCGAAGGCGTCCGCCCGTCCGTCCGCCCGCAACGAACACGCACGTCACGCACCCGCTCGGACGCCCGGACGGACGGCGGACGCGCTCACCAGCAGGCAGGCGCAGGCGCTCGCCGCGTTGGACGTGGCCGGGGGCGCGATGGGTGCCGCCGACCTCGGCCGCGAGCTGGGCATCGACCGCAACCGCGCCCACGATGTCCTCACCCAACTGCGCCGCCGGGGCCTGCTGGAACAGACCCCGGACGGCTTCACCATCCCCCTCGGCTCCGCAGCAGAAAGGGACCAGTCATGAAGGTACGCACGCCTCCGCCCCGGCGGGACCCTGTCACCATCACCCGGCCGGACGGCTCCACGTTCGAGACCACCCGGACCGTCGAGTTCGCCCCCGAGGCTGTACCGCCCCGGGACTGGGACGTCATCAGCACCCGAGCCGCCGTCGGAATGGTGCTCGCCCTGACGGCCGTCGCCGTGGCCTGGTCGACCTGGTCCATCGGGTCGTTGCTCCACGGCGGCGTGGGCTTCCTGGCCGCGACCGTGTTCGACCTCTCCTGGGGCACCGCGCTGATCCTTGAGTGGAAGGCCCGGTTCGACCCCGACAAGCGGTTCTTCCCGCAGTCCCTCGGCTGGGGGCTGCTGGCCGTGACCATGGGCGCCATCTTCTGGAACGCGTGGCCGGACGTCCGTTACGGCGTCGTCGGCGCCGTGGTCTCCGGCGTAGCCAAGATCCTCTGGCTCGGGATCATGAAGCACATCGAGGTCACCTTGACCCAGCGGGACCGCGACGACCTGCGCGACCGGACCAGCCGGGCGAACGTCCGGGTGGCCTTCGCGTCCGTGGACCGCGCGGTGATGCGGACCGAGGCGCACACGACGGCCGTGCGCCGCTCCCTGGCGGGAGGGCGGCCGACCGTGCTGGAGCTGTCGGCCAGCGACCGCGACACCGACCCGGCCGAACTCGCCAGCGCGGGGAGGCAGTTCGCCGAGCAGCTTACTGAGCCGAGCCCGGCTCAGGCTCAGGCTCACGGCCCGGCTCAGGCTCAGCTCAGTGAGCCCACGGCTCAAGTAGAGGAACTGGTCCGTCGGCTCACGAACGGCGAGCAGCTCACCAAGTCCACCGCCGCCGGAATCCTCGGGGTCAGCGAGGCCACCGCCGGTCGGCGCCTGCGCGACGCACGGAACCAGGCTGGGGGCGGATACCTGTGATCGAGTTCGGAGCCCTCGTGGCGCTGGTCGTGCTGCTCGCCGTCTCCAAGCAGCACCGCATCCCCGTCCTGATCGCAGCCGTCGCCGTGGTGCTGCTCATGGGCGGTCCGCAGCAGTTCATCCAGGCGGCCGTGGCCGCCGTACCCGGCCTGGGAGGCTGACATGGCGAGCAAGGAGAAGGGCGGGATGGCCCTGGTAGCGGCGGGCGCGGCCGTCGTCCTGTTCCTGGGCTGGGGCAGCGACAGCACCGCCCAGAACGATCAGGACGTCTGCCGGGCACAGCTCGGGCTCGGCAAGGTCGACTCGATCAAGCAGGTGACGCACCCACACAGTGCGTTCAGCCGGTGCCTGGAGCAGCGCGAAGCCAGCCGGAAGTAGCCGACCCGGACAAGAGCCCCGCCGGGTACGCCCGGCGGGGCTCCGTCATGTTCTCCATGCTTCAGGGGAGTTGAGCCGGCAAGTGGTCCACCTAGCTCACAAGGGCCAGTAACGGCCGTCGTCGTCCCGGTGGACCATCGACCGGCTGTGGATCTCGGTCAGTCCGTCCGTGAGCAGCATCCGCAACCGGACGCGGTCGGCCGCCGCCATCAGTTCGGCCCGGGTCAGACCGGGATGCGCCTGGACGAACTCGGCCAGCATCCGCCGCTCGCCGGGGTTGATGCGGGGAGTGTGCATGGTCAACTGATGCCCGCCCTCACCAGGTTGTCCGCTATCTGCTCGCGCACGTCCTCGGGCAGCTCCGGCATCAGCTCCCCGAGGGCCCGCGTTTCGCTGGGTAGCACCCACTGCCGGACGATCCGCATCGCCTCGACGTACGCGGCGGCCTGCCTCTCCATCCGGGCCAGTTCGGGAAAGTGGGCATCCATCACGGACGGCTTTGTGACGGCCAGCGTGACGCCGGTCTCCTGCTCGATCACCCGCACCACGGCGGCCGACGCCTCGGCCGAGGCGCGCCGGATGTCGGCCAGTGCTTCCCGCCCGGCCTGCGCGATCCGCTCGCGCTCCGCGTCGAGTTCACCGGACATCGCTTGCCCTCCGTATCCAGTGGATGCCGAGCCGGGCGAGTACGCGGCCCTGCTCGACCGCCGACAGGAAGCTGAAGTGGTACAGGCAGGGCCGCCAGTTGCGGCCGTCGCCGACGCAGGCACACACCGGCCGGGCGCTCACTGTCGGGCCGCCCGCCGGTCGTGGGTGCCGAACAGGGCGGCATGCGCCGTGCAGTACACGGTCGGGCTGCACCCACAGGCCATGTCGCCCGAGGCCGTGAACCCCGCCTTCCGGCGTCCCTGTACGGCCGCCTGACGGGTGACCGCCGGGTTTACGGCCGCTACCCGCTGGGCAGCGCTCCGGACGCGGGAGGCGGCAGCCTCCGCAGCCGTACGGGCCGCCTGGAACTCCGCCTGAGCGGCTGAGCGTTCGGCCTCGGCCCGGCGGGTGTTCTCGGTGATCCTCAGCCGGGACATCGCGGCCCGGTTCGACTCGGCCTCGGCCCTCCAGCGCCCCCGGTCGGCCGGGCACGGCTCACCGAGCAGCACCCGGTACGGCGGGGCGTCCGTCGGCCGGAGCCCGCCGTGCACCCGTGCGCTCATGTCGGCGAAGCAGAACCGGCACGCCCCGGCGAACTTCTCGGCCGGAGCGGCGGCGACCTCCACGGCCGCCCGGCCGAACACGGCCGCAGCGTCCGGCGTGAGGGTGCGCAGGGCCTCGGTACCCGAGGCGAGGGGCACCTGACCCGGGGTCGGGTAGTACCCGCCGGTGCCCGACTGCACGATCCGGCCGTCGGCGAGCACGACCTGACGGGTCAGCACCTCGTCCGGCCAGAGTTGTGCGCGCACCTGCCGGGCGAAGGCCATCGTGTCCGGGTGGCGGCTCAGCGCCTCGGTGCGCCGCTCGCGCACCACCCGGTCGACGTCGGCCGAGGCGACGAGAGCCGGGCCGGAGCGGGATCGGTTGGGCAGCCGACCGGCGCCGATCATCTTGCGGACGGCGGGTTCGGAAATGCCCAGCCGACGGGCCGCCGCAGCGGCATTCATTTCGTCCATCGATCCACCTAATTCCAGCGGACGAGAAGGTTTCGAAAGCAGCTTAAGCTGAACATAGAGCTGCTCCTAATGCCGACCGGCACCGGCAAGGGGCAGCTCTATTTAGTTTCATGATCGAGCCGGCAAGGGTGGCCTGGGATTCGATTTAAAGAAATCGAGAATGGGCCTCTGAGCTGCGCATTAGGCGAGATGGAATTAAGCCGCTATATTTGCAGTAGCCCGGGAGCGGAAGGAATCGGCGCCCCGGGAGTTCGGAGCCCCCTGCCGGGGGTGACCAAGGAATCCGGTGATCAGCCAGATCCTTGGAGGCCCTCAGTGGCCAGGCAGTACACCAGGCGCAAGCCGCTGGACCCCGAGTTCACCCGGGAGCGCGCCCGTAAGGCGCGTGCTGCACAACTGTCCATCCGGCACTACGTGCAGAAGGTCGTAGAGAACGCCGGGGAACTCACCGATGAGGACTACGCGCAATTGCGCACGCTGCTGCGTCCGGTCAATGGAGGCGCAGCGGAATGAGCCTGACACACGAAAGCCTCGGCCGGGCAGCCGAGGCAATCGAAGAGAACGACGTGAGCAGCGTCAATGGAAAGCGTACCCCGACAGGAGACGCGGCAACCAATTCGCCGAATTCGACGCCGTACGATCGGGTGATCAATTCCCTTGCAGAAAAGGGATCTTCCGAGCGTGAGAGGGGGCATTGGGACTGCCCGGCGCACAGGGGGACCCGGCCCGCCCTCACGGTGAACGACGGAGGCGACGGCACGGCGCTGCTGCGCTGCCACGCCGGGTGCGAGACGAAGGACGTCGTCCGAGCCCTCGGCCTCACGCTCGCCGACCTGTCCTGGCCCCGGGACACCGACGGCGAGCCGACACTCGGCCCCGTTCCGGATTGGGCGGTGAAGCCGCACCCGGGCATCAACGCGCCCGGCAAGCACGTCTTCGACTACGTGGCCGAGGACGGGACGAAGCTCTACGCTGCCGTGCGCACCCAGACGGCCGACGGCACCAAGACGTTCCGTCAGCAGGGCCCCGACGGTGAGCCGTCGGTCGACGGCATCCGCAAGGTGCTGTGGCGCCTGCCGGACGTCGTGGAGGCCGTGAAGACGGGCCGGACCGTCCACCTGGCCGAGGGCGAGAAGGCGGCCCTCGCGCTGATCGCCTCGGGTGAGGTGGCCACCTGCAACAGCGGGGGCTCGGGCCAGTGGAAGGACGAGCTGGCCGACTCCCTGGAGGGCGCGGCCAAGGTGATCGTCTGGCAGGACCGGGACGCCGCCGGGGCCAAGTGGGCTGCCGCCGTAGCCGAGTCGCTGAAGGCGCGGGCCATCGCGTATGACGTCGTCCAGAGCCGTACCGAGGCACCCGCCGATGACGCGTGGGACCACCTGTCCGCCGGGTACGCCGTGGCGCAGGCGGGAGTGCCCGAGGCCGCCCGGCCGACCGAGCTGGAGGTGTTCGCTCCGGACGCCAGCCCGGCGGTGCGCGAGATGGCCGAACGGATGCTGGCACAGAAGGCCGCTCAGCGGCTCGTGAGCCAGTGGGAGGCGAGCCAGCGGGCCACAACCACCATGACCGTCTCGCAGGCCCTGGACGCCGTGCTGAGCGGGAAGGCGGCGGTCACTCCGACCGTGGCCCGGCTGGCGGGCGGAGGGGAGAGCGGCCTGTTCTACCCCGGCCTCGTGAACGGGGTGTACGGAGACGCCTCGGTCGGCAAGTCGGTCATCCAGGCCGAGGTGGAGGCGCGCACCCTCGCCGACGGCGGGATCGTCGTGCACTGGGAGTTCGACAACAACCCGGTGATGGTGATCGTGGCCCGGCTGCTCCACGCCGGAGCGAAGCCGGAGGACATCCGGGGCCGGTTCCACGTGCTGTACTCCACGCTCGATCGCGACGCCCTGACGGCCGACGTGCAGCGCGCGGTCAAGCTCGTGACCCTGGACGCCCTGAACCCGGCGGTCACGTCGCTCGGGGGCGACCCCTACCACCCAGGCGGCATCGACAACGCGGTGCGGGAGTTCTTCGCGCCGTTCACGCTGCACGGCGCATGCGGGGTGTTCGTGGACCACGTGGGTCACGAGTCCAAGGACCGACAGGCGGGCTCCATCCGCAAGGCGCAGGCGGTACAAGGCGCCCTGTACGAGTGCCAGTTCGAGGCACCGCTGAAGCCCGGCCTGACGGGGCGCACTCGGCTCATCCTCCGCAAGGACAACCAAGGCGCCCTCGGGGACCAGGTCGGCAAGACCGTCGCCACGGCCGTCATGACGTCGGAGGCGGAGAAGGGCGCTCCGGCCGGGCCCGTGCAGACCGTGTTCGAGGCGCCGGACCCGTTCGTCCCGGAGGAGAAGGAAGAGCCGAAGTGGACGGACGAGGAACGGGTCGAGTGGGCCGCCCGGAAGATGGACGAGGCAGGGCTGCCCACAGGGCTCTCGCAGCGCGCGTCGCACAAGTGGCTGGACGGCGAAGGGGTCAAGATCCCCCTTCGCAAGAGCCTCAAGGACCGCGCGATCGATGCCCGGAACCACAGGGCTGAGAAAGAGGCAGCGGTACCCGATACCGGAGGAGGGGCCTACCGGCCCCCTCCGCTCCGGGTATCGGGGGCGATACCGAGTGATACCCGGTGATACCCCGATCTTGGGTATCGGTATCCCCGCAGGTCAGAGCCCTGAACGGGCGGTACCGATACCCGCCCGAACCGATACCCGGTACCGATACCCGGGTATCGGTTCGCACCCCCGATACCCGAGGCCCGGGTATCACCCTTACCAAGATCGATAAGGAGGTCGGTCATGAGCCCCTGCACCCGCAACCGCTACGCCTCCGAGGCGAACGCTGAGGCGGCCCTCGGACACCACCCCGGAGCCCGGACGGTTCAGTACTGCGAGGCGTGCGACGCGTGGCACATCACCCGCAGCCGCACCCGTCTGTCCGGACCGTCGGCGCCCGTCCAGTCCGTCTTCAACCACCCGGCCGACCCCGTGCCGGACATCCCGGCCCGGTGGCGCGGCTGGTGCAACACGTGCACGTACGCAGCCGGGGACGCCGTGGCGCACGGCGGCCGGGCGTGGCTCGCGGTCGTCAACTGGACGATGGACCGCCCCGGCGCCTCGGCCGTCTGGCGGGAGATCACGCCGTGCATGGGTGAGCCGTACTGCGCCCCCGAGGTCTGCGGGCCCCCGTGCCATCACCCGGCCTGCCCCGAGCATGCCCCGGCTCACCTCTAGCCCCACCCGCCCCAACTGATCGAACACTGAGGAGCGAACAATGGGAGCCCCACCGCAGGCCAGGCCCAACAGGGCCCGCAACGCCGTCCGGGACGCCGAGATTTACCGGCTCAAGGTCGCCGGGATGACCGAGCGGGCCATCGCCGACCGGTACGACCTGGCCGTCTCGACGGTGCACAACATCCTTGACCGGGGCCGCCGGGACCTGCTGACGCCGGGGGCCGAGGCCCTGCGGCAGATGGAGGCGGACCGGCTCGACGACGCCCGCCGCGCAGCCTCCGCTGTCCGCGCGCGTACACACGTAGTGGTCCAGGGCGGCAAGGTCGTCACGGACGCCGACGGCAACCCGGTCCGTGACGACGGCCCCGTGCTCAAGGCGAATGAGCAACTGGTCAGGATCAGCGAATCGTGGCGCAAGCTGTTCGGCCTGGACGCCCCGGAGCAGCTCAACATCGCTCTGGAGCGCAGGGTCGATGAGGAGTCGGCCGACGTCGCCGACGTGCTGCTCAAGGTCATCCCCGAGGTGCTGGAGGCAGCGGGGCTGCCCCTGGGCCGTCAGGGCCAGCTCACCACGTACGCCCTGGAGTTGGCCGGGTGGCTCCTGCGTTCAGCCGACGGACAGGACCCCGGCGCCCCGCGCCCCGAGGTGCCGCTGCCCTGGCCCGCTCTGCCCCCGGGCCCGTCGGCCGCCCCGCCTGAGGACGCACTACCGGTGCCTGTCCGCCGCTGGCGCGAGCGGGACGTCGCGGATGACGTACTGGACCAACTGGCCAACTTCGAGACCGAGTTCGGACCCCTGGAGGACAACGATGACGACTGACAAGAAGGGCATCCGCGCCCGGCTCCGCGAGCTGAAGGCGCACCCCGACCGGCCGGGTGCGGCAGCCGAGGCGCAGCGCCTGACGGCCACGTACCGGCGCCTCCAGTCGGCCGAGCGGGGCAGTCCTGCGGAGCCCGCACAGGGGCGCGAACGGGCCCCCGAGCCGGTGCCCGACGGCCTGACCGAGGCGGACGCGGAAGCGGTCGAGACCTGGCCCCCGGAGCTGCGCGCCCGGCTGAACCAGTCGGCCTTCAACAGGGTGGTCGACCGGGCGTCCTCGGCGAACGACCCCGACAACTGGGGGGTGAAGAACGACCTGCGGCGCCGGGGTGCACGGCCCTAGCGGGACAGCTACGGTTCGTAACCGGCCGCCTGACCCTTCTGCACACCCACTCGGACCTGGGGTTTCCAAGGCTACGGAAAGTTGTTACAAACGGCCCGTGCATTACCGAGGACTCAAGACTTAGGACCGCTCGCCTCCCGGCCCCTCCCGCAGGACAGTGGACGTATGAGCACGCACGCTCTCGACAAGGATCTGGACGCCGTCGCCGTCGCCGCACGGGCGGAGCTGGTGCGGGAGATCGAGCTGAGCGGGGCCTGGGACACCGATCCGGAATGGCGGGCGGTGTTCGAGGCGGTGCCCCGGCATCTGTTCGTGCCGTACTACTACGTGGGCGTCGCCGGTGGGCACGAGCGGCTGTGGCGGGACAGCCCCGATCCGGGCACCCGGGAGCGCTGGCTGCGCGGGGCCTACGCCGACCTGCCGCTGGCCACGCGGTTGCGGGACGGGGAGTTGGTGTCGTCCAGCAGTCAACCCTCGCTGATGGCGAGGATGTTGGCCGAGCTGCGGGTCTCGGACGGCGACCGGGTCCTGGAGATCGGCGCGGGCACCGGTTACAACGCGGCGCTGCTCGCCCACCGGCTCGGCGACGACCTGGTGACCACCGTCGACCTGGAACCGGAGATCACCGAGTCCGCGCGCGCCCACCTCGCCGACGCCGGGTACCACCCGGCCGTCGTCACCGGCGACGGCACCCGCGGAGTCCCCGAACGCGCCCCCTACGACCGGATCATCGCGACCTGCGCCCTGCCGTCGATCCCGCGCGGCTGGCTCGCCCAGTGCGCTCCCGGCGCCTTCGTGCTGGCCCCGCTCGCCACCGGCCTGATCACGCTCACCGTCCGGGACGCGGCGCACGCCGAGGGCGCCTTCCTGGACACGGCCGCGTACTTCGTGCCCCTGCGCGGCACCGGGCCAGGACCGGCCGACGAGGTCCCGCACCGGGCCGGCGAGCACGAACTCTTCCGCTTCCTGCTGACCCTCACCCAGGGCACCCTCGATCCACAGGCCGCGTACGACCTGTGGGAGAGCGAAGGGCGGCCCGGCCGCGAGCGCTACGGCGTCACGGTCGCCGGTGAGCGGACCTGGGCCTGGCTGGACGATCCGGAGGGGCCGCACACCTGGCCCCTCCGCTGACGGGCGTCGCTACTATCCGCGCTTCTAGCCGCGGCGGACCGTGATCGTCGTCCACGCGCCGACGTGCACCCGGTCGCCGTCCTGCAGGGGCACCGGCACGAAGGGCTGGATCGGCTCCTCGCCGCCGTTGACCGTCGTACCGTTCGTCGAGTTCTGGTCGACGACCGCCCAACTGCCGTCGGGCTGCTGGACCAGGACCGCGTGCTGGTGCGAGACGCCCGGGTCCTCCGGCGGCACCGACAGATCGATGTCGGGGGACTCGCCGGTGGAGTGCCGGCGGCGGCCGATGGTGATCTGGTTGCCGGTGAGCTGGCGCTGCTGCTCGGGGGAGTACGCGGGCAGGTTGAGCCCCGCGGCCTCCGGGCCCGAGCGCTGCATCATCGCCATGAAGTACTCGCGGTCCGGGCCGATCGTCGCCAGCCAGGTCGTCGGCTGCTGCTGGTAGGCCGGGCGGGGCGGGGGCGGGGCCTGATTCGAACCGGGCTGCGGATAGCCGTAGCCGCCACCGCCCTGTCCGGGACCGCCGGGGCCACCGGGACCGCCCGGGGAGCCGGGGGTCGGCGGGGAGATCACCCAGTCGTCGTCACCGCCGCCGAAGGACGGGCCGCCCTGCTGCGGACGGTTCGTCTCCTGCGGGAACCCGGGCGGGGCCGGCGGAGCGGACTGCTGGAACGCCTGCGGTGCGCCGCCGCTCGTCCGGCCGGGACCCCCGGTCGGTCCGGGCGGGGGCGGGACGGGCCGCGAGGGGTCGGGACCGAAGTTGGGGGGACCCTGCGGGTTCGAGGGGTCGTTGCCGAACGGTCCGGGCGGGCCCTGCCGCTCACCGCCGAAGGCGCCGGGCCGGCCGCCGCCGAACTCGCCCTGGCCGGGTCGCTCGTTGCCGAACTGGCCGCCGGGACGGCCCGAGGAACCCGGGGGCTGCTCGTTGCCGAAGGGCGGGGGCGGGCCGGAGGGCTCGTTGCCGAACGGCCGCGGCGGGCCGGACGGGTCGTTGCCGCCGAAGCCCTGGGGGCCGGGGCCGCCACCCTGACGCTCCCCACCGAAGCCCTGCGAGCCGCCGGGGGCGCCGGGGGCGCCGGGCCCACCTTGCCGCTCGTTGCCGAAGCCCTGCTGCGAGCCCGGGCCGCCGGGTCCACCGGGACCGCCCTGCCGCTCGTTGCCGAAGCCCTGCGGGGGCTGACCGCCGGGTCCGCCCTGGCGTTCGCCGCCGAAGCCCTGCGGGCCGGGGCCGCCAAGGCCGCCGGGTCCGCCTTGGCGCTCGTTGCCGAAGCCACCGGGACCGTTCGGTCCCCCAGGGCCACCGGGACCCCCGGGTGCTCCAGGCGCTCCGGGTCGGCCCGTCGGTTCGTTGCCGAACGGGGGTATCGGCTCGGCCGGGCGGTTCATCTGCGAGGGGCGTGAACCCTGGTACTCGTAGGAGTCACCGCCGTACGTCGGACCGGGCGGCGGCTGCTGCTGGAAGCGTGCGGCCGGGCTCGGGCCGGGCGCCGGGGGGCGCGGCGCGGCGGGGGTGTACGAGGTCGCCGTGTTCGTGAGGAAGTTCCACCGGCACTCCTCGCAGAACGGCGCACCGCCCTCACGGGGCGTACGGCACTGCGGGCACAGCTCCGCCTCGGCGGAGGCGTTCGGGCGGCCGCCGGGCGCGGGCGGCGGGAAGCCGTAACCGCCGCCGGGGGGCGGTGGAGGGGGCGGGGGTACGGCACCGGCCATGCGGTGACCGCAGACCTCGCACCAGTCGTCGGAACCCGACTGGTGTCCGTTCGGGCAGGTCGGCATGTCGGCGCGTCCCCCTTTCGCACAGGGTCGTTCTAGCTAGGTCACTTCTTTACACGAACAGTCTTTGTGGACCGTGTTTCGAGAGTCATCTCGTCGGCCTCCGCGACCTTCGCCTTCAGTCGCACAGTACCCGCCGAGGCATCGACCACGTCCACCACCTTCGCAAGCAGTTTCGCAGTATCCGCGTTTCCGGAGACGCTGGCGAGCTGAACGGCCCGTCCCAGTTTGGCCGTTGCTCCATCGACATCACCCGATTTGCGAAGATCCAGCCCTTGTTGGATGACTTGTGCCAGTTCGGCCTGGCCGGTGTAGTGCGCGACCTGGGGATTGATGGACGTGGAGGCCACCATGTCGTCGGTCCACACCGCCTTCACCAGGCCCTGGGCGCCCAGGTTCTGCGCGCTGCCGTCGGACTGCGGGACGACCAGTGAGACCCGGGCGGCCAGCATCTCCTGACCGATGTTCGCGGCCGGGACCTCGACGCACACGTGGTAGTCACGGGACTCGTCTCCCCAGGACCCGGTGGGGTAGTCCCCGGCGCGCGGGCCCGCTTCGGTGCGGCGGTCGGTCAACTCCTCCACCCTGGGCGCGACTTGCTTGACGAACTTGATGGCCGTGCCCACCGGCGTCCACAGCCGCAGCGCGACGTCCGCGACCTCCTTGCCCATCGCCGTCTCCATCATCTGCGTGAAGTCGGCGGCGAGGTTCGCCGGGTCCGCGACGATGTCGGCGGTGCCGAGCAGCGCGGAGGCGATCCCTGTGACTTCTTTCACTTCCCAGTCGGTGCCGACGCCCCGCGCGTCACAGGTGAACCGCCCGGCGCAGGAATCGAGGGCGGCCTTCAGGTCCTCCGGCGCCTCGTGCTCGTTGCGGCCGTCGGTGAGGAGGATTCCGTGGCGTATGGAGACGTCCGCCGAGGACAGCAGCCGGTCGGCAAGGCGCAGCCAGGTGCCGATGGCGGTGCCGCCGCCCGCGCTCAGCTTGCGCAGCGCCTGCTTGGCCTGGTCGCGGGTGCGGGAGTCGGCGACCGCGAGCGCGCCGCCGCCCGGATAGACCTCCTTGGCGACATGGGTGCCGCCGATCACCGCGAAGTGCACCCCGTCCCGCAGGGTGTCGATGGCGGCGGCCGTGGCGTCCCGGGCGTTGCGCATCTTGGTCGGCGGGTAGTCCATCGACCCCGAGCAGTCGACCATGATCGCGACGGCCGCGTCCGGGCCCTGCCCGGCCGCGTACAGATGGGGTGCCGTGACCGGGCTGCCGATGGTGCCGCCGCCGGTCGACGTCACCGTGACGATCGCGTTGACCTCGCGCCCGCCCTCCGGCAGGTACTCGTTCTGGTACACGTCGACCGAGAACTGTGGCACGTTCGACTTCGAGAAATTGGCCATGACTGCTCTGTCCCCCTCAAGTACCCCACCTGGATGGGGCGATGACTGTGAGCGGACCGGTCCCCTCCGGTCCGACGCCGTCCCCCTTTGTCCGGCCTCAGCCGGATACTGCCCCCTGCGGCGGGGCCGGGAACGGTACGACGGCCACTGTTACGTTGTCGTGGCCCCCGCCGTCCAGCGCGTGGCCGACCAGGACCTGGGCGCTGTGCAGCGGGCGGAGCGCGGCGTCGGGGGGAACGACCTCGGCCATCTCCCCGGCGGACTCCGCGTAGTTCCACAGGCCGTCCGTGCACACCACCACTACACCCGGCCGGTCGGGCTTGAAGGAAGCGGTGTGCGGCTCCAGTTCGTAGGCGTCCGCGCCGAGCCAGCCGGTGATCGCGTGGGCGCGCTCGTCGGCGTAGGCCTCGGCCTCGCTCATCAGGCCCGCGGCGACCATCTGCGCCGCCCACGAGTCGTCCTCGGTGAGCCGGGCCGGCGGTGAACTGCGGTCCACCGGGATCCAGTAGGCGCGGCTGTCGCCGACCCAGCCGACGACGAGGAGCGTCGGGGTGACGACGGAGCCGACCAGGGTGCAGGCCGGCGCGTTCTGGTGCGGGGCGTGCTCGCGGGCCGTCGCGGGCTCCTCGGCAAGGGAGTTGACCGCGTGCGAGGCCGCGATGATCGCCTCGTGCATCGCCTGCTGCGGGTGGGTGCCCCGCGGCAGCGAGGCCAGCAGCGACTCGCCCGCCTCCCGAGAGGCGGCCAGCGAGGCCGCGTCGGGCCGGGTCGCCGAGGACACCCCGTCGCACACGATCGCGACGAGCGCGGGCGCCCCATCGGGCAGCAGGCACTGTCCTACGGCGAAGGCGTCCTCGTTGCGGTGGTGGCGCAGCCCGCGGTCGCTGACCGCCGCGAGCGGGCCCGACTCCTGTTCCATGTGGTCGCGTTCGCGGGGCTGGGCGTGCCCGCAGTTCTCGCAGTAGCCGTCCGGGTCCACCCGGCCCGACCGGCAGGCCACGCACACCTTGGCGCCCTCGGCCGGGGCCGGCGGATCGGCGGCGACCCGCGGGTCCGGCGCCTGGAGCGGGTACTCGTCGGGCTCCGGCGGCCGGTCGAACCGTACGCCCGCGGCCGCGGAGGCCGGCGAACCGGACGGCGGGAGCGGGGCGTCGGTCGGCAGCGGGGTGCCGCCCGAGTCGGTGCCGGGCAGGTCCGTCGGCAGATGGACCGTCGGCCGGCTCTCGGCGCTCTCGGGCTGGGACACCACGGGCCAGTCCACCTCCGCGGCTTCCTCGGCGGGGAGCGGCACCGCGCCGTTCATGGTGAGCGTCGGATGGTCGTCCGGCGGCGCCGGTACGGCGGACAGGTCGTATCCGCACGCACCGCAGAAGCGGTCACCCGATTCGAGGGGTTCCTCGCAGCTCGGACACTTCGACAGGGCCGTCGGCTGGGGCATCTGCGACATCAACTACACCCACGTCCGGGGGCGGTAACGGTTGGCACGTTCCACCAGGTAGATCCTCTCCTCGCCGCCCCGCGCCAGCCGGGCCAGCGTGCGGTACGAACGCTCCAGGCCGAAGCGGAGTCCCCGCTCGTCCAGCTCGCTGCCGAGCAGCTCCCGCCGAGTGAGCGGCACGGAACCCTGGCCTCCGGAGAGTATCCAGTCGAGGGCGCACCCGAGGACCTCGGCCGACAATCGCTCGCGCCGGACCGCGTCCAGACCGTATCCCTCCAGCGCTTCCACCTGCCCGGCGGCGGCCGTCAGATCGTCCAGGAACGGCGTGTCGCCGGCCGTCGCGGTCCGCTGCCGAAGCCGCGCCCGTACGGCGGCCACCCGCGCGGCCGTGTAGTGGATCGACGCCTCGGGCACCGACTCCAGCGTCCGTACGGAACCGGACCGGTCGCCGGTCGCGAGCTGGACGCGGGCCAGGCCGAACGCCGCGCTCACATAGCTGGGGTCGGTCGACCACACCAGCCCGTAGTACTCGGCGGCGTTGTCCAACTGTCCCAGCACCTCGGCGCACACCCCGAGCGCCAGCTTCGGTGTGGGCTCGCCCGGGAAGGCGTCGTAGATCGCGTCGAAGGACAGCGCGGCGGCCTCGAAGTCACGGGTCGCCAGGGCGGCCACGCCCCGGTACCAGACCACCCGCCAGTCGTCGGGCCGCTCGTCCTCCAGCTTCGCCAGGGCGTCCAGCGCGGTGTACGAGTCGCCGTTCTCCAGCCAGGCGCGGATCTGCCGCAGCCGGGTCTCCACGGACGGCGACGGCGCGGACGCGAGCGCGCCGAGCAGCTCGGTCGCCGCGGTCGCCATCAGGCCCGCCAGGAAACCCGCGTTGGGGTCGGCAGGGTCGACATGGGGGACCGGCAGGGCGAGCGCCACGGCGGGGGCGTCGACCGGCTTGACGATGCCCGGTGCATCCGCCGTGGCGGGCAGCGGTGCGGCGGGCAGTGGTGTGGCGGCGGACAGCCGGGAGGCCGGGAGCGCCGTGGACGCCACCGCCTTGCGGTTCCTCGGCCGCACCACCCGCGCTCCCAGCGTCGACACGTCCCCGTCCAGTGCCGGGAACAACTCCGTGTCCGTGACCTTGAGTTCGGGGCCGAACAGGGTGGACAGCGACGGCCGGGCCCGGCCCGTCTGCAGCGAGACGACCTCGCGCAGCACGCCCGTCAGTTGCTCGGCCATCTCCTGCGCGGAGGCGAACCGGCGGGCCGGATCAGGGTCGGTGGCGCGGACCAGGAGCCGGTAGAACGACTCGTAGCGGCGGAAGACCTCGATGTTGTCCGGGTCGGGCAGCGAGTCCACGAAGACGTTCGTGTAGCCCTGGAAGTCGAAGGTCATGACCGCGAGGGTGCGGGCCACGGTGTACAGGTCGCTCGCCACCGACGGGCCGACCTCCGCGACCTCCGGCGCCTGATAGCCCACCGTGCCGTAGATCGCCGACTCGTCGTCGTCCATCCGGCGCACCGCGCCCATGTCGATCAGCTTGAGCTGGTCCTCGGTCTGGATCGCGTTGTCGACCTTGAAGTCGCAGTACAGCAGATTCCGGCTGTGCAGATGGCCGAGCGCCTCAAGGGCCTCGATGCCGTACGCGCAGGCCTGCTCCACCGGCAGCGGATCGCGCTTCCCGCCCGCCGTACGACGGTCGTTGGCGATCTCCTTCAGGGACTTGCCGCCGACGTACTCCATGACGATGTACCCGTCCAGCGAACCCGTCCGCTGGTCCAGGTGCTCCACGAAGTTGTAGATCCGCACGATGTTCGCGTGCTCGATCTCGGCGAGGAAGCGCCGCTCGGAGATCGCGGCCGCCATCGCGTCCTGGTCGCCGGTGTCGAGGAGGCCCTTGAGCACCACCCAGCGGTCGGAGACCGCGCGGTCCACGGCGAGATAGACCCAGCCCAGGCCGCCGTGCGCCAGACAGCCCGCGACCTCGTACTGGCCGTGCACCACGTCACCGCCGGCCAGCTTCGGCACGAAGGAGTACGGGTTGCCGCACTTGGTGCAGAACCCCTCGGTGCGCCCCGGGCTGTCGCCGCGCGAACGCCCCACCGGCGCCCCGCAGTCCGAGCGCGAGCAGAACCGCTTGCGCTCGGGCACCTCCGGGTTCTCCAGGACCATCTCGCGCGGGTCCGGCCGCGGCACGCCCGGCACCTGCACCAGGCCGACCCCGAGCCGGCCGCGGCTGGAGGTCCCCGACGACGGGCCGGAGCTGCGCACCGACACCGAGCGGCTGGAGGACCGGCCCGACACCGAACGCGAGAGCCGTCCCGACACCGAGCGCCGCGACTTCGACGACTGCGAGGACGTACGCGAACTCCGGCTGCTGGAACGGGAACTGCCGCTCCCAGCCCCGCGCGAACCCTTGCCGCCGCCGGTCATCCCGGTGGGCGGCGAACCGATCGCGCCGGTCGACGACACCACCGGCGCCAGACCACATGTGTCGCAGTACAACTCGCCGCCGCCGACGTCCTCATAGGACCCCTCGCAGCCGGGCCGCTGACACTTTCTCTGTGTCTCACTCATGACCGACCCCGCTTCTCCCTCGTCACTCACGCGCCCGGCCCCCTCACGTCCTCCGGACCACCCTGCGGCTGGGACCGCGGAGTACTGAACTGCTCGGCCGCCGCGTGCTGGTAGCGCAGCACCGCCTGCTCGGCGACCCGCAGGTCGCAGGGCGCGCTCCACAGCATGCGGCGCGCCGCGTCGTACCGCTCGATGAGCAGCGGGTCCTCCGCGAGGCCGTGCCGGGCGACCTTCGCCTTGTACGCGTCGAGACGGCCGCGCAGCTCCGCGCGGACCGCCAGCGGCTGGGTGACCGCGGTCAACGACTCGCGGGCGCGCAGCAGTTCGTCCTCCGCCTTCTGCTCCAGGGACTCCAGGAGCGGGGACAGCCGGTGCCACTGGGCGTGTCTGCGGTACTCGGCGGCCGTCGACAACTGCTCCTGGAGCACGGTCGGCGGTCCGCTGACGACCGGCACCTCGGTGGCGGCGATCTTCGCGAGGACCTCACCGCGCGCGGTACGCGCCTCGGCGAGCGTACGGTCCGCGCGGGAGAGCACGTCCCGCAGCTTCACCAGCCTTGCCTCCGCGTCCTGCCGGACGGTGAGCACGGCGTCGATCTCGCGCCGCACGTCCTCCAGGGCGCGCGCCTCCCGGTCGTAGACCGTGGTGTCCGGACGGCCGCCGCCGGGGGCCGAACTGCCCTGCGCCCGCACCCAGAAGGCCAGCGGGTCGGAGATGACCCGCTCGCGCAGCTCGGTCAGCGTGCTGGTGATGCGCTCCAGGTCGTCGCCCGCCGGGTGCTCGCCCGGGCGGACGCCGACGGAGTGGGCGAGCTGCCGGGTGCGCTGCAACTCCGCGGCCAGTAAATCGATCCGGGCGGGCAGCGCCGACCACACCGCGTCGGAGGTGACGACCATGTCGAGCGAGGTCGCGTACAGGTCGTTCATCTCGTCGACCAGCGCACTCAGCGAGAACTGGTGGCTGAGCTTGCTCGAACCACCCGTCAGCGTCGGCGCGTTGGCGGTCGCCGCGGTGGATCCGGCGACCGTGACGGACTCGCCGCGCAGCAGCTCGGTCAGCTCGACCAGGTCCTCACGGCTGGACCAGCGGCGTCGGGAACGGATGCTCTGGGCGGCGTGGAAGGCGTCCGTGTACGCGTCGAAGTACGCCCACAGCAGCGTGATCGACGCCTCCGTGGACGCCCAGCGCTCCTTGGTGATGCCGGTCAGCTCGGCGCCTTCGAGGAGTCTGCGGCCCGCGTGGTCCTGGAGGGCGAGGAGCGAGGTCTCGATGGCCTCGTGCTCCGCGCCGAGCCGCGCCAGCGCACGGTCCACCTCGTCCCGGTCCATTACCGGCCCGGGGGGTCCCGTGACGCCCATCGATCACCTCTCGCTGCGTTGTGTTTCCGTCAGTGGTCCGTGTTGTCCTGGTTGTCAATAGTTGATGGTCCGTCAGGTGTAGTGCGGTGCGGGCGGGTTGGCCGACTCCGACTTGTGCAGGGTGGGCAGCAACCATTTCGTGTAGGACGCCCGCCAGCCGTCGGGGCTGGTGCGGTACGTCTCCAGTATTCGGTTGACCCGGCGTACCAGGTCGGTCGCCCCCTTGTTCATCGCCACGCCGTAGTACTCGGTGGTGAAGGGGCTGCCCTTCAGCTCCACCGTCGGGTCCTGCGCGGCCTGGCTGGCGGCGAGCGCGCCGTCGGTCACCACCGCGTCCGCCTGGCCGAGTTGGAGCTGCACCAGGCAGTCCAGTTGGTTGGGGACGGCATCCAAGACGTCGACGCTGGCGGGGATTCTGTGGCCCTTGTCCGCCTTCAGACGATCGTTCGCCGTGGACGTCTCCGCCGAGCAGACCCGCTTGCCGGCGAGCGAGTCGTTGTAGCCGGTGACCGTCGACACCTTCGGGGCGAGGACCTGCTGGCCGGTGACGAAGTACGGGGCGGAGAAGGCCACATGGTCCAGGCGTTTGCAGGTGATCGTCATGGTGCGAACCACCATGTCGACGCGGTTCTTCTCGATCGCCGGGATGCGCTGGCTGGTCGGGATGGCCAGGAACTGGAGGTTGTCGGAGGTGTAGGAACTGCCGAAGATGTTCTTGGCGATGTCGGTGACCAGGTCGATGTCGAAGCCCTCCAGGTCACCGGAGGAGCCGTTGGGGTTGCGGTACCCCCAGCGGTAGCTGTTCTGGTCGACGCCCACCCGCAGCACACCGCGGGCCTTGATGGCCTTGATCGTGGTGCCCTCGGCGTCCGACGGGGGCGGGCTCAGGTTCTGGACCGTCTTCTCGTCGCACTTGGCGGCCTTGGCCTGGACGCCCTCGGCCGTCCGCTGCCCGCCGTGGTCCGCGCCCGCCTCGCCGCGGGACTGGGTGAGCGGCAGCAGCAGGACGAAGGCGAGGGCGAGGACGCAGACGGCCGCCATCGCGCCCACCCCGCCCCAGCCCCTCAGACCGGCCCGCAGCCGTCCGAGGTTCCGGAGGCGACCGGTGTAACCGCGTGCTCGCATCGTCACGCCCTCTTTCCCCTTCACCGGTACTCCGACAGCCTGCGCCCGATGCCCAGGACCGCGCCGGCCGCGCCGAGCACCGCGAGCACCGCGGCGCCGACGGTGAGGCCGGTCATCGCGTCCAGGCCGTCACCCGCGGACTGCTGGAACTCCTTGGTCTCGTGGTCCAGCGCCTTGTCCAGCGAGGCGTCCACGGCGGTGAAGCACTCGGCGGTCGCGCCCTTGCCGCCGATGACACCGTCGCGGGCCTCCTGGTAGCGACCCAGTTCGTTCTTCTGGCTGACCACATTGTGGCGGGCGATCCACTCCGTCATGGACTTGTTGGCGACGGCGACAGGCTCGCGGCCCGCGGAGTCGTCGGCGAGCGAGTCGGCCAGCTTCAGGCCCTTGCCCAGCGCGGCGATCTCCTGGTCGTACCCCCAGTCGTAGGCGTCCACGACCCTCTTGTCCAGGAGGGTCTTCGTCTCCGCGCCGCGGCTGACCAGCGTCAGGTTCTCGTCGCTGCGGGCCTTGAGGGAGGCGATTCGGGCGTCGTGCAGCACGCTGAGCGACTTGATCCCGTGGGCGTACGAGGCGTTGAGGCCCGCGCGGGCGAAGCTGTGGCCGACGACCAGCCAGAGCAGGACGACCGCGGTGGCGGCCGAGGCGGCGACCAGGCCGTGGTTCAGGACCCGGTTCGTGCGCTGGTAGTTGCGCCGCTGGGCCCAGGCGAGGCCGCCGAGCGCGAGGAGCCCGAGGGCGATCGCGAACCAGGGGTACGGTGTCGCGTCCCCGTAGTCGGCGCTCAGCCGCTGGTTCTCCTTGTCGTAGAGGTCCTGGGCCTTGGGGAGCATCTTGTTCTGCATGCTGTCGTTCGCCGCGCGCAGATAGGCGCCGCCCACCGGGAAGCCCTGCCGGTTGTTGGCGCGGGCCGACTCGACCAGGCCCTTGTACTGCGGCAGCAGTTCGTTGAGCTGCCTGATGGTGGTCGCCGACGACGAACCCGGGTCGGTGTTGGCGGCGGCGGTGACGAGCTTCGCGGCGGCGGTCTTGATGTCCAGCTCGTACTGGCTGCGGGTCGCCTGGGTCTCCTGAAGACCCGCCAGGTAACCGCTGGCCGCCATGGTGTTGGCGTCGGCGAGCGAGCGGTAGATGTCGGCCGCGTCGGAGCTGAGCGGCTGGCTGTGGTGGAGCACGTCGTCGGCGGCCGTCGCCCGGCTGTTGGTCTGCCAGGCGGTGACCGCCCCGAACGCGACCACCAGCACGGCCAGCAGCGCGCCGATGGCACGCAGCCGCCCCGGCTCGGTGGTCGCCGCCGCGCGCAACCGGTCGACACCTTCGGCCAGCGCCGTACGGCGCTCGGGTGCAGCGTCCGGCGCGCGCCGGGGCGGGGGCAGCTGCGACCGGCCCGGCTGCGGAGGCGGCACCGGCATCGTGGGCAGCGCGGAGCCCGGTGGTGCCGCGCTGCTCTTCGGCGGTTGTGTCACTGCTGACCTCCCCCAGGGTCATCCCGTCGGCGCAAGTATCGCCGCCAGGACTGACATTCCGCACCGGCCTTCACTGGATCTTGATCGGATCGCAGCGTGACGACCGGATTTCCGGCACCACACAACGCCCCGCACCACCCCCTTGTCCATGAATACGCCGTGGGAATCTGTTCGGTTCCCGGGTGTCAGTGCTCGTAGTGGGCCCGCGCGCGGGCGTGTGCCTCGGGCGGAACGCCCACGTGGTCCAGGCCCAGCAGGACGGAGCCGAGCACCGGCCGCGCGGTGACCACCCTCGCCACCGCCTTGGGCGCCCGGGCGGCCAGCAACTCCCTTATACGGTCGTCCAGTTGGGGATGGCGGGCGGCGAGGATGCTGCCGCCGAGCAGCACCGGCGCCTCCTCGTCGAGCAGGTCGAGGCGGGTCAGCGCGACCGTGGCCATCGCCACCACCTCCTCGGCCAGCCGGTCGACGATCGAGCGCGCCACCGGGTCGCCGTCCGCCGCCGTCGCGAACAGCACCGGCGTCAACTCGTGCCGCCGCTCGTGCACGACGTGTTCGAGATGCAGCGCCTCGATGAGGTCGTACATGGAGCCCAGGCCGAAGTACGCCGGGAGCGTACGCGCCAGGGCCGTGGGACCACCGCGTCCGTCCTCGGCGCGGGCCGCGTGCCACAGGGCCTCCTCCGCCAGGCCCCAACCGCCGCCCCAGTCACCGGAGATACGGCCGATCGCCGGGAAGCGCGCGATACGCCCGTCGGGGCGCATGCCGGCGCAGTTGATGCCCGCCCCGCACACGACGGCGACTCCACGCGGTTCGGTGATGCCCGCCCGCAGCACCGCGAACGTGTCGTTGCGCACCTCGACACTCGCGCCCCACCCGCGCGCCCGCAGCGCGGCCGCCAACTGCTCCTCCTCCACCGGGAAGTCGGCGTTGGCGAGACAGGCCGACACATGCTCGACCGCGCTCACCCCCGCGTCCGCGAAGGCGCGGGCGACGGCCTCCGCGACGGTGTCCACGGCGGTCCCGACGCCCACGACCGGGGGCCGGAACCCGCCGCCGCGGGCCGTGGCGAGGACTTCTCCGTCGGCCGCCACGACCGCGACGTCGGTCTTGCTGTTGCCCGCGTCGATGGCGAGGACACTTGCGGTCAGGCCCACGCGAGGTGCTCCCGGTTGTGCGCGATCAACTGGTCGGTGAGGGCTTCGGCGTACTCGTACTGGCCGATCAGCGGGTGTGAGAGCAGCGCCCGGAACACCCGGTCCCGGCCGCCGCGCAGCGCGGCCTCCAGGGCGAGGTCCTCGTACGCCGTCACCTGGGCCATCAGCCCCGCGTACAGCGGGTCGACCTCGGCCACGGCGAGCGGGGTCGGGCCCTCGGCGCCGACGGCCGCCTGCACCTCGATCACCGCGTCGTCCGGCAGGAACGGCAGCGTGCCCCTGTTGTAGGTGTTCACCACCTGGTAAGGGCTCCCGCCCCCGCCGAGCAGTGAGGCGGCCAGATCGACGGCGGCCTCGGAGTAGTAGGCCCCGCCGCGCTTGGCGAGCAGCGCGGGCTTCTCGTCGAGTTCGGGGTCGGCGTACATCTTCAGCAACTCCCGTTCCATCTCGGCGACTTGGGAGGCCCGCGACGGCTTGGTCCGCAGCTCCCGCACGACCTCGTCGTGTGCGTAGAAGTAGCGCAGGTAGTACGACGGGACGACGCCGAGCCGGTCGAGCAGCACCCGGGGCAGGCTCAGGTCGGCGGCGATGTCGTCGCCGTGTTCGGCGAGCAGCCCGGGCAGCACGTTCGCCCCCTCGGGACCGCCGAGCCGCACACCGGTCTCCCAGGTGAGGTGGTTGAGGCCCACATGGTCGAGGTGCACATCGTGCGGAGCGACATCGAGGAACCCGGCGAACTTCCGCTGGAATCCGATCGCCACGTTGCACAGCCCGACCGCCTTGTGGCCGGCCTGGAGCAGGGCGCGGGTCACGATCCCCACCGGGTTGGTGAAGTCGATGATCCAGGCGTCCGGGTTCGTACGGCGGACCCGTTCCGCGATGTCGAGGACCACCGGCACGGTCCGCAGCGCCTTGGCGAGACCACCCGCGCCGGTCGTCTCCTGGCCGACGCAGCCGCATTCCAGCGGCCACGTCTCGTCCTGCTCCCGGGCGGCCTGACCGCCGACTCGGAGCTGGAGCAGCACCGCGTCGGCGCCCTCGACACCGGCGTCCAGGTCGAACGTCGTCACGATCCTGCCGGGGTGCCCCTGCCTGGCGAAGATCCGGCGGGCCAACCCGCCCACCAGCTCCAGGCGTTCGGGTGCCGGGTCGACGAGGACGAGTTCCTCGACGGGCAGGGTGTCCCTCAACCGGGCGAATCCGTCGATGAGTTCGGGTGTGTAGGTCGAGCCTCCGCCGACCACGGTGAGTTTCATACGGGGTTAACCCTTCACTCCGGTGAGCGTGACGCCTTCGACGAACGCCTTCTGGGCGAAGAAGAACACGAGGATCACGGGGGCCATGACCAGTACGGTCGCGGCCATGGTGAGGTTCCAGTCCGTGTGGTGCGCGCCCTTGAACGACTCCAGGCCGTAACTCAGTGTCCAGGCACCGGTGTTCTCCGAGGCGTAGATCTGCGGACCGAAGTAGTCGTTCCAGGCGTAGAAGAACTGGAAGAGCGCCACGGCCGCGATACCGGGCCTGGCCATCGGCAGCACCACCCGCAGCAGGGTCCTGAACTCGCCGCAGCCGTCGACCTTCGCCGCGTCCAGGTACTCGTTCGGGATGGTCATCAGGAACTGGCGCAGCAGGAAGATGGAGAACGCGTCGCCGAACGCCATCGGGATGATCAGCGGCCACAGCGTGCCCGACAGGTCCAACTGCTTCGCCCAGAACAGGTACATCGGGATGATGACGACCTGCGGCGGCAGC
The DNA here is from genome assembly GCF_040605995.1 of Streptomyces sp. NPDC005492. NCBI lineage: Bacteria > Bacillati > Actinomycetota > Actinomycetes > Kitasatosporales > Streptomycetaceae > Streptomyces > Streptomyces sp. NPDC005492. Next base: position 202,393 of record NZ_JBEXDX010000013.1, read on the forward strand.
ATCATCATCGAGATGACCAGCATCAGCGACAGATTCCGGCCCCGGAAGCGGAACTTGGCGAGCGCGTACGCCACCGGGATCGACGACACGACGGTGAGCACGGTGCCGAGACCGGCGTAGATCAGCGTGTTCTTCCACCAGGTGAGGAAGCCCGGGGTGTCGAAGACCTTGCGGTAGTTGCCCCACTCCCAGGTGTGCGGGATGAGGTCCCGGCTCAGGGCCTGGCTGTCGCTCATCAGCGAGGTCAGGAACACGAACACGAAGGGGAGCGTGAAGAAGAGCGCGGCGGCGACACCGAGCGAGTGGACCGCGATCCACTCGATGAGCGCCTTGCGGCGGGCGGTGCGCTCGGCGGGGGTCACCGGCACCTGCAACTCCACCGGTTTGTCGAGTACTTGGGCCATGGGTCAGTCACCTGCCAGGTTGAGCCCGCCCCGGCGCCGCATCAGGAACGCGGTGAACACCATCGACAGGGCGAAGAGGACGAGTGCCACCACGCAGGCCGAGCCGTAGTCGAAGCGCTGGAAGCCGAGGTTGTAGACGAGCTGGGGAAGGGTGAGCGTGGACTTCTCCGGGTAGCCGGGCTCGAACTGCGTACCGGCGCCCTGGATGACACCGGAGGCGACCTTCCCGGCGATGAGCGGCTGGGTGTAGTACTGCATGGTCTGGATCACGCCGGTGACGACGGCGAACATCACGATGGGTGAGATGTTCGGCAGCGTGACGAACCGGAACCGCTGCCAGGCCGAGGCACCGTCCAACTCGGCCGCCTCGTACTGCTCTTGAGGCACGTCGAGCAGCGCGGCCATGAAGATGACCATCAGGTCGCCGATGCCCCAGAGGGCGAGCAGGGTGAGCGCCGGCTTGGACCAGGTGGGGTCGTTGAACCAGCCCGGGGCCGGGATGCCGACCTTCTCCAGGATCGAGTTCACCGGCCCGGTACCGGGGTTGAGGAGAAACGCGAACGCCATCGTCGCCGCGACCGGCGGGGCGAGATACGGCAGATAGAAGAGCGTCCGGAAGACGCCCGTCGCTGTCTTGATCTTGGTGATCAACAGCCCGACCCCGAGCCCGAACACGACCCGGAGCGAGACCATCACCACGACCAGCCACAGGGTGTTGCGCATCGCGGGCCAGAAGTACGGATAGTTCTTGAAGACGTACGTCCAGTTCTTCGTCCCCACCCACGTCGGCGGCTTGAAGCCGTCGTAGTGCATGAACGAGAAATAGACCGTCGAGATCAGCGGATACGCGAAGAAGACCGCGAAGCCGATCAGCCAGGGCGACATGAAGGCGAGAGTACGAAGCGCGGACCTGCGGCGCTTCGACGCCAGGGTAATGGTGCTCATGCTGGGGCTACTTCGCCTGCGCGATGTCGGTGTCGATCTGCTTGGCGGTGCTCTTCAGGGCCGAGTCGAGATCGGTGACCTTGCCGCTCTCGTAGTCGTAGCCGAGGTTCTGGATCGTCGCCAGATACACACCGCCGTTGATCGAAGCGGGAGAAGTCGTCGAGTACTGGTTCGCCGCGATGTCCAGGAACGTCTTGAAGCGCGGGTCGTACTTCAGCTTCGGGGACTTGAGGGCGGCGAGAGTGGAGGGCACGTTGTGGATGGAGTTGGAGAAGCCGACCACCGCGTCCGTGTCCGTGGTGATGTACTTGACGAACTCCCAGGCCGCGTTCTGCTTCTTGCTGTTCGCGGCGATACCGGCGATCGTGCCGGTGATGTAGCCCTTGCCGTACTGGGCGACCTGGTCGTCCGGGACGGGCAGCGGGGCGACGCCGATGTCCAGCTTGGGATTGGCGGCGAGGGCCATACCCAGCCGCCATTCGCCGTCGAGCTGCATCGCGACCTGACCGGTGTGGAAGGGGTGCTTGTCGCCCCATTCGTCACCGAGCGTGGAGCGGTAGCTCTCCAGCTTCTTGAATCCGCCGAGTTCGTCGACGAGCTTCTTCTGGAGGGTGAAACCGGCCTTGAACGCGGGGTCCGTGGCGAGCGCCGACTTTCCACTCTTGTCGAAGTACGTCGGCGAGAACTGCGCGAAGAGGTGCTCGGTCGTGCTCTCCCAGCCGTGGTAGTCCGGCATGAACCCGAGCTGCGAGTACGTGTCACCCTTGGTGATGGTCAACTTCTTCGCGTCGGCCTCGAATTCGGACCAGGTCTTGGGTGGGCTGGTGATGCCGGCCTTCTTGAATTCAGTCTTGTTGTAGTAGAGCCCGTACGCGTCGCCCAGCAGGGGAGCGGTGCAGCGGTTCCCGTCGAACTGGGTGTACTCGTTCATCGCCTTCGGGAACGTCGTCTCCGGGTCGATGCCGTCCTTCTTGAAGAGCGGGTTGAGATCGACCAGGGCGCCCGAGGAACAGAACTTGCCCACGTTGTTCGTCGTGAACGACGAAATCACGTCCGGCGACTTTCCGCCGCCGGTGCGCAGCGCCTGGTTGATCTTGTCGTCGGTCATGTTGCCGACGACGTTCACATGGATGTTGGGGTGTGCCTTCTCGAAGCCGGCGACCAGCGATTTCACGGCGCTCAGCTCGGAGGCCGCGCTCCAGGCGTGCCAGAAGTTGATGGTGACGTCCTTCGAGGCGTCGTCGGTGGCACCGGACGAGGACTGGCCCGTACAGGCGGTGGCGAGGAGGGCGAAGGACGCGGACGCGGCGACTGCGACAGCCGCTTTCCGGGATATTCCGGGCATGGCAAGGTCTCCCAAGGGCGGGGCGGGGTGAGGTGGTTGCGGGAAGCCGGGGGGTGGGTCGAAGGGGGTGCTCAGCGCGAGGTGTCGAAGACCTCGTCGCGGGTGGTCGCCAACGCGCTCTCCAACGCGCCGCGCAGCACGGGCTGTTCATGGACATCGCCGACGACGAGCCGGGGCCGCGACGCCGCCAGCTCCTCCAACTCGGCCTGGACGAGGGCACGCAGAGGTTCGCCGCCCGCGGCCAGTGAGGCACCGCTGAGGACGACGAGTTCGGGGTCGAGCACGGAGACGAGCGAGGCGAGACCGGTCGCGAGGTGGGTCGCGTAGATCTCCAGAAGCCGCTGCTGGGGACCGCTCGTGTGGTCGGCGGCGGTGGCGACGAGGGCTGCGGCGACCTCGGCGTAGGGACCCGTCGGGATCTCGGTGATGCCGAGTTCACGGGCCAGCTTGGGCAGGGCCTGCGAACCGGCCAGCTCCTGGTAACCGCCGCTGTTGGCCTTGGTCACCTGGCGGACCAGGGGTGCGCCCGGCACCGGCAGGAAGCCGACCTCGCCCGCGCCGCCGGTCCAGCCGCGGTGCAGCCGGCCGCCGAGGACCAGGGCGGCGCCGAGACCGCCCTCGTTCCACAGCAGCACGAAGTCGCCGTGCCCGCGGGCCGCGCCGAGCCGCTGCTCGGCTATGGCGACGAGGTTGACGTCGTTCTCGTACTCCACCGGCATCGGCAGCGCGGCGGCGAGTTCGTCGAGGAGGGCGGGGGAGTGCCAGCCCGGCAGGTGCGAGGCGTACCGCAGCCGGCCGGTGTTGGGGTCGAAGGCGCCGGGTGTGCCGATGACCAGCCGGTGGATGTCGTCCCTCGCGAGACCCGCCGCCTTGACGGCCCCGTCGAGGGCGTCGGTGACCTGCCGTACGACGGGCTGGGCGGGGCGCCGGCCGGGGGTGGCGAGCTCGAACTCACCCACCGTGCGACCGGTGATGTCGGCGACGGCGGCGCGGATGCGCTCCGGTGTGACGTCGAGTCCGGCGGCGTGGGCGGCGCCCGGATTGACCACGTACAACTGGGCGTTGGGCCCCGGCCGCCCCTCGCTGGTCCCCGTGGCGAGCACGAGTCCCGCCGCTTCCAACCGGGCCAGGAGCTGGGAGGCGGTCGGCTTGGAGAGGCCGGTGAGCTTGCCGATCCGGGTGCGGGACAGCGGGCCGTGCTCCAGGAGGAGGTCCAGGGCGGCGCGGTCGTTCATGGCGCGCAGGACGCGGGGAGTGCCCGGGGTGCCGGAGGTTCCTGCCATGTCGTACGCCACCTCCCTCTCGAACTGCTTCCAGCTGTCCAGCGTGTCATGTGATCACTGTTAGGAAGGTTTCCTATTGGGTGGGAGGAACGTAAGCCCAGTGCGAAGGGGGCGTCAATAGACACCGCCCCCGAGGCAACAGACTCGTTACCTGCGGGGGCGGTGGGGTGGTGCGCGCGTACGTGAGCCTTACTGGACGTCGATGTAGTCGCCGGCGGCCGTGGCCGTGCCGGTGGTGGCGGTGCCCGCGAAGACGTAGCGGAAGTAACCGTCCTTGACGGCCTTCACGGTCGTCTTCAGCGCGCCGCCGGTGCCGGAGGTGACGGTCTTGACGGTGGTGTACGTGCTCGAACCCTTGGCGCGGAACTGCAGCTTGGCCGGCTGCGACATGTACCCGGAGTACTTGCCCGTCTCCCAGTTGGCCCGCGTCAGGGCGCCGGTGACCGTGATGGTCCTGCCCTTCTTCACCGGCTCGGGCGTGGCGTTGGCGGTGAGCTTCGCGGCGCGCTGCACCTTGACCTTGCCCTTGTTGCCCCAGGCCGCGTAGTCGGTCGACGCGCTGATCTTGTCGTCGGAGTCGTCCAGGTCGAAGTCGTAGTGGCCGTACAGGCCGGCGACGTTCCAGGTGGTCGCGTCGGCGGTCTCGAAGAGGCTGTCCTCCGGGTCGATGGTGATCGTGTCGGAGCAGGACTCGGTGACGGTGGTGTCCGTCGTCGCCGTCGTCGTGCAGGTGGGCGCCATGTTGCCGTCGATCTCGTTGTCCGCGTCCGCGAGGCCGCCGCGGTAGAGCATCACCCCCACGAATGTCGTCTTGTAGTCGATGACCAGGTCCGACGGCCGCGTCAGCGTGTACGTCACGGGCACCTTCACCGAGGCGGTGGTGCCGACGACGATCGCCTTCCCCTTGTTGACCGTCACACCGGAGAAGACCAGATCCGGCGTGGCGGCCTGCGCGAGCGGCGCGGCCAGACCGGTCAGGGCCAGGGCACCGGTCAGGGCGGCGCCTATGGCGAGCTTTCTCATGCTTGTCCCCACATTCGAAACGGACCCCTGGGCGTTGCGCTCCAGAACAAGGGCCCGCTGTGGAGGCGACCTTAGACATGGGGAGGCTGCGATGGAAATGAGTTGGAGCTGTGAAGGGAGGCGCATCACGGGTTCGTCACGATGAACAAAGCCGCAGGTGGGGATGGGTTGACGGATATTTCCCCGATCTCCCGCATTTGCGCCACCTGTTGACCTCTTTTCGGCCACTACGGCTCCGCCGCCGAGGCCGATTCGTGATGTCGTGGGCGGCGGCTGCCAGCCGCTTCACAGCATCCTGACTTTTGATCAACCGCGTTTGCGAGAGGCGGGGAACGGGGTGTGGGGCATGCGGGTACTGGTCGGCTGCTGGCGGGCGGCCGTGAGCTTGATCGTCGGGATCGCGGTGCTCCAGGTCTTCGTGGACATCTGGGACGAGGGCGGCTTCGTCTGGAGCGACGCGGGCAAGGATTCCGTCGCGTGGAGCGCCTGCACCGTCGTCTGGGCGGCGGTGGCATGGCTGTCGCTACGACACCGGTCCCGCGCGGCGGGCGTCCCCCTGGCCCCGGAGGCCCTCGCCGACCGCCAGACCCACCAACTGCGCGTGCTACGGCCCTCCGAGGGCTGGCCCGACCGGATGCTCGCGGAACTGAAGGCATCGGACCGGGTCGTCGTCACCGCCGAGAAGGGCCGCGAGGAGATCTGGTTCCGCTGGCGACTCGGCCGCCGCAGAAACATGGTCTGGGGTTCGATCGCCTTCGACGACGCGTCGGGGGCGGTCCTGCTGGACATGCGCGAGGAGGAAGGGGCCATGGGGGTGGCGGGGTTGCGGAAGGGGGCGGCGTTTGTCGCGGTGTGCCAGATTGCGGGGGTGTTGGGGTTGGGCGGGGCTCAACTGCGGGGCGGCGCGGTGGAGTTCAGGTGACGAGCGACGGGCCGCGTGACGTGTGTTCCGGCATCGCGAACTCGGGGTCTACGAGGAGCGGTTGACCCTGTGGCGGGCGGGTTCGCTCGATGACGCGATCGCCCTCGGGGAGTCGGAGGCGCGCGAGTACTGCGCTGTCCCTCCGTGGTCTCGGCCTCAGATGTCCAGGAAGGGTGCCGTGTCCAGGGTGGGATACGGGGCCGGGGGGGGGCAGGGGCTCGCCCAGGTCCACCTTCGACTCCGTGTCGTAGTACGCCTTGGTGGGGTCGTCGCCGGGGAGGACGGGGGTGGTGTGGCAGTGGGCCGTCTTCGTCTCGCGGTTGATCAGGACGTAGACCGGAACTCCCGCGGCGGCGTAGGTACGGAGCTTCGGGCCGGTGTTGGTCTCGTGGTTGGTGGACGTGACCTCGCCGACCGGCTCCATGATGGGTTCGGCGCTCATCGATGCTTCTCCCTCGTCACGCAGTTGCCAGGTTACGCCCGTGCCGGGTGCCCCGGCAGAACGCTCAGGCATTCGGACGTCCCGTGACCTGGGATTCCGTCACCGTTCACTCGAACGAGTGTGCTGAACCGTTCCCCTCCCTGCCGGCCCGCACTACTACCGCGTAGAAGGCCGCGGAGACGAGATCGGCGAAGCAGCCGCCGTCTGCGGCGAGTCCGCGTTCGAGTACACCGAAGGTGCCGCGACCGCCTCCACCGGATCCGCCGCGTCGTCGACCGGGTCCGCCGTCGCGCCGCCGACGATGCGGATGTTCGCCTCGTCGAAGGCCCGCTTGATGCGCCAGCGGAGTTCGCGTTCGACGCCCACCGACTTGCCCGGCATCGTTTTCGCGGAGAGGCGGACGACCATCGAGTCGATGAGGACGCTGTCGAGGCCGAGGACCTCGATGGGGCCCCAGAGCAGCTCGTTCCAGGGCTCTTCCTTGCTCATGCGCTCGGTGACCTGGTCGAGGGTGGCCTTGACGCGGTCCAGGTTCTCGGAGGCGCGGACGGTGACGTCGACGCCGGCCGTGGCCCAGCCCTGGGAGAGGTTGCCGATGCGCTTGACCTCGCCGTTGCGGACGTACCAGATCTCGCCGTTGTCACCGCGCAGCTTGGTCACCCGCAGGCCGACCTCTATGACCTCGCCGGAGGCGACGCCCGCGTCGATCTGGTCGCCGACGCCGTACTGGTCCTCCAGGATCATGAAGACGCCGGAGAGGAAGTCCGTGACGAGGTTGCGGGCGCCGAAACCGATCGCCACGCCCGCGACACCGGCGGAGGCGAGGAGCGGGGCGAGGTTGATCTCGAACGTGCCGAGGATCATCAGCGCCGCCGTGCCCAGGATCACGAAGGACGCCACCGAGCGGAGGACCGAGCCGATCGCCTGGGAGCGCTGGTGGCGGCGTTCCGCGTTCACGAGCAGGCCGCCCAGGGCCGTGCCGTCCACCGACTGGACCGTCCGGTTCATCCGGTCTATCAGCTTGGTGATCGCCCGCCGCACCGTCATTCTCAGCACCGCCGCGATCACCAGGATCAGCAGCACCCGCAGACCTATCGCCAGCCAGGTGGACCAGTTCTGCTCCACCCAGCTCGCGGCGTTGGTGGCGCTCTCCTGGGCGTCCTGGAGCGTGGGCACGGTCACCGCGGTCCCCGAGGGGCTCGGAGAGGGCGACGGCGATGCGGCGGCCAGTAGGACGGCGGACAAGGACACGGCAGGTACCTCCAGGTGCTGCGTCTGCCTCCGGCATGGTCCGGCAGGAGCAAGGTCACGAATAGGTCACCGAGAAGGCAGGTCCACCACACTATCGGGGCATCGTGTGTGGATCGTTGCCATGTTCGGGGGAGAGCCTGTGCCCGGCGGGGAATGAACAGGTGGGACGAGCCCACGCCCGTTCCGGGGATGAATCACATGTGGTCGAAAACACTCCCAGCCCGTTACCGGGACATGGTGGCGCTTCCACCAGGCATGAGGGGAGACTGACTACAGATCGTCCCGGCGCGAGCCACGCGCCGCCGACGCACAAGGAGGCATCCGTGCCGCATGTCCTGGTCCTCAACGCGTCGTACGAGCCACTCGGCGTCGTACCGCTCCGCCGCGCGCTCGTCCTCGTCCTGGAGAACAAGGCTGTCTCCCTTGAGGAATCCGGCGCCTTTATGCACAGCGCAACCGTCACAGTCCCCGCACCCAGCGTGGTCCGGCTCAAGCGATTCGTACGGGTTCCCTATCGGGGGCCCGTTCCTCTGACCCGGCGGGCGCTGTTCGCGCGCGACGGGGGCCGGTGCATGTACTGCGGTGGCGTCGCAACCAGCGTCGACCATGTCATTCCGCGCAGCCGCGGGGGCAAGCACGTCTGGGACAACGTGGTGGCGTCCTGCCGCCGCTGCAACCACGTGAAGGCCGACCGACATCTCTTCGAGATCGGCTGGCGGCTGCGCCACAAACCCGCCCCACCATCCGGCCTGGCCTGGCGCATCATCGGGACAGGCCATAGGGACCCGCGTTGGCTGCCGTACTTGCAGCCGTACGGCGCGGAGGACGCGATGGCCCGGATCGACGGCATCTCCGCCTGACGATCCGGGCTTTTGTGCACCCCCTGTACGGCGGCACGGAGTCGTCCGCCCCGGCAGCCCCCCGCGCTGCCGGGGCGGACGGTCATGCGTAGCGCAGCTCACCCTGTCGCACCGAGCGGCGCAGCAGCGGCAGTGAGGTGGCCGCCGCCAGCAGACAGCACGCGTAGACGCCGACCGGGACCAGCAGCGCGGTGTACGGCACCGGCACGCTCGTGTGCCGGGAGACGGCGGCGCCGTACCAGAAGCTGATCGCCGCACCGCCGAGGCCCGCCACCGCGACCGCGGGCAGCAGCGGCAGCGCGGTCTCCAGGAGCAGCGCCCGGGACAGCACGGCGTGCGGTACCCCGGCGGCGACCTGCGCGGCCAGGCCCCGGCGCCGGGTGGCGAGGGACTCGGCGGTGCCGACGGCCAGGCCGGTCAGGACGAGTGCGAGGGCGAGGGCGATCGCGGCGGCCATGAGGTCGATGCCGGTCGTGTAGTAGGTCATGTGCGCGGCGAGGTGGCCTCTTTCGCGCTTGTCGGCCAGGTCCGCGAGCAGGATCTGGCGTACGCCCGCGAAGCCCGAGCCGACGACCGTCACCAGCAGGACGGCCGCGTGGGTCCGGGCGGTCGCCCAGGGGTCCTCGCGCAGCCGTTCCGCCGCGATCAGCAGCGCGGGGCGCCCGGTGCCGGCCGCGAGGCCCTCACCCAGTTGGCGGGACGAGACCCCGGACAGCCAGATCGCGGTCAGGCTGAGCAGCACCGCCAGGACGAACACCGTCACCGGGCCGAGCCCGAAGGAGACCGGGCTCCCGAGGACCGGGGTCAGGGCGATGCCCACCGCCGTCACCGCGAGCACCCGCACCGTCGTACGGAACAGCCGCCCCGGCCCGCGCACCACCGGCACCCGCCGCACCCGGCCCAGCGGATCGGCCACCACCCGGCGCAGCGCCACCGCGCTCACCACCGCGCCCAGCACCGGCACGGCCGCCACGACCAGGACCGCACCGGCCCAGACCGTGCCGGACGGCAGCAGCGGTACGAGGGCCGCCGCGGCACCCGCCGCACCGGCCAGGCAGGCGAGCCCCGACTCCAGCGCCGCGATCCGCCGCACCTGCCCGGGCCCGGCCCCCGCGAGCCGCAGCGCGGCCAGCCGCCGGTCCCGGTGCACCGCCCCGATCCGCGCGCACTGCCCGAGGAACCCGAGCACCGGGATCAGCAGCAGCCCGAGCGTCAGACTCACGTTCCGCCGGTCACTGGGCGAATCGAACAGCCCGGACCCGAACGACACGGAGTGGAACCCGTCCAACGACAGCAGCCCTACGACGACCAGAGCGATCCCCGTCGCCAGCGCGGCCCCCGTCGCCGTGAGCCCGGCCCGCCACCACTCCCGCCGGTCCGAACCCCGGGTGAGCAGCCAGGCCAGCCGCAGATCGGAGAGCGCGGACCTCACGCGGCCACCCCCGCCGTCGCCACGGTCCCGTCCGCCAGCCGGATCTCACGGTCCGCGTACGCCGCGACCTGCGCGTCATGGGTGATCAGCAGGACCGCCGTAGCGCACTCGCGGGCCGTGCGGACCAGGGCCGTCATCACCTGCTCGCCCGCCAGGGAATCCAGCGCGCCCGTCGGCTCGTCCGCGAAGACGACCCTCGGGCCGGTCACCAACGCCCGTGCCAGCGCCACCCGTTGGGCCTGGCCACCGCTCATCTCACCCGGCCGCAGCTCGGCCTGTCCGCGCACCCCGAACCGCTCCAGCCACTCACCGGCCTCGGCGCGGGCGTCCGTACGCGAGGCGCCCGCGAGCAGCAGCGGCAGCGCGACATTGTCCACCGCCGTCAGCTCGGGTATGAGCTGCCCGAACTGGAAGACCACCCCGAACTCGGTGCGCCGCAGCTCGCTGAGCCGCTTCTCGGACAGTTCGTCCAGCCGCTCCCCGGCATACGTCACCGCCCCCTCGTCGGGGTGGACGATCCCGGCCAGGCAGTGCAGCAAGGTGGACTTGCCGCTGCCGCTGGGCCCCGTGACGGCGAGGATCTCGCCGGCCGCCAGCTCGGCCGAGGCACCGCTCAGCGCCCGGCTCCTGCCGTGGGTCTTGGTGAGGTCACGGGCCGTGAGAAGCGGCACCGTGTCGTCCCCCATGTCGCTCATGCTGTGTCGACCTCCGCGGTCAGAGTGGTCAGCCGGGCCGCCGTCGTCGCCATCCAACGGAGGTCCGCGTCAAGGTGGTTGAGGGCGTAGTCCGCCGAGAGCACGGTCGCCAGGTCGCTGCCCTTGGCGGTCTTGACCGCCGTGAGTTCACGCATCCGCTCCATGTGGGCGGCGCGTTGGGCCCGGAGATACGCCTCCGGGTCGCCGCCGGACAGGATCGAGACGACGACCTTGGCGAAGATCTCGTTCGTCACGAAGGGCGCGGGCGGCGCGATCTCCCCGGCCCAGCGCGCGAGTTCACGCGAACCGTCGGCCGTCGCCCGGTACGCCGTCCGCTCCGGGCCGCCGTCCGAACCGGTGCCGTCGATCTCCGCGAGACCGTCCCGGACCAGCCGTTGGAGGGTCGTGTAGACCTGCCCGTAGGCCAGCGGGCGGGCCTGCGGGAATCGTTCGTCGTGGCGTCGCTTGAGGTCGTAGCCGTGGCTCGGTCCCGAGGCGAGCAGGCCCAGCAGGATGTGGCGGGTGCTCATGGCGATCAGTATGCACCGGATACATGTACTGAGTGAATAGTGATCAGCGGAAAATCACGGGGTGCGCGGTGGGGGAGTGGCCGCGGTGCCACCCGTACCCCAACCTGGAGGTCTGCCCTCGCGTCCACTGGGTAGGGCTGCGGTGACCAGTCCGTCGCCCGATCCGACAAGGAGGCCACCGTGGCCGCATCGGCATCACTTCCGCTCCCGGCCCGCTCCAAACGCACCGCGGAGCCGTCCGCCGACATCGAAACCGACCTGTTCTTCGTCGACTCCGAGGGCGCCTGGGCCGAGGCCCCGCTGACCAGCGAACCGCCGCTGGCCGACGCCGAACCCCTCACCAGCGAACCCCCGCTCGCCGACACCATCCCGCTGACCAGCGAATCCGCGGCGATGGGCGCGCCGCACACCAGCGAGTCCGCCCTGTTCGCCGACCCGCTGACCGGTGAGTCCCTCGCGTTCGACGACCCGTCGACCGGTGAATTCCCCGTGGTCGCCGACCCGGACTCGACGAGGCCCTAGATGACAGCACCCCGGCCGGCCGAACCCCTCGGCGAGGAGCTGTCCCGGCTCGCCGAACTGCACGGCGTCGCCACCGCCTACCGCCCCTCCCCGGACCGCGCGGTCCCGGCCGCGCCCGGCGCGGTCGTCGCCGTCCTGGCCGCCCTCGGCGTCGACGCGAGCACCCCGCAGGCCGTGGCCGCCGCGCTCGCCGCCCGCCAACAGGAGCTGGCCGAGCGGCTGTTGCCGCCGACCGTCGTGGGCCGCCACGGCGGTACGCCCGCCGTGCTCGACGCGCTGCCCGGCGGCACCCGGCTGCACATCAGGACCGAGCAGGGCGAGACCCGGGCGAGCGCCGACCAACTCCCGCCCGGCATCCATCAGTTGACCGCCACCGCGCCGGACGGCCGCACCGCCGAGGCCCATCTCGTCATCGCCCCGGACCGGTTGCCCACGCCCACCGGCCGCTCGTACGGGCTGATGGTGCAGGTCTACTCGCTCCTCTCCGGGCACTCCTGGGGCATGGGCGACCTCGGCGACCTCGGTGAACTCACCGCCTGGGCCGGGCGATCGCTCGGCGCCGGATTCGTCCAGGTCAACCCGCTGCACGCGGCCGTACCCGGCGCGCCCACCGACCCCTCGCCCTACCGCCCGTCCTCGCGCCGCTTCCCCGACCCGGTGTACCTGCGGGTCGAGGACATCCCCGAGTTCGCTTACGTCGGGGAAGAGGACCGTGAGCGCTTGCGCGGGCTCCTCGACCGGGCCGCCCGACTGCGCGAATCCGTCCTGGAAAAGGGCGCGTTGATCGACCGCGACGCCGTCTGGGAGGCCAAACGGGAGGCGCTGGAACTCGTCCGCCAGGTCCCGCTCGGGCCCGGACGCCGTGCCGCCTACGTCGACTTCCTCGCTCGGGAGGGCGAGGCGCTGGAGGACCACGCCACCTGGTCCGCGCTGGCCGAGGTACATGGCTCCGACTGGCACCGGTGGCCCGCCGGACTGCGCGACCCGCGCTCGGCCGAAACCGCCCGCGCCCGCACCGAGTTGATGGACCGCGTCGACTTCCACTGCCGTCTCGCCTGGCTCACCGACAGCCAACTCACCGCCGCCCAGCGGGCCGCACGGGAAGCGGGCATGCCGGTCGGGATCGTGCACGACCTCGCCGTCGGGGTGCATCCCGACGGCGCCGACGCCTGGGCCCAACAGCGGTACTTCGCGGCCGGCATGTCGGTCGGCGCACCCCCGGACGCCTTCAACTCCCTCGGCCAGGACTGGGGGTTGCCCCCCTGGCGCCCCGACCGCCTCGCCGAGTCCGGCTACGCCCCCTACCGCCGACTGCTCCGCGCCCTCTTCCGCTACGCCGGCGCCCTGCGCATCGACCACGTCATGGGCCTCTTCCGCCTGTGGTGGGTCCCCCAGGGCCGCCCGCCCACCGAGGGCACCTACGTCCGTTACGACGCCGAGGCCATGCTCGCGATCCTCGCGCTGGAGGCCTCGCGCGCCGGGTCGATCGTGATCGGCGAGGACCTCGGGACCGTGGAGCCGGGTGTGCGCGAGACGCTGCGGGAACGCGGGGTGCTCGGCACCTCGGTGCTGTGGTTCGAGCGGGACTGGGACGGCGACGGCCGCCCCCTCGACCCCGGGCGCTGGCGCGCCGACTGTCTGGCCACCGCCACCACCCACGACCTGCCGCCCACCGCGGCCCGCCTCACCGGCGAACACGTCGAACTCCGCGACCGGCTCGGCCTGTTGACCCGGCCGGTGGAGGAGGAGCGGATCGAGTCCGCCACCGACGTGGGGGAGTGGCTGGCCCTGCTGTCCCGGCTCGGCCTGCGCGAACCCGCGACGAGCGGCGGCCGGCCCGCGTCCGAGGAGGAGGCCGAGATCCACGCGGTCCACCGCTTCCTGCTCCGCACCCCCGCCCGCATGATCGGCGTCTGGCTCCCCGACACCGTCGGCGACCGCCGCCCGCAGAACCTCCCCGGCACCTGGGACCAGTACCCGAACTGGCGCCTGCCCGTCGCCGACGCGGACGGCCGCCCCGTGACCCTGGAGGAACTGTCCGCGTCACCGAGGCTGCACGCGTTGGTGGAGGTACTGCGGGCGGGGCTGGAAGCGGCCTCGGGGGGCGGTGGGGGCGGGGGTCTCTGAGGCTCGTCCGCCGCATACCGCACCCCGGTCCGCCGCATACCGCACCCCCGCACGCCCCATACGGCACCCCCGGGCGCGCGGCTCGTTCGGGCGTTCGCTACTTTTGCACCGTGGACAAGAAGAACGCCCTGCGCGCCGGCGCCCTGGCTGCCGGTACGACGCTGATGATGCTGCTCATGACGTCCCCCGCGCTCGCGCTCACCCGCGACGACGGTGACGACCCGGGCAACGGCCTGAGCGTCGCCGAGACGCTGGGGCTCTATGTCCTGTGCCCGCTGGCCCTGTTCGCGATCATCGCGGGCCTCGTCATGGCGCTGGACAAGTCCAAGGACCGCGCGCCGAAGGCCAAGCCGGGCACGAAGGCCGGCGCCAAGGCCACCGCCGACGCGAAGGTCTGACCTCACCTTTTCCGGAGGGCGTCCGCCTCACCCACACCCGGGGGGGGGCCCCCCCTACCAATTGCTCTCACCGGGGCGGCGCCGGCCAGTACCGCAGGAGCGTTGGCGCCACCCCCCCCCCCAAAACCACCCCCCCCCCAAAAACCACCCCCCCCCCCCCCACCCCCAACCCCCCCCCCCCCCCCCC
>NZ_JBEXDX010000014.1:0-188580 GCF_040605995.1 Streptomyces sp. NPDC005492
GTGTGGTCTGTGTGCGGGTGGTTCTTATTGTCAGCGGGGCGGGCGCGTTCCTGCTCGACCCCCCCCCCCCCTCCGGACTCCAACGGGCTCAGTGGCTACGGCACTTGGACACGTCGATCCGTACGATCTGCGGGTCGTGGTCGCTCGCCTGGTCCGCGAACTCCGCGTTGATGTGCACGACGTCGTAGGTGAACGACGTCACCGCGGGGCTGGTCAGGATGTGGTCCAGGGTCTGGGAGTTGCCGTCGTAGACGTAGGTGTAGCGCTCGGCGGCGGGGAGGGTGGTGATCAGGGGCTTGAGGACGTTGCCGGCCGTCAGGGTGGTGACGGTCTGCGAGAACTCGTAGTCGTTCAGGTCGCCCAGGACGATCGCCTTGGCGTTCTTGTCCGCCGCCAGCAGGGACTTGACGAAGGTGTTGACCTCCGCAGCCTGGGCCGCGCGCTGGGTCTCCGAGCTGCGGGCCGGGGGCTGATAGCGGCCGTGGATGGGCTGGTCGCCGCCCTTGGAGATGAAGTGGTTGGCGACGACGAAGACCTGCTCGCCGTGGAAGGTGAACTCGCCGACCAGGGGCTTGCGGCTGTCGTCCCAGGCCGCGTTGGTCGGGTCGATTCGGCCCGGGGAGTAGGTGAGTTCGACGCCCCTGCGGGTCTTCACCACGCTCGTGGCGGTGGTCGCGTCGCCGCCCGTGTGGTCGGTGAAGGAGACGCGCTTGGGGTTGAAGAGGAAGACCTGGCGGATGTTGCCGCCGGGCTCGCCGCCGTCCTGGTCGTTGGTCGGCGAGATGTAACGCCACTTGTAGGCCGGGCCGCCGGCCGCGCGGACCGCGTCCGTAAAGCGCTTGAGGGTGGCCTCGGCCGTCACCGTGCCGTCGTCGGTGGCGCCGTTGTCGTCCTGGATCTCCTCCAGGGCCACGATGTCGGGCGAGTTGAGGTTGACCGCGACACCCTCGGCGAGCCGGTCGAACTTCTCCTGGGTGTCGAGCGCGTCCAGGTTCTCGACGTTGTACGTGGCGACCGCCAGCTCGTCACCCTTCTGACGGCGGGTCACTTCCTGCTTCAGGCCGTTGTCGACGAGGGTGCCGAGCTGGGTGGCCTGGACGTTGTAGCCGCCGTAGGTGGAGTAGTCGAGGGGGCCGACCGTCGTACCTGACAGCTCGTCACCCACGTTGGCCACGGGGAGGGTTGATGTCGTGTCGAGCGACATCACCTCTATGCGGCCGGTATTGGGCTGGTCGTAGGAGGAGTAGAGCGTGCCGCCGCGGGGCGTCGCGTTCTCGTTCGGCTTCACCGTGACCCACAGCTCGCCGTAGGCGTCCGAGGCGCCGACCACGCGGGCGTCGGCGAAGGTGACCCGCATGCCCTCCAGGGACTCGTAGAAGTCCTGGGCGTAGACGGCGGGTTGGAGGGCGAGGGACTCGATGCTGCCGCCGGACGCGGTCGGGATGTAGGCGTCCGGGACCGAAGTGGCGTCCAGCGTCACGGCGTCCGGCAGGGCGTTGCCGCTGGAGAGGACGGTGGTCGTCGGGCCGCCGATCTCGGTGTTCGACTGGCTGGTGCTGCTCGGGTAGTACTCGCTGACCTTGCCGGTGACCAGGACCGAGTCGCCGACCGCGACGGTGGGCTTGGCGGAGCCGGTGTAGACGAAGACGGCCTCGCTGGTGCGCGGGTCGGTGTCGGGGGTCGGGTCCTGGATCCAGTAGCCGAGGGAGCCGCTGCTCCGGACGCCGGTGACGATGCCCGGGACGCGGGTGACCGTCCTGCCGGCGTACGGCGAGAGGCGGGTCGTGCCCTGGATGTCGTGGACGCGGACGGTGCCGGGGTCGGTCGGCGAGCCGCCGTCGCCACCGCCGCCGTCGCCCGAACCGGGCGTCTGGCCCGCCGAGTTGACCGGGGTCGGGGTGCCCGCGGTGAAGTCCGCCGCGTTGTCGTCGGTGTCCGCGAGGGAGTCGGTGCGGGCGACGGACGCGGTGTTGGAGGCGCCGGTGGCCGGGCCGCTGCCCTCGCGGACGACCGCGGTGCCGTAGCCCGCGAGGTCGACGACGCTGGGGTCGGCCGCGCAGTCCGCGGCGGTCTTGCAGGTCAGCGCGGTGGTGCCGGAGACCAGGGCGATCGTGCCGGTGGTGGCGCTCATGGCGATCGAGCCGCCGGCGTCGGTGGTCGGCAGCGCGGTGGTGCCGCCGCTGCCGGTGCCCTCGCCGACGAGGTAGCGGGCGCCGGGGGCGATCGCGCCGGTGAGGGCGGTGACCTGCCAAGTGGAGGCCGCCGAGGGCGAACCGGGCAGGTACTGCACGCTGTAGCCCGACAGGTCGTAGGCGGTGGAACCGGCGTTGCCGAGTTCCACGAAGTCCCGGGTCAGGGTCGCCCCCGAGTTGCCCCCGCCGCCGTACACCTCGGCAATCACCGCCGAGGCCGACGGGGTGGCGGAAGCGGCGGGCAGGGCGGTGAAGGCGAACGCTCCCGCCGCACCGACGGATATGAGCGCGTAGGCGGTGCGGCGGGCGCGGGGTCTGCGTCCCTCGGGTCTGGACACGCTGGCGGTCTCCTCGTGCTTCGTGTAGCTGCCGATACCGGTGCCTGTGGGGAGTCGGCTCAAGTTACGCGCGTAGAAAGGGAGTTGCCAGAGGGCCTTGCGTTAAATCCAGGGAACAAGTGCGTGCGGCGATGATAGGGCACGGGCCGCGAAAGTGACCTTCCACACATAAGCCCTGTGATCAAAACGGGCAACTCACCTTATTCGGGCGCGCCTTGAGGGTCTCCGGACCATAACCGGTTCACCTTTCAACCGTGGCATTTTCCGGTTTCGTCCAGTTCACTCGGGATGGTTTGCCGCAGGGCATAAGCCCGTTCCGTCCCCAGGAGGCGTGTAGAGATATGTCCCATTCATCCGAATCGTCACAAGTCCCCTTCGCTCCCCACCCGGTGACCGCCGCCGAAGTCATCCCGGGCGACCTCATCGCCCTGACCCCGGACGACGCCGAGCGCGCCCGCTGGTACGTCGTGACCCACACCCTCCCCGAGACGCCCGAGACGATCCGGGTCACCCTGCGGCCGCCGCTCGGCGGGAGTGACCGCGACGAGGTGCTCGGCCGGAGCCGCCGGGTGACCAGCGCGGGCCGGCGCCTGGACGTCGGAGCCGTGCCGCGACTCGTCTCCGACGACCTCACCGGCGTCGAGTTCCGGGACGGCGACCGGGTGACCTCGCTGCGGGTGGTCGATCCGGAGGCCAACGAGCTGTCGTACGAACGGCGTTGGGGTGTGTGGCATCGCGACCTCGACGGGAGCACCGGGGAGGTCGCCTCCGACGCCGAGATACGGGGGCGCGCGGACGAGGAGTGGGTCGTACGGCATCAGCCGCGGCCGGAGCGGGTGGCGACCGCGCATGGGCCGCGGCGGGTCGTGGTCACCGGGCTCGGTGCCGTCACACCGCTCGGGGTCGGCGTCGACAAGCTGTGGCGGGGGCTGCTCGACGGCCGGCACGGGATCCGGGAACTGGACGGCGAGGAGTTCGCGGAACTGCCCGTCCGGGTGGCCGGCACCGTGCCCGTCGACCCGGCGGAACTGCTGCCGCGTCAGGCGGCGCGGCGGATGAACCGGGGCGCGCAGTTCGCCGTGCTCGCCGCGCGGGAGGCGTGGGGCGACGCCGGGTTCACGGCCGGGGGCACCCGGGAGAGCGGGCTCGATCCCGAACGGGTCGGCGTCAGCCTCGGGGCGATCCTCGGAGACGCTTCCGTACTCGTCGGCGCCGACCGCCGCCTCAGGGACGGACGTTCCGTCTCACCGCTCACCACCCCCATGACCGTGCCCTCGCAGGCCGCCTCCCAGGTCTCCCTCGATCTGCACATCACCGGCGAGGCCCGCACGGTCACCGCCGCGTGCGCCTCCGGCACCGAGGCGATAGGGGCCGCCATCGACCGCATACGGTACGGCCGTGTCGACATCGCCCTCGCGGGCGGTGCCGAGGCGGTCGTCACGCCGGCGATCATGGCGTCGTTCGCCGCGATGCGGGCCTTGTCCACGCGCGGGGTGGCGGACGGTTCGTCGCCTTCCCGGCCGTTCGGGAAGGACCGGGACGGGTTCGTGAACGGGGAGGGCGCGGGGGTGCTCGTCCTGGAGGCCGAGGAGCACGCACGCGCGCGTGGGGCGCGGATCTACTGCGAGGCCGCCGGGTGGGGGCTGTCCGCCGACGCGCACCACATGGCGGCGCCCGATCCCTCGGGGGCCGGGGTCGCGCTCGCGGTGCGGCGGGCGGTGCGGGACGCGGGCGGGCATGTCGTGGACGTCGTCCATGTGAACGCACATGCCACGGCGACGGTCGAGGGCGATCTCGCCGAGGCCGGGGCGCTGCGGGCCGTGTTCGGACGACGGGCCCTTCCTGTCACCGCACTCAAGGGACATCTCGGACATCTGCAGGGCGCGGCGGGCGGGGTCGAGGCCGTGGCGACGGTCCTCACGCTGCATCACGGGGTGGTGCCGCCGACCGTGGGGGGCGGGGAGTTGGACGAGGCGATCGGGCTGGATGTGGTGACGGGGGCGGCGCGGGAGTTGCCCGGGAGTGGGGACCTCGCTCTCAGCAACTCGTTCGGGTTCGGGGGGCACAACGCGGTGCTGGCGTTGCGGCGGGTGGAGTAGCGCGGCGCTGTCGGCGAGGACTCAGGCTGTTCGCTTGCGCGGGGTCGCCTTCTTCGCCGGGGTCTTCTTTGCGGCGGTCTTCTTCTTGCCCTGTGTCGTCTTCTTCGCCGACGCGGATGTCGATGTCGATGCGCGAGCCGGGGAGGACTTCTTCGCCGCCGTCTTCTTCGCCGCCGTGGAGGTCGACTTCTTGCCGGTGGCCTGTTTGGGGGTCGCGCGCGGCGAGAGCGCTCTGACCTCGGCCTTCTCCCCCGCCCCCTCGCCGCGCGACTCCTTCGCCTCGCGGACGCTCTTCTCCAGGGCCGCCATCAGGTCGAGGACCTTGCCGCTGCGGGCCGGGGCCGGGGACTCCGCGGGCTGTTCGCCGGAGGCCTTGGCCGCGATCATCTCCTCGACCGCCTCGCGGTAGTCGTCGTGGAGATCGGCGAGGTCGACCTCGCCCAGGGTGTCCATCAGGGCGTCCGCGAGGTCGAGTTCCTTGTCGCGGACGGTGACGCCGGTGTCGGGGGCGACGTCCTCGGGGGCGCGGATCTCGTCCGGCCAGAGCAGGCCGTGCATCGCGATCACGTCGTCGACCACGCGCAGCATGCCGAGACGTTCACGGCCGCGCAGCGCGTACTTCGCGATGGCCACCTTCTGGCTCCGCTTCAGCGCCTCGCGCAGCAGGGTGTACGGCTTGGCGGCGGGGACGCCGTTGGCGGAGAGGTAGTACGCCGCGTCCATCTGGAGCGGGTCGATCCGGTCGGCCGGGACGAAGGCCACGATCTCGATCGTCTTCGCCGTCGGGATCGGCAGGTGGGCCAGGTCGTCGTCGGTGATCGGGATCATCGTGCCGTCCGCGTCCTCGTACGCCTTGCCGATCTCGGACTGCGGGACCTCACGGTCCTCCAGCTCGCAGACCTTGCGATAGCGGATGCGGCCGCCGTCCTCGGTGTGGATCTGGCGGAAGGAGATCGAGTGGCTCTCGGTCGCGTTCACCAGCTTGATCGGGATGCTGACCAGGCCGAAGGAGATGGCACCGTTCCATATGGATCGCACCTGCGGCACCCGCCTTCCGTTTCTTCTGGGCGATTCATCACGTTTACGTGGGATTCTCATCGTATGACGCCGATCACAGAGGTGGAGGGGCGAAGGCTCGCGCTCAGCAATCTGGAGAAGGTGCTGTACCCGGCGACCGGCTTCACCAAGGGCGAGGTCCTGCACTACTACGCCACGACCGCCGAGGTCCTGCTGCCCCATCTGCGCGACCGGCCGCTGTCCTTCCTGCGTTATCCGGACGGGCCCGACGGCCAGGTCTTCTTCGCCAAGAACGTGCCGCCGGGTACGCCCGACTGGGTCACCACGGCCGAGGTGCCGAGGTCGGAGGGGCCGGCCCGGATGGTGCTGGTGCAGGATCTGGCGTCCTTGATGTGGGCGGCGAACCTCGTCACCGAGTTCCATACGCCTCAGTGGGTGATCGGGGCGCCGGGGGATGCCGACCGGCTGGTGTTCGACCTCGATCCCGGGGCGCCGGCGACGGTCGTCGAGTGCTGCGAGGTCGCGCTGTGGCTGCGGGAGCGGTTGGCCGCGGACGGGATCGAGGCGTACGTCAAGACGTCCGGGGCGAAGGGGCTGCATCTGCTGGCGGGGGTGGAGCCGGTGCCGTCGGGCCGGGCCGTCGAGTACGCGAAGCACCTGGCCGTGGAGGCGGAGCGGGCCCTGCCACGGCTCGTCGTCCACCGGATGACCCGGAGTCTGCGACCGGGAAAGGTGTTCGTCGACTGGAGCCAGAACGCCGCACGGAAAACGACGGCCACGCCCTACACCCTGCGGGCGCGGAGGGAGCCTGGGGTGTCGGCTCCGGTGACGTGGGGGGAGGTGGAGGGGTGCGGGTCGGCGGATCAACTCGCCTTTCTCGCACCGGACATGGGGGAAAGGCTGCGGGAGTACGGGGATTTGTTGGCGCCGTTGGTGGGTGGGGGGAGGGCCGGGGTGGTGCCGTGAGTGGCGGGCAGCCGTCGCCGGTCCGGCTGGGGCGGCGGGTGGCCGGGGGCAGTGGCGCTGGGTGCGATAAGGACGGCTGCCGGAGACACCCCTTGAAGTCACCAGCACTCATGCGGAGGGGGCCGGTCGGCGCGTCAACTCGCCTTTTTCGCAACGGACATGGGAGGGCGACTGCCGGAGTACTGGGGTTTGTTGGCGCCGTTGCTCGATGAGAGGGGCGAGGGCGGTGCCGCGAGTGGCGGGCCGTCGCCGCTCCGGCCAGGGAGGCGGGCGGACCGGGGGGGTAGTGGCGCGGGTGCGATATGGACGGCTGCCGGAGTACGGGATTTGTTGACGCCGCTGCTCGACGAGGGGAGGGCGAGGGCGATGCCGTGAATGTCACCCGACCACCGGTCCTGGCCGTGTCGGCGGATGCTCGGAGGGGCAGCGGCACGCAGTGCGCTGAGACCGGCGGCGCCGAGCGCACTGCCGGTCGGCAGGGGCCCACCCGCATAGATCAGGCGGCGGCGATCCCGGGGCCCCATCAGAGCCCGGCGATCCGAACGACCTGCATGACACCCTCGACCCGCCGGAGCACCCCGCAGGAGCCCGTGTCGACCCGGTCTCCCCTTGTTGCCGGTTGCTCAGTCAGCGCTTGTCCTATGCCGCGCGGCGCTTGGTGATCTCGGTGCTGATCGTCTCCTGGAGGTCGTCCGGGGTGAAGCCGAGGTCGTTGAGGATCCTTGCCGCCGGGCTCCCCTCGACGCGGATCAGGCCCAACAGGGTGTGTTCCGTGCCGACCCAGTCGTGGCCGAGGTCGGCTGCGGCTCGGCGGGCCTGGCCGATGGAGTCCTTGGTTTCCGGGCGGAACGGGATGTGGCCCCGGAGCGCCTTTTCACCGGCCGGCGGCAGCGCCTCCTCGATCGCGTCGCGGACGCGCTGCTCCGAACCCGCCTTCGCGATCAGCACCTCGTAGGCCAGCCCCCGTGGCTCGCCGAGCAGGCCGAGCAGGAGGTGTTCGGTGCCGATGGAGTCGTGCTTGTGGGTGCGGGCGGCCTCCTGCGCCAGCACGATGCTGTGCCGGTTCAGGTTGGTGTACCGCTCGAAGGGGCCCGGCGCGTGGCGCTGCTGGGCGGCCTGCTTGGACACCCCGATGGCGTCGCCGATCTCGGTCCAGGACGCGCCGGTCTGCTTGGCCTTGCTGACGTAGTGGTCGATGAGCTGGTCACCGAGGTCGGACAGGGTCTGGGCGCGCAGGCGCGCTTCGCTGACGCGGGCCAGCTCGCCCGCTTCCGGGAGTTCCTCGTCGAGACGCGCGATCAGGTCGGCGAGGCTGATGTCGAGTGGACTCATGCGTCAACTTTAAATTGACGGTACTTCATCGTCAATCTGTAATTGACGATTCTCCGAGTCACGAAGCCAGGCCCCTCACACCCGCCCCCACGTATGCCGATCCCGCGCCATCGCGTGCAGCGCCTCCACGTCCGCGGGCTTCAACACCCCTCCCGTTCTTGCCAGTCCGGACACTTCCGTGTCCTGGAGCACGCGGACCTCGCGCAGCGGAGCCGTCACCGAGACGTCCGTCGGACCGGCCAGGGCGAGGACCGGGTGGACCTCGGCGGTGAGGGCGTAGGACGCCCGGTCCGCGTCGGCGCGGACGCGGCGGAGCAGCGGGAGCGGGTCGCGGCGGCCCACCTGGACCATGGGGTCGGTGATCCGGACGCGTTGTTTACGGGCGTACAGCGTGTGCAGCGCGAAGAGCCCGCCGGGGCCGACCGCCAGGTGGTGGAGGCGGTCGCCGCCGGGGAGCGGGATCGAGTGGAGGGCGTGCCAGCCGGCGCCGTCGAGGGCGTCCAGGGCCTCACCGACGGCCTGTTCGGCGGTCAGGGCGCGGCGGCGGGCATCGGGACGGAGACGGTGCTGCGGACCCGGGTCCCGGTCGAGGGCCACGTGGAGTGCCTCGCCGGGGCGGTTGGGGGCCAGGTCGTCGTCCGGGTGGAGGCTGAGCCGCGCGAGCTCCGCGGGGGTCGGCACCGGGGGCGGGCCCACCGTGACCGGGCCGGTGATGAAGGGGCCGAGGGCGTGCAGGACGTCCTCTCTTCGGTCCTCGCTCAGCAGGTTGATCCGGGCCGCCTCCCTGTCGTACCAGGCGACGTTCCTTCCGTCCGTGCGACAGACGTACAGCCGCTCCTGACCATGGCGCCAGGTCGGCACGATGCGCAGTCCGCTCATGCACCATCACCCCTCGACCATGGGAACAGGCGGGGTGCTCAAGGGGCAAGAACCCGGTTACCTTTGGGTCAGTCGCTGGGGCTTGGGGAGGCGCCGTTGCGGACGCGCAGGAAGCAACCCGACGTACCCGCTCCGGACAGTCCGTGGAGCGAGATCACACCCGGTCTGTGGATGGGCGGACACGAGTTCAGGGGGCGTTCGGGGCAACTGGAGTTCGCGGTGGCGCGAGACGAGTTCGATCTCGTACAGACGCTGCTGCGACTGCCGGGGCACGGGCCCGACAGCGGCGTCGAGCACCATGTGTGGCCGATTCCGGACGGGCCGCTGGACGGGACACAGCTCGCGGGCGTGATGCGGCTGGCGCTGGCCGCCTGCGACGCGCTGGACGAGGGGCGGAAGGTCCTCGTCCGCTGCTATCACGGCTACAACAGGTCGGGGCTGGTCGTCGCGCACGCGCTGGTCCGCCGGGGGCACTCCACCGAGGAGGCGATCCGGCTGATCCGGGCCCGCCGCTCCCCCTGGGCGCTGCACAACGACCTCTTCGTCGAATACCTGCGGGCGGGACTGCCCACGGCCCGGCTGCTGGAGGAACTGGCCGAGTAACCGTTTCCTCGACCCACTCACGCACGCGAACAAAAAGGACTTCCGTACGAATAGGGTGTACGGGTCCCGCATCACCGCCTCGCCAGGAGAACAGTGCCGCTTCGTCGCCCCCTCCGCGCCACCGCCGCCGTCGCCCTGCTCCTCGCGACCGCCGCGGCCTGCGGTGACACCGGCGCGCTGCGTGGCGCGGGGGCGACCCCGACGGCGACCAGTCCGGCCCGGCTCTGGCCGGATCTGTCGCCCGCCGCCTCCCCCGCCTACGACTTCGACGAGGCGGACACCGAGACCGTGAAGGGCGTCACCGTCCCCGGGGACGACCTCCGCAAGGTGGATCCCGTCGCCGTCGTACGGGCCGAGATCGCCGCGCACCGGAGTGACTACGAGGGCGCCAAGGCGCCGTACCGGGGAACCGCCGAGCGGATGGCCGACTGTGCGAAGGGCCGGGACCGGAGCCGCTGTCCCGTCCTCAAGCCGTACTACCGCGATCTGACCGGCGACGGACGGGACGACCTGACGCTGGGCTTCCGGCTGCTGCCCACGAAGATGACGGCCGTGCGGGTCTACACCGTCGAGAAGCACCGGCTGGTGCAGGTCATGGCCAACGACGACGCGGTGAGCGGGGTCGAGCTGGCAGGCCACTCGGTGATCATCCGCTCGCCGTCGGAGCTGGCGGGGTACGAGTACCGCGTGCAGTGGACCTGGGACGCCGACCAGAAGGCGATGCTGCTGACCCACGACGAGTTCCTGCGCACCGGCGGCCGCAAGCACGGCGTCCGGCGCGCGACCCCCACGCCCTCGGCGTCCCCGTGAGACGGCCCGCGCTGCCCCGGTGGGCCGGGACCCTCGCCTTCAAGTCCGCCGTGTTCATCACCGTGATGTGCTGTGCGCTGGCCGCCCTGCTCGGCGTCCTCGTGCATGTCTCGGTGAGCGACCGGACCGTGGGCCAGGCCCGTGAGCTGGCGCTGTCGCGGCTGCGGACGGCGACGACGCAGTACGAGGCCGGGGACTCGCTGGTGCACGGCGCGGGCGTCGATCCCGAGAACCTGCCCGTGCCGCTGCGGGAGTTGGCGGCGGCCGGGGAGCGCGGCACGATGGTCGGCAAGCACCGGGGGCGCCCCACGATGTGGGCCGCGGGCCCGGCCGACGGTGGCCGGGTGCTGGCCGTGGCGGTCGACTACTCGCAGGGCGCCGACACCATCGCCGGGCTCGACCGGGCGATCGTGTGGTCCTCGGCGCTGGCGATCGGAGCGACGCTGCTGGTCGGCGCGTTCGCGGTGACCCGGGTGACGCGGCGGCTGCACGGGACCGCGCAGGTGGCCCGGCGGATCAGCGCCGGCGATCTGGACGCGCGGGTCGACGATCCCCGTACGAAGGACGCGACCTTGCCCCAGGACGAGGTGGCCGCGGTGGCCGCCGCGCTGGACACCATGGCCGCGTCGTTGCAGGGCAAGCTGCTGACCGAGCAGCGGTTCACCGCGGACGTGGCGCACGAGTTGCGCACCCCGTTGACAGGTCTGCACGCGGCGGCCGAACTGCTGCCTCCGGGGCGGCCGACCGAGCTGGTGCGGGACCGGGTGGCAGCGCTGCGCACGCTCACCGAGGACCTGCTGGAGATCTCCCGGCTGGACACCCGTCGGGAGAGACTCGAGCTGGACACCGAGCGGCTGGGGGCGGTGGCCGAGCGGGTCGTGCGGGGCTCGGGGACGGACACCGGGATCAGGGTCGTACGGGACGCGTGGGTGGAGACGGACCGGCGGCGGCTCGAGCGGGTGCTCGGGAATCTGGTCGCCAACGCGCACAAGCACGGGCGGGAGCCGGTCGTGCTGACCGTGGACGGGCCGGTGGTGACCGTGCGGGACCACGGGGACGGATATCCGGAGTACCTGGTGGAGCACGGGCCGCAGCGGTTCCGCACGGAGGGCGGGGCGCGGGGGCACGGCCTGGGACTGACCATCGCGGCGGGGCAGGCGGAGGTGCTGGGAGCGCGGCTGGAGTTCACGAACGCGGCGGGGGACGGCGGGGCACTGGCGACCCTGACGCTGCCTCAGCGACCGGGCCGGGGCCCTGATGGCGCAGTGTGAGAAGCGCCCCGCGTGAACCCCTCCTAATGTGGCGATTAGTCAGCTTCGCCCCATTCCTGGAGGTACCCCATGTCCCTCAGCCTCTCCCTCCGCCGCCTCGGCATAGCGGTCGCCGCCGGTGCGCTCGTCACCGCCGCCGCCGTCACACCCGCCGTGGCCGACGACGACTGGGGCGACGAAGACCCGGGCGTCAGCCGCCAGGACGACGGCGCGTGGAACCAGCAGGGCGGCGACGACCAACAGAGCGCCGACAGCCTCGACGGCCGCGGCGACCACGACCCGAGCGGCGGCCACGACGACAACCAGCGCCTGTACCGGGGCGTCGTCACCGCGAACCACCTGGCCCTGCGCTCCCGCCCGGACCGCGGCAGCAGGGTCATCCGATACGCCCACCGCGGCGAGCGCGTCTCGATCTTCTGCAAGACCCGCGGTTCCAACGTCCAGGGCAACAACCTCTGGTACCTCCTCACGGACGGCACCTGGGCGTGGGGTTCGGCGCGCTACATCGACAACATCGGGCCCGCGCCCCGCTGGTGCTGACGGGCGAGACACACTCCACGCCCAAGGCACACAACCCGTCCCATTTGGGTAAGTTCCGGACATGACCAACGCCGGAACCACCGTGACAGCGGACCATCCCACACCCGCTGTACGCCTCCCCCGGCGCCGTGGCATCGAACTCACCCTCATCGTCGTGGCCGTCCTGCTCTCCGTGTACGGCTACTGCGCTGTGGGTCTCGCGAGACACGGCACGATCCCGCCCGGCGCCGCCGGCTACGGCGCCGGGCTCGGCGTGCTCGCCCTGCTGGCGCACTGCGCGGTGCGCCTGCGGGCCCCGTACGCCGACCCCCTCCTGCTGCCGATCGGCGTGCTGCTCAACGGCCTCGGCCTGGTGCTGATCTACCGGCTCGACCTGGAGACCCCGGGCGACCGGGCGGCCCCCACCCAACTCGTCTGGTCCACCCTGGGCGTGGCCCTGTTCATCGTGGTGGTGCTGGCCCTGCGCGACCACCGCGTCCTCCAGCGCTACGCGTACGTCAGCGTGGCCGCAGCCCTCGCCCTGCTCACCCTGCCGGTCTTCTTCCCGGCCGTGAACGGCGCCCGGGTCTGGATCCGGATCGCCGGATTCTCCATCCAGCCGGGCGAGTTCGCGAAGGTGCTGCTGGCGATCTTCTTCGCCGCCTATCTCGCGGCCAACCGCAACGCGCTCGCCTACACGGGCCGCCGCGTCTGGCGCCTGACGCTCCCCACCGGCCGGGTGCTCGGCCCGATCGTCGCGATCTGGCTGCTGAGCGTGGGCGTCCTGATCCTGGAACGCGACCTCGGCACCTCGCTCCTCTTCTTCGGCCTGTTCGTGACCCTCCTCTACGTCGCCACCGGCCGCACCGGCTGGATCGCGGTCGGCCTGCTGCTCGCGGCCCTCGGCGCGGTCGCGGTCGGCCGGCTCGAACCCCACGTCCACAGCCGCGTCCTCGACTGGCTGCACCCCTTCGCGTCGATCGACGCGGGCCAGGGCCCGAACCAACTCGCCCAGTCCCTCTTCGCGTTCGCGGCCGGCGGCATGCTCGGCACGGGCCTGGGCCTCGGCCACTCCGTCCTCATCGGCTTCGCCGCGAAGTCGGACTTCATCCTCGCGACAGCGGGCGAGGAACTCGGCCTGTCCGGCCTCTCCGCGATCTTCATCCTCTACGGCCTGCTCGTGGAGCGCGGCTACCGGGCCGGCCTCGCGCTGCGCGACCCCTTCGGCCGACTGCTCGCGATCGGCCTCGCCTCGATCGTCGCGCTCCAGGTGTTCGTGATCGCGGGCGGGGTGACCGGCCTGATCCCGCTCACCGGCATGGCGATGCCCTTCCTCGCCCAGGGCGGCTCCTCGGTCGTCACCAACTGGGCGATCGTGGCCCTGCTGATCCGGGTCAGCGACTCCGCCCGCCGTCCGTACGACATCGAGGTGGCCGCATGAACGACGCCATGACCCGCCACATCCGCCTGGCCGCCGCCTTCTGCACCCTGCTCCTGCTGGCCCTGCTGGTGAACGCCACCCGCATCCAGATCTTCCAGTCCCGGACCTACGACGGCAATCCCGCCAACCGCCGCCACACCATCGCCCGTTACGACCAGCCGCGCGGCGCCATCCTCGTCGGCGGCGAAGCGGTCACCGGCTCCCGCGACTCCCGCGAGCAGCTCCGCTACGAACGGACGTACAAGGACGGCCCGTTGTACGCCCCGGTCACCGGCTTCGCCTCGCAGGAGTACGGCACGACCTTCCTGGAACACTCCGAGGACGCCATCCTCTCCGGCACCGACTCGATGCTCTCGCCGTTCCCCCTGTGGAACGACCTGACCCGCGCCCAGAACCCCGGCGGCGACGTCCTCACCACCCTCAACAGGGCCGCACAGCAGGCGGCTTACGACGGACTCGGCGGGCGCACGGGTGCCGTGGCCGCGATCGAGCCGTCGACCGGCCGCGTCCTCGCGCTGGTCTCCACGCCGTCCTACGACCCCGGGGCCCTGTCGGGCAACGGCCGGGCCGCGAGCCGTGCTTGGGCCCGGCTGAACGCCGACGCGGCGAAGCCGATGCTCAACCGGGCGGTGCGGCAGACGTATCCGCCGGGTTCGACGTTCAAGGTGGTCACCGCGGCGGCGGCGCTGGACGCGGGGGTGGTGAGCGACCTGGACGCGGCGACCGACTCGCCCGACCCGTACACCCTGCCGGGCACGACGACGACGCTGAGGAACGAGGGCGACGGGTGTGTGGACGCGCCGCTCCGCTCCGCCTTCGAGTGGTCCTGCAACACGGTGTTCGCGAAGCTGGGCGTGGATGTCGGCGTGCGGGACATGAGCGCCACGGCGCAGGCGTTCGGCTTCAACGACACCCGTGTGCGGATCCCGTTCGCGGTCTCCCCCAGCACCTTCGACACCTCGCTGGACAGGGCCCAGTTGGCGCTGTCGTCGATCGGGCAGTACAACACGCGGGCCACGCCCTTGCAGATGGCGATGGTCGCGGCGGCGGTCGCGAACGGCGGGCAGGTGCGGGAGCCGTATCTGGTGGAACGCACGACGCGGCGCGGCGGCGCGACGGTGTCGACGGCGGGCTCGCGCCCCGCCCGGCAGGCGATGCGTCCATCGACCGCCGCACGGATGAGGGAACTCATGGAGGACGTGGTCACCGAGGGCACCGGCACCAACGCGGCGATCCCCGGCGCGACCGTCGGCGGCAAGACCGGCACCGCACAGCACGGCATCGGCAACTCCGGTACGCCGTATGCCTGGTTCGTGTCCTGGGCGCAGGGCGAGCGGGACATGGAGGCGAAGGTGGCGGTCGCGGTGGTGGTGGAGGACGCGTCGGCGCACCGGGGGGAGATCAGCGGGGGCGGGGACGCGGCGCCGATCGCCAAGGCGGTGATGGAGGCCGTGCTCGGTTCGTGAGACGGGGGTACCGGAAGCCGCCCAGCCCGACCTACCGTTCGGTCCATGACTGAGTCCTTGACGCGCCCGTTTCAGCTCGCCCAGGTCAACATCGCACGCCTCCGATTCCCGCTGGACTCCCCGGAGTTGAAGGACTTCGTGGACGCCCTCGATCCGGTGAACGCCGTAGCCGACACGGCCGAGGGTTTCGTGTGGCGCCTTCAGTCCGAGAGCGGCAACGCGACCGACGTCCCCGTCCTCGGCGACGACTGGCTGATCATCAACATGTCGACGTGGCGCGACACGAACGCCCTGACCGCGTTCATGTACCAAGGACAGCACCGGGAGTTGCTGGCCCGCCGCCGTGAGTGGTTCGAGCGGATGCGGGAGGCGATGGCGGTCCTGTGGTGGGTCCCGACGGGTCACCGACCCGCCGTGTCGGAGGCCGAGGACCGCCTGCTGCACCTGCGGGCCCACGGCCCGACCCCGTACGCGTTCACGCTGCGGACGTCGTTCCCGGCGCAGGGGGCGGAACCGGTGGCACCGGTCAACATCCCGGAGGAGCTGGGCTGTTCGGTCTAGGCGGCGGCGCGATCGATCAATGGATGGCCTTGCGGGTCTCGGAGCGGACCTGCGAGGTCATCTTCGCCGAGAACGCCAGATCCACGTCCGCGGGGTCCTGGGTGAGGGTCTTCTGCGTGGTCCAGGCGACGGCGGCCGCCGTGTTGCCGTCGGCCCAGGCACACGTCGGGTAGGTGAGCTCCGCGCCGGACCTCCGCTGGGTGATCACCTGGCAGGAGATCGTGACACCCCCTTCGGCGAAGTCCTTCCGCGGCACGGCGACGGTCACCCCGGTGGCCTGGCCGGCGCCCCTCAGCAGGCCCTCACGGGCGTCGTCCGCGTTCTTGAACCGGCCGTACATCCCCGAGAGCGCCAGCGTGCCCTTGGTCGCGTCGCCGTTCAGGGCGTAGGTGCCCACCACTCCCACGGTGTCCTTCGCGTCCCAGGCCCCGTCCGCCTCCTGCTCGATCTTCTGCCCCTCGGTGTCGGAGAGGTCGGCAGCGAGTTCGAACCGGCCGTCTATCAGCGTCTTCGGCAGCGTCAACGTGAAGTCGGCCTCGGGGAAGCCGCTTTCGACCCGCTCACCGATCAGGGCGAGGGCCACGACGATCGCCACACCGACACCGAGCACCCCGCCGACGATGCCGACGACGAGCCCCACCCCGCGCTTCTTCGGCGCCGGAAACACGGGCGGCGGAGCACCCCAGCCGTAGGGCTGGGGAGGGTACGGCGCCGCTCCATAAGGCGGGGCGGGCGGCTGTTGCCCATAGGGCTGTTGCCCGTACGAGGGCTGCCCGTATGACGGCTGCCCGTACGGCTGTTGAGGATATGGGGGCTGCTGCGGCGGCGGTGGCATGGACACTCCAGAACCGTACCCGCGAAGGAACCCCTGTCCGACCAACAAGTCCCGCATGGGGGATTGACGAGCTTGCTGACAAGCAGTCTCATAAGACTTCGGAGGATGTGACCCCGGGTAACACGCCGATGTGCGAGGTGGGAGAACCATGACGACCCTGACCGAAGCCGACGCGGTCGACGGGCTGCGTGACGCGCTCGGCCTGCTCAAGGACCGTGAGCAGGTGGCCGAGCGGCTGCTCGCCTCCTCCGCCAAGCACTCCTTCGACCCCGACAAGGAACTGGACTGGAACGCGCCCTTCGAGGAGGGCAAGTGGTTCTGGCCGCCGGAGCTGGTCTCGCTGTACGACACCCCGCTGTGGAAGCGGATGGGCGAGGAGCAGCGCATCCTGCTCTCGCAGCACGAGGCCGCCGCGCTCGCCTCGCTCGGCATCTGGTTCGAACTGATCCTGATGCAGCTGCTCGTCCGCCACATCTACGACAAGGCGGCGACGAGCGCGCACGTCCGCTACGCGCTCACGGAGATCGAGGACGAGTGCCGGCACTCGAAGATGTTCGCGCGGCTGATCTCCCGCGGCGACACACCCTGGTATCCGGTGAGCCGGGCCCACCAGAACCTGGGGCGGCTGTTCAAGACGATCTCCACCACCCCCGGCTCCTTCACGGCCACGCTGCTCGGCGAGGAGGTCCTCGACTGGATGCAGCGGCTGACGTTCCCGGACGAGCGGGTGCAGCCGCTGGTGCGGGGTGTGACCCGCATCCACGTGGTGGAGGAGGCCCGCCATGTGCGGTACGCCCGCGAGGAGTTGAGGCGCCAGATGGTGACCGCGCCCAGGTGGTCCCAGGAGTTCACCCGGGTGACGTCGGGCGAGTTCGCGCGGATGTTCTCCGTCGCCTTCGTGAACCCCGAGGTGTACACGAATGTGGGCCTCGACAAGCGCGAGGCGGTCGCGCAGGTGCGGACGAGCGGACACCGGCGCGAGGTCATGCAGACGGGCTCGAAGAAGCTGACGGACTTCCTCGACGACATCGGCGTGCTGCGGGGTGTGCGGCGACGTCTGTGGAAGGCGTCGGGCCTCCTCGCATAGGTGGCGGCCGGCCGCTACGGACCCGACCTGGACCCGCACGGCTACGCTGCACTTCATGACCCCGGCCGCGACCCCCGCCTACCGCCGCCTGAACGTGGAGCAGCGGCGGACCCAGCTCCTCGACGCCGCCCTCGGCCTCTTCGCCCACCGCGCCCCCGAGGACGTCTCCCTCGACGACGTGGCGGAGGCGGCCGGTGTCTCCCGGCCCCTGGTGTACCGGTACTTCCCCGGCGGCAAGCAGCAGCTCTACGAAGCCGCCCTGCGCTCCGCCGCCGAGGAACTCCAGCAGTGCTTCGACGAACCCCGCGAAGGCCCGCTCCTCCCCCGGCTCGCCCGCGCCCTCGACCGCTACCTCGGCTTCGTCGACCAGCACGACGCCGGGTTCAGCGCACTGCTCCAGGGCGGGAGCGTCGTGGAGACGTCCCGTACGACGGCCATCGTGGACGGGGTCCGGCGGGCCGCCGCCGTGCACATCCTCAGCCATCTCGGCGTCGCCGAACCCGGACCACGGCTGCGGATGACCGTACGGATGTGGATCACGGCCGTGGAAGCCGCCTCGCTGATCTGGCTCGACGAGGACAAGCAGCCGTCCCTCGACGAACTGCGGGACTGGCTGGTCGAGCAGTTCGTGGCGGTGCTCTCGGTGACGGCCCGGCGCGACCCGCAGACCGCCGCGCTGGTCCAGGGCCTAGCGGTGGATGGCTGACACTGGTGGCGTGAAGAGCGAAGACACCCCGTTCGAGGGCGGCCCCATGGACGGGCGCTCCCTGCCGGTCCTGGTCGGCCCGACCGGGAACCCGCCGAAGACCTACCGCATCCCGGTCCCCGACGCGGCCGGCGGCCGGCCCACGGTGCTCGTGTACCGCCGGGTGCCCAGGGCCCACAGCAAACGCCTCGGTCTGCCCAAGGGCTGGAAGTACGAGTACGACCCGGAAGGCAAGAGTGGCGGCACCCTGCGCTGGCCGTGGTCCAAGCCGGACGCCACGCCGGGCGGCAAGCCGGACGACACCCACGGGTGACCGGGTTGGGCCGAACCGCGCACACTCGGCGCGCGGACCCGGCGACCGCGACTGATGCTCACGGTGCGGGGCGGAGGGCCCGCCGCGCACCGGAGGTGATGACGTGTCAGGAAGGCTTCTGCGTCTGGTCTGTACGGCGGCGATGGCGGCCGGGATCGTCCTCGCACCGCTGCCCGCCGCGGCCGTACCCGATCCGCAGGCGCCCGGACAGCGGCCCGTGGCCGAGCTGCTGACGGATCTTCAGACCCTGTACCGGGACGCCGAGCAGGCCACGGAGACGTACAACGCCACCGAGGAGAAGCTGAAGAAGCAGCGCGCCGAGGTCGACCGGCTCGACTCCGCGCTGGCCCGCGCCCGCCTCACCCTGCACGACAGCCGGGGCGCCGCCGGACGGCTGGCCCGGGAGCAGTACCAGAACAGCACCGCGCTCTCCCCGTACGTACGGCTGCTGCTCGCCCGCGATCCGCAGCACGCGCTCGACGAGGGCCATGTGATCGGGCAGGTGGCGCGGGAGCGGGCCGAGACGGTGGGCCGGCTGGTCGGCAGCGAGAAGAAGAGCGACGGACTCGCGCGCGCCGCCCGCAAGGCGCTGGACGGTCAACTCACCCTGGCCGCACGGCAGAAGAAGGACCGCGACGACGTCCGCAAGCGGCTGGCCGACGTCGAGAAGCTCCTCACCTCCCTCAGCTCCGACCAACTCACCGCGCTGGCCGCCTTCGAGAAGACCGACGTCGACAAGGCCCAGCGGAAACTGGTCACTTCGGGCGCCCTGGGCGACGACGACCGCGAACCCTCGCGCGCGGGCGACCAGGCCCTCCGCTACGCCGTACAGCAGATGGGCAAGCCGTACGAGTGGGGAGCGGAGGGCCCGAAGTCCTACGACTGCTCGGGGCTGACGTCCGAGGCGTGGGGCCACGCGGGGACCCCGATCCCGAGGACGAGCCAGGAGCAGTGGGCCGACCTGCCCAGGGTCCCGCTGAACGAGCTGCGCCCCGGTGACCTGGTCATCTACTTCCCCGAGGCGACCCATGTGGCGATGTACCTGGGTGACGGAAAGATCGTCCAGGCCCCGCGCACCGGCGAGAAGGTCCAGGTGTCGCCGATCGCGTCCTACCCGATCCTCGGGGCGGTGCGCCCGGACCGGTCCGGCTACGCTCCGGCGACCGACCCGAGGTAGGCGGCCGTCTTCTCCGGCTCGTAGAAGAAGTTCTCGAAGTCGGCCGGGTCGTCAAACGCGTTGGCGAACCGGTCCGCGACCGGCTGCAACTGGCCTGCCGCGCCGATGAGGTTGAGGATGTGCTCCGGCGGCGGCGCGAGCATCGCGTTGGTCCACTTGGTGACGTGGCGCGCGGTGTCCCAGTACCGCTCGAACGTGGCCCGCATCCAGTCGCCGTCGAACTCCTTCTCCCCGTGGTCGAGGATCGAGGCGAGATACGAAGCCGCGCACTTGGACGCGGAGTTGGAGCCCTGACCGGTGATCGGGTCGTTCGCGACGACGACGTCCGCGACGCCGAGGACGAGACCGCCGCCGGGCAACTGGCCCACGGGGTTGCGGACGGTGGGCGCGTAGCGTCCGGCCAACGTGCCGCCCGCGTCGGTCAGTTCGACGTTCCGCGCCCGGTCGTACTCCCACGGCGTGAACTTCTCCATGAGGTCCAGGGTCAGGGAGAGGTGTTCCGCCGGGTCCTTGACGCCGTTGAAGACGTCGAGGGGGCCGCCGGGTATGCCCTCCCAGAAGAGGATGTCGGCGCGGCCCGAGGTGGTGAGGGTCGGCATGACGAACAACTCGCCCACGCCGGGCACCAGGTTGCAGCGGACCGCGTCGAACTCCGGGTGCTCCGGGCGCGGGCCCAGACCGTGGACGTAGGAGACGGCGAGCGCGCGCTGCGGCTCGGTGTACGGGGAGCGCTCCGGGTCGCGGGCGAACATGGATACCAGCTCGCCCTTGCCCGCCGAGACGAGGACGAGGTCGTACGTACGGGAGAAGTAGTCGAGGTCGCCGACGGCCGCGCCGTGGATGACCAGTTGGCCGCCGCGCTGGGCGAAGGTCTCCATCCAGCCGGCCATCTTGACCCGCTGGTCGACCGACTGCGCGTATCCGTCGAGCCTGCCCACCCAGTCGATCGCGCGCTGGGTCGGGCCCGGGTCGTGCGAGCCGGGGGCCGCGACCGAGACGCCGAGTCCCTCGATCTTCGGGGCCTGGGACTCCCAGAAGTTCACCTGGAGCTCGCGCTCGTGCCCGAGGGCCGTGTCGAACATGCACTGCGTCGACATGACCCGCCCGGAGCGGATCTCGTCCGCGGTCCGGTTGGACATCAGGGTGACCTCGTAACCGTGCGACTGGAGTCCGAGGGCGAGTTGGAGCCCGGACTGGCCGGCTCCGACGACGAGTATCTTCCGCATACGGGTGGTGGCTCCTTGGTCGCGACTGCTCGGGGACTACTCGGGGGTGACGTCCAGCGCGTGGCCGACGAGCGCGAGCAGGGTCTCGATGGCCGAAATCCGCCGTCGCGCATCCATGATCATGACAGGTACGTGCGCGGGGATCGTCAGTGCCTCCCGCACGTCCTCCGGGTCGAACCGCTCGCTGCCGACGAAGTGGTTGACCGCGACGATGTACGGCAGCCCGCAGCTCTCGAAGTAGTCCAGCGCGGGAAAGCAGTCCTTGAGGCGGCGGGTGTCGGCCAGCACCACGGCGCCGATCGCGCCACGCACCAGGTCGTCCCACATGAACCAGAACCGCTGCTGGCCCGGCGTGCCGAACAGGTAGAGCACCAGGTCGTCGTCGAGGGTCAGCCGCCCGTAGTCCATGGCGACGGTGGTGGTCATCTTGCCCGGGGTGGCCGTGAGGTCGTCGGTCTCCTCGCTGGCCTCGGTCATCAGCGCCTCCGTCTGGAGGGGCTCGATCTCGGAGACGGCACCGACCAGGGTGGTCTTGCCTGCGCCGAAGCCGCCGGCCACCACGATCTTCGTGGCGACGGGCGCGCGGGTGCGGTCCGTCTGCCAGGGCCGCAGTTGCTCCTCGTCGTCGAGGAGCGGGGAGACGCCGTAGGCGGCGGCGTCAGAGACGACGGAGTCCACTCAGCACCTTTTCCAGCAGAGCGCGGTCAGGACGGCCCGTACCGTGGGCGGTTCCGGTTCCGTACACACGGATCTTTCCCTGGTCCGCGAGATCGCTCAGGAGCACGCGGACCACACCGAGCGGCATCTTCAGCAGCGCGGCGATCTCGGCCACCGTGCGCATCCGGCGGCAGAGTTCGACGATGGCCCGCATCTCCGGCATGACCCGGGTCTCCAGCGAACCGTTCGTCAACTCCCGGCGTTCCTCCGGGGCTTCGAGCGCCGCCACGAAGGTCTCCACGAGGAGCACATGGCCGAAACGGGTACGGCCGCCGGTGAGCGAGTAGGGGCGGACACGGGCGGGTTTGCGGTCGCCGCCGCGCACCGGAAGTTTGTTGGGCGTACGGCTCATCGGGCGCTCCCGGCGGACGCGTCTTCGAGGGATTTCCGTAGCTCGCTGCGGAGTTCGGGCGTCAGCACATGGCCGGCCCGGCCCACGAAGAGCGCCATGTGGTACGCCACGACGCTCATGTCGCAGTCCGCGGAACCATGCACACCGAGCAGCGAACCGTCGCTGATCGACATCACGAAGAGGCTGCCCTCCTCCATCGCGACCATCGTGTGCTTCACCGGGCCGGAGTCCATCAGCTTGGCGGCGCCGATGGTGAGGCTGCCGATGCCGGAGACGATGGTGGCGAGGTCGGCGGAGGAGCCGCGCGGGGTGGAGCGCGTGGTTTCGAGCGCCTCCCTGGCTTCCGTGTTCCTCCCCGGATCGGAGGAGAGGAGCAGCAGGCCGTCGGAGGAGACGACCGCGACCGACTGGATGCCGGGCACCTCCTCGACGAGGTTGCTCAGCAGCCAGTGCAGGTTGCGGGCTTCACTGCTCAGTCCGAAGGTACTGGGCGCGGTCAACTGCTTGCCTCCTCGACGGTGCCCCCCGTGAGTTCCTCGGATCGTGCGGTCTCGCTGCGCGGTGCCGGGACCGGGTTCTGACCGGTCCGTTCGGCGATCTCCGCTTCTACGTCCCGGTAGCCGGCGGAGGCGCCCGCGCGGAAGCCGCCCAGTCTGCGGCGCAGCGCGTCGGCGTCCACGGTGCCGGTCCGCTGGCGCGGGGCCTGGGCGGGCTGGGTGATCTTGGGGGTGCGCTTGGGGAGGCCCTTGGCCGTCACCGGTTCCTCGTCGGCCCGGGTGTGCTCGGCCTCGGCCTCGGCTTCACCTGCGGCGGGCTTCGGGTCCTCCGCCGCCAGAGGCAGCAGGAGTTCCATCGTCGTCTCCGCCGGGGTCTCGGGGGTCTCCCGGATGTCCGTTGCCTCCGGGGCCTCCGGGGTGTCCCGCACCGCCTGCTCCGCGAGGGCGACCAGCGGGTCCGCGTGCTCCGAACGGCCGTAGAGGACATTGGAGTTGACCTCCGCGTCCGCGCCCGGCAGGGAGTAGGAGTGCGTGTCGCCGCTCACCGGGGCGGACGAGGGGACCGCCGAGGTGGGGGCCGTGGCCAGCAGCGGGCCCGGGAGGACCACGACGGCCGCGATGCCGCCCTGTTTCTGGTCGCGGAGCTGGACGCGGACGCCGAGGCGGTGGGCCAGCCGGGCCACCACGTACAGGCCGAGGCCGAGGCCCTCCTCGCCCTCCTGGTCGTAGGGGGAGTCCGGGTCGAACTCGGCGAGGCGGGTGTTGAGGCTGTCCATGCGGCTGACGGTCATGCCGATGCCCTCGTCCTGGACGGAGAGCATGACCTCGCCGTTCTCCAGGAGCCAGCCGGAGATCTCCACGGGGGTGTCCGGCGGGGAGAACGACGTGGCGTTCTCCATGAGTTCGGCCAGCAGATGGCTCAGGTCGTCGGCGGCGAAGCCGGCCACATGGGCGTGCGGCGGGAGCGCCGAGATGCGGACGCGTTCGTAGCGCTCGATCTCGCTGACGGCCGCGCGGACGACGTCGACGAGCGGGACCGGGCCCGCGTGCTGCTGGACGTGTTCGGTGCCGGCGAGGACCAGGAGGTTCTCGCTGTGCCGGCGCATGACCGTGGCGAAGTGGTCGAGCTTGAAGAGGGTGGAGAGCCGCTCGGGGTCCTGCTCGCGCTCCTCCAGGCCCTCGATGACGGCGAGTTGGCGTTCCACCAGGCCGAGGGTGCGCAGCGCGAGGTTGACGAAGGTGCCGCCGATGCTGGTGCGCAGGCGCTCCAACTGGGTCGCGGAGTCGGCGACTTCGGCGCGGAGTTCCTCGCGGGCGTCGGCCATCTTCTGGCGCTGGCCGACCAGGTGCTTGCGGTCGGCCTCCAGAGTGGCGATGCGTTCGTGGAGGGCTGCCGCGTGCGCGTGCAGGGTGTTGACCGAGCGGACGACCTGGGCGAACTCGTCGTTGCGGCCGGTGAACTTGATGGCTTCCTCGGCCGCCGGGTCCTCGGCGCCGGCCAGCCGTGCCGAGCCCCGGCGCAGCACCGACAGCGGGCGGGTCAGGGTGCGGGCCATGGCGGTGGCGATGCCGACGGCGAGCAGCATGAGGGCGCCGAGGATCGCGATGCGCAGCTCCAGCGCGCTGACGTCGTCGTCGCGGAGCTGGGCGAGGTCCTTGGCGCGCTGCACATAGAGCGCGGACTCCTCGCCGCGCATCAGGTCGACCCGGGCGGAGAGCGCCGCGTCGACCTTCTTGGTGCTGGTGTCCAACTCGCTGTCGGACAGCGTGGGTTGGTCGGTGAGGGAGGCGAGGTACTTCTGGGCGGAGTTGACCTCGGGTCCGGTGACCGTGGAGTCGTAGCCCTCGACTGCCGCCTTTGTCGCGGTCTCGCGGAAGTCGGCGAGCGCCGCGTCGGAGCGCAGCCGGGCCTGCTGGGCGGCGGCGCTCAGCGCGTCGCGCTGCTTGGTCTGGGCGTCCGTGGAGGTGGTCTCGGTGACCGGGAGACCGGTGGTCTGGCTGATGACCGTCTCGGTGGTCGTCGGCACGTTCAGGGCGGCGAGGAGCAGTCCGCGGGCGGCCGCGGCCTGCTGGACGGCCGCGTCGAGTTCGGCGAGCGCGTAGGCGCCGGAGCCCGCGCGTGGCGGCGTCTTCTCCGCCAACTGCTCGGCGAGCCGGCGCAGTTCGGTGATGGCGCCGGAGTACGCGACGTGCGTCTCAAGGGCGCTGCTCTTGCCGGTGAGCGCGGCCCGTCGTACGGCGGCGACGTCGTCGAGGTCCGAGCGCAGCGCGGCGGGCGTGTCGGTGTCGGCGCGGAGTTCGTCGACCTGCCGGTCGACGCGGGCGCTGCGGTCCTCGTCGGGCGCCTGGGACTTGGGGCGGCCGGCGGCGATGTACGAGGTGACCTCGTCCCGCTCGTCGGCGAGCGAGTGGGCCAGCGACAGGGCGTCCTGCGTCTGTCCGGCGAGCGTCACCAGGTCCTGGGAGTCGCTCAGTTGCCCGGAGGCCGTGATCAGCGAGGGGACGCCGGCCGCGGCGATGGCGGCGGCCACGACGGCCACGGCGACGATGAGCCGGTTGCGTACGTGGGTGCTTCGCCCCTGGCCCGCGGGGTCGGGCGTGGCGGCACCGGTGGCGCTCCCCTGGGGGGCCGTCTGCTTGCCTGGGCGCCGAGGCCGCTTTTTCTGCACCGGTGCTCGCATTCCTGACTCGTGGTACCCATGGGGCCGGGTGACGCTCCGTCATCCCGGTACGGCGACCCTCCCAGTGCCGGTGGGCAGTGGTCGCGCATCGTCCGGCCCGCCACCCGAAGGAGTGAACCCCGGACGGGAGTTGGCGGGCAAGTTCCCGCGGCCCGCCTTACCGGCCGGTAGGCCGCGCCGGTTGGACGTGAGCGACATGCTTTGGCAGGATTCGCCGCCACGCATTCCCGGAGTGATCCATTCCACCCCAAACCAGTCGTCTGACCTGCACGACTGCACCGATTCAGCCAAGAGTTCCAAGCTTTTGCAGGCCTGGTGAAGAGGTCGTGCAGACTGGCCGAATGCGTACGGAACTTGCGTCGGAACCCGGTGACCCGGCCCGCCCCAACGAGGACTTCGCGAGCGTCGGCCTTCCGGCCTCGGGACAGGGCGGTTCGCTGATCGTCCTGGACGGTGTGACCCCGCCCCGAGGGGAGACGGGCTGTCTGCATTCGGTCCCCTGGTTCACCGCGCGACTGGGCGGCGCACTGACCGAACTGACCGTTTCCGCCCGGGATCTGACCCTGGCGGAGATTCTCTCCCGGGCGATCCTCCGAACATCCGAGGCCCACTCCACCACCTGTGACCTTTCTCACCCACGCACCCCTCAGGCAACGGTGGTGCTGGCCCGCTGGTCCGCGCGGGAGATCGAATACCTGGTCCTCTCGGACTCGGCCCTGCTCCTGGAATCCCCCGCCGGCGAGGTGACCGCCGTACTCGACGACCGCCTTTCCCGCCTGCCGCGGGCCGCCCTGGCGACGGACGCCCTCGTCGACACCACGGTGCGTAACAAGGAGGGCGGCTTCTTCACGGCCGCCGCGGATCCCTCGGTGGCGGCGCGGGCGGTGACGGGTTCCCTCCCGCGCGACGACGTCCGCGCCCTCGCCGCCCTGACGGACGGGGCGACGCGTTGGGTGGAGAAGTTCCACGAGGGCGACTGGACGGACTGCTTCACCCTCGTCCGCAAGCAGGGGCCGTCCGAGCTGGTGACCCGCGTCCGCGCGCTGGAGCGGGCCGACGAGGAGACCCGGACATATCTGCGGCGGAGCAAGACGCACGACGACGCGACGGTCGTGTACGTCGAGTGGTGAACCCCTACGGCCGTGCCGCCCTCACTTCTCCATGACGCCGTTCAACTGGTGCAGCAGCCGGGCCAGTTCGGCGACCTCTCGGCGGTCCCAGTGGGCGAGCTGGGTGACATAGCGGGCCCGGCGGGCCTCGCGGACGTGGGTGACGCGGCGGCGGCCCTCGTCGGTGAGGTCGACCAGCCAGGCGCGGCCGTCCGCCGGGTCGGGCTCGCGGGCGATCAGGCCCAGTTCCTCCAGGGCGCGCAGTTGGCGGGACATGGTGGCCTTGCCGACGCCGATGTAGGCGGCCAGCTCGGTGGCCCGCTGCCGGCCGTACTCCTCCAGCCGGACCAGCAGGCCGTACGCGGCGGACTCCAGATCGGGGTGGACCTCGCGGGCCATCTCCCCCTGGTTGGCCCGGGCCCGGCGGAAGAGGAACGTCAACTCGCGTTCCAGGGACAGGTATTCCTGGTCCGCGGCGAGCCCGCCGTCGCCTCTGTCCTCGTCCTTGTGCACATCAGCACCCATGGCCAGCTTTCCCGATCGTGAAAGTTTCCGCAGAACACCGTCATCGCCGCAGCTCCGCCAGTATTTCGCAGGGCTAGACCAACGGCGTCCCCCGGACCCCCTTCCCACCCGGTGTTCCCGGTGCGTAGCTTCTTGCCCCAGGCGAATGCCGGCATGCCCACGCCACCCCCGCACGATCTTCCCCCCTCTCGGAGGCACGCCATGCCCGTGCACAGACCCGGCACGCCACGACTTCGGCACCTCACCGTCTGCGCGGTCCTGCTCGCCGCGCTCAGCCTGCTCCCCGCCCTCCCCGCCACCGCGGCCACGGTTCCCGCCCGCGGCTCCGCCTACATGGGCATCGGCGTCCTGGCGCACGACGGCCAGGGCGGCTCCCCCGTCGGCCTCGCCGCCGTGACGGAGGGCGTCGACGTCAGCGGCTACCAGGGCAACGTCGCCTGGTCGACCCTGTGGAGCAGCGGCGTCAGGTGGGCCTACACCAAGGCGACCGAGGGGACGTACTACACGAACCCCTACTTCACCCAGCAGTACAACGGCTCCTACTCCGTCGGCATGATCCGCGGCGCCTACCACTTCGCGACCCCGGACACGACGAGCGGCGCCACCCAGGCCAACTACTTCGTCGCCCACGGCGGCGGCTGGTCCAAGGACGGCAGGACCCTCCCCGGTGTCCTCGACATCGAGTGGAACCCGTACGGCGCGTCCTGCTACGGCAAGTCGGCGGCGGCGATGGTCAGTTGGATCGCCGACTTCCTCGCCACGTACAAGTCCCGGACCGGCCGCGACGCCGTGATCTACACCGCGACGAGCTGGTGGACCGCCTGCACCGGCAACTACGGCGGCTTCGCCTCGGCGAGCCCGCTGTGGATCGCGCGGTACGCCGCGGACCCGGGGACGCTGCCGGCCGGGTGGTCGTACTACACGATGTGGCAGTACACGTCGTCCGGGCCGACGGTCGGGGACCACGACGTGTTCAACGGGGCGCTGGACCGCGTGGTCGCCCTCGCCAACGGCTGACACGGGCGTACGGCGAAGGCCCGGGCCCCCTCGCGAGAGGGAACCCGGGCCTTCACCTACCGGTGAGCGTCCGTCACGCCGCCACCGGAACCTCCGTCGCCGCACCGTTCGTCGCCGGTGCCAGCGCCAGCTCCAGGACCTGGCGGACGTCCGTCACCGCGTGGACGTCGAGCTTGTCCAGGACCTCGGCCGGGACGTCGTCCAGATCGGGCTCGTTGCGCTTCGGGATGATCACCGTGGTGACCCCGGCCTGGTGCGCGGCGAGCAGCTTCTGCTTCACGCCGCCGATCGGCAGGACCCGACCGGTCAGCGAGACCTCACCGGTCATCGCCACGTCCGTACGGACCAGTCGGCCGCTGAGCAGCGACGCCAGGGCCGTCGTCATCGTGACGCCCGCGCTCGGGCCGTCCTTGGGCACCGAGCCCGCCGGGAAGTGGATGTGCACGCCCCGGTCCTTCAAGTCACCGACCGGCAGCTCCAGTTCGGCGCCGTGCGAGCGCAGGAACGACAGGGCGATCTGCGCACTCTCCTTCATCACGTCACCGAGCTGACCGGTCAGGGTCAGACCCGCCGCGCCCGTCTCCGGGTCGGCCAAGGACGCCTCGACGTAGAGGACGTCACCTCCCGCGCCGGTGACCGCGAGGCCGGTGGCGACTCCGGGGACCGCTGTACGGCGCTCCGCCGGGTCCTGGGCGGACTCGGGCACGTGGTGCGGCCGGCCGATCAGGGCGCGCAGGTCGGCGTCCGTGACGGTGAACGGCAGCTCCCGCTCGCCCAGTTCGTGCTGCGCGGCGATCTTGCGGAGCAGCCGGGCGATCGACCGCTCCAGGGTGCGGACGCCCGCCTCGCGGGTGTACTCACCGGCGAGCTTGCGCAGCGCGCTCTCGTCGATGACGACCTCGTCGTCCTTGAGCCCCGCCCGCTCCAGTTGACGCGGGAGCAGGTGGTCACGGGCGATGACGACCTTCTCGTCCTCGGTGTAGCCGTCCAGCCGGACCAGTTCCATCCGGTCGAGCAGCGCCTCCGGGATGGCCTCCAGGACGTTCGCCGTCGCGAGGAACACGACGTCGGACAGGTCGAGTTCGACCTCCAGGTAGTGGTCACGGAAGGTGTGGTTCTGCGCGGGGTCGAGGACTTCGAGCAGGGCGGCCGCCGGGTCGCCCCGGTAGTCGGACCCCACCTTGTCGATCTCGTCCAGCAGGACCACCGGGTTCATGGACCCGGCCTCCTTGATGGCACGGACGACCCGGCCGGGCAGCGCACCGACGTACGTACGCCGGTGACCGCGGATCTCCGCCTCGTCCCGGACGCCGCCGAGCGCGACCCGGACGAACTTCCGTCCCATCGCGTGGGCGACCGACTCACCGAGCGAGGTCTTGCCGACGCCGGGCGGCCCGACGAGGGCCAGTACGGCACCGCCGCGCCGGCCACCCACGACACCCAGGCCCCGCTCCGCGCGGCGCTTGCGCACGGCCAGGTACTCGGTGATGCGCTCCTTCACGTCCTCCAGGCCGGCGTGCTCGGCGTCCAGGATCGCCTTGGCGCCCTGGATGTCGTACTCGTCCTGGGTCCTCTCGTTCCACGGGAGTTCGAGAACGGTGTCCAGCCAGGTCCGGATCCACGAGCCCTCGGGCGACTGGTCGGAGGACCGCTCCAGCTTCTCGACCTCCTTGAGCGCGGCCTCGCGGACCTTCTCGGGAAGATCGGCGGCCTCGACGCGGGCCCGGTAGTCGTCGGACTCCTCGCCCTCGGTCGCGTCGCCGTTCAGCTCGCGCAGCTCCTT
This sequence comes from Streptomyces sp. NPDC005492, assembly GCF_040605995.1. Classification (NCBI taxonomy): domain Bacteria; kingdom Bacillati; phylum Actinomycetota; class Actinomycetes; order Kitasatosporales; family Streptomycetaceae; genus Streptomyces; species Streptomyces sp. NPDC005492. The sequence continues at coordinate 29,520 of NZ_JBEXDX010000014.1, forward strand.
GCGGACGGCTTCGAGCTGACGCCGCAGCAGAAACTCCCGCTGCTGCTTGTCGACACCTTCCTGCACGTCCTTGGCGATGGTCTCGGCGACATCCTGCTCGGCGAGGTGGTCGCGCAGATGCTGGGTGGCGAGCTTGAGGCGGGCCACCGGGTCGGCGGACTCCAGCAGCTCGATCTTCTGCTCGGTGGTCAGGAAGGGCGAGTAACCGGAATTGTCGGCCAGCGTCGACACGTCATCAATGGCCTGCACGCGGTCGACGACCTGCCAGGCCCCCCGCTTGCGCAGCCACGCGGTGGCCAGCGCCTTGTACTCCTTCACCAGCTCGGTCACCGAGCCGGGCAACGGTTCGGGCAGGCTCTCGTCGAGCGCGGTGCCCTCCACCCACAGGGCGGCACCCGGGCCGGTGGTCCCGGCGCCGATCTGCACGCGGCTACGGCCGCGGATCAGCGCACCCGGGTCCCCGTCGGCCAGTCGGCCGACCTGCTCGACGGTGCCGAGCACACCTGTGCTCGCGTACGTCCCGTCGATGCGCGGCACCAGCAGGACCTTGGGCTTTCCGGGCTCGGACCGCGCGGCGGCCTGGGCGGCCTCCACTGCGGCGCGTACATCAGTGTCGTTCAGGTCCAGCGGAACCACCATTCCGGGCAGCACGACCTCGTCGTCGAGCGGCAGCACGGGCAGGGTGAGCGGTGTGGACGTCGAAGCCATGATCTCCCCTTAGGCAGTCAAGTTGAGCTATGCCGACTCAATGCTTGCGCGGCCTCGATTGTTCCCCAGGGGGTGTTCGCCGTGAGCGATCAGGGGGCGATGGCTGTCTCATCGCAGGTGAACGCTGAATGGGGGTAGGAACTTCCCGGGGTGTGGAGTGTTGTGGGCCGCCGGCGGCGCCCCGGACGGAAACCCGTCCCACTGCCCGTACGGGCGCAGCTCGGTGCGGATGGAGAGGTGCCCTTCGGCAAGGAGCCGGCCTGCCGCCGCTCCTGCCTCGGCCCCGGCGATTGTGTCTCCGCACGCGCGCGCTCCACAGCGCTGCCTTCGGCGGCGTGCGGCGCCTCGACCTGCCCGGACTCGGGGCGACGTTCGGACCGCGGGCGATGGCATGAGCGACGCAGGCGGTGCCCGGTGACCGCTGGGCAAGGATCGTTGGCGTAACGCATCCGTTCTGTGCGGCTGCCAGGAGTCCCCGGCCGCACAGAACAGGGCGTCCTGCCGCTGCCGCCGATAATCGGTTGCCCCGGCGCCCCCGTTCCGTACCGTCTCCCCGTGACGGAAACAGACCCGCAGACCCTCGCCCTCCTCTCCGCCTACGACGACCAACTGCGCGCCAACCCGCCCATTCCGCCCGTCGGAGTGACGTACGAGAAGGACGGGCCGCTGCTGCGGGCGGTCGGGAATTTCCGGGGCTTTGTGAGCGGGCCGCAGGATCTCGGGGTGCAGGGGCCGGAGCTCGACGAACTGATCGTCCGGCAGCGGGACTTCTTCGCGGCGCGTGGGGAGAGCGTGGAGTGGAAGACCCGGTCCCATGACGTACCGGCCGAAATTCCGGAGCGGCTGCGTGCGGCGGGCTTCGTAGCCGAGGAGCGGGAGACGGTGCTCGTCGGGCGGCCCGAGGAGATGGCCGCGGCGCAGCCCGTGCTGCCGGACGGTGTCACGATCCGCCAGGTCGGCTCCGAGGCGGATCTGCGGCGGCTCGGGACCCTGCAGTCGGCCGTCTGGGACATGGACCTCAACTGGCTGGTGGCCGACCTGCTCGGCCGGATCGCCGCCGCTCCGGACCAGATGGCCGTCTACGTCGTCGAGGCCGGGGACGAGATGGTCTCCGTGGCCTGGCTGGCCTTCCGCCCTGGCACGGAGTTCGCCAGCCTGCTCGGCGGCTCCACCCTCCCCGCGTGGCGTGGCAAGGGCATCTACCGCGCCCTGGTCGCCACCCGGGCCGCCCTCGCCGCCGCCCGCGGAGTGCGCTATCTGCACGTGGACGCGTCCGACGACAGCGCGCCCATCCTGCGACGGCTGGGATTCCGGGCGGTCACGACGACCACGCCCTACGTGTGGTCACCGGAGCAGGAGATCGTGCGGCTGAAGTAGGCGAAGGCACCCGCCACATCCCCGCAACGGCGATCACAGGCAACTGCCGCAAAACACCAGCCGATTCACAGCGTGCGGGCGCGCGCATACGGGGACATGAGGGATCAAGTGAACGGCGAGCGATCGCGGCGTGGGCCGCGCAGGCGGACGGTCGTGGCCGGGGCCGCCGTGATGGCGACGGCGGCGGCAAGAACGGCCTGGCGACGGACCGCGACGGCAAGGTGCTCTTCCTGAGTACTACGACCTGCGCGCGATCCCTACCAGCTCACCAACACGCTGCACACCGCAACCGCCCAAGAGGAGCGGCGACTTGGCGTTCCGGCGCCGGCGAAGGGGCTGAACGCGGCCGGACGGGCGGGGAGTCAGGCCGCGGTGACCCGCGCGGCCCGCTGCCAACGCCGTATCAGCGGCCAGGTCGCCATGCCCAGCGTCAGGGCGATCAGATGCCCCCAGTTCGTCATGGGGTCGGTGAACTCGATCAGGCCCTCGACCAGCGTCCAGCCGAACAGCGCGACCAGCGGCAGCCCCAGCCACGGCCGCAGCAGGCCGGCCAGCGCTCCTATGCTCGCGGCGACGCCGAAGCTGATGCCGTAGTCGAGGCGGTGCAGCGAGCTGTCGGGCAGCTGCCCGGCCAACACCGCGATCCCCACGGTCCCTTCGGTGGCGAGCGTGGCCACGACGTGCCCGAAGAGGAACACCCCGGCGGCCCGTGCCCCGCCGATCCGCCGCTCCAGCGCGGTCAGCACGAGCAGGAAGAGGATCGCGTACGGCGACAGCATCCCGCCGACGATCCACAGCGCGCTGGCGACCAGCACCAGCAGCGGGTCGCGCACGAGGTGGGCGACATCGGTGCTGGAGGCCTGGTGGAGTTGGCTCACGAGCGCGGGAGAGGCGTACTGCGCGACGAGCGAGGTGACGACGAGCAACGCCGCGTAACCGAAGGTGAACGGCGTCCCGGTGGGCGTCGGCAGCAGTTGGCGCAGGGCGGGCAGGAGCCGTGGCTCGCGGGGAAGGGCGGGGGTGGACGCCGAGACGGACACCGCCGCCGGAGCCGCGGCCGACAGGCCCAACTCCCCGACCGTTTCCGCGACTTCCCGCTGCCGGGGCAGCGCGTCGAGCAGAGCGGAGTCCACCACCGGATCCGGTCCGGGCTCCGTCGCGATCCGTTCCACGCCGAGGCGCTCCTTCCGTATCACCCCACCCTTCGTCGTCCCACCTGTCGCTGTCTATGACCGACGCCACGCGAGAGCCGATTCACAGCAACCTGAAAGCTTCCACACGCGTCCGCCCCCGCCGTGCGCCCGGACCTGGCCCCCCAGGGTTAATTCGGCTGCCCGCTCCGGTGAAACTGTCAGGATGGGTTCCATGACCACCGCGTACGGCACTCCCGTCGTCCTGGACCGCCGCGAAGGCCCCTACGGCGAGGTGGTGCTGCGCCGGCACGGCGAGTTGCTGCAGATCATCGCCAACGGCTGTTTCCTGATGGACACCTCGGACGGGCGCTCGGAGCGCCTGCTGGTCGACGTCGCCTGCGACGCGCTCGACGGGCGCCCCGAACCGGACGTACTGATCGGCGGGTTGGGCGTGGGGTTCTCCCTGGCGCACGCCGCCGCCGATCCACGCTGGGGCCGGATCACGGTCGTGGAGCGCGAGCCCGCGATCGTCGAATGGCACCGCTCGGGACCGCTGTCCGCGCTCTCCGCGTCCGCCCTGGCCGACCCCCGGACCGAGATTCTGAAAACGGACCTGGTCGCATTCGTCAATGAGACATGCGCCACTTTCGACGCGCTCTGCCTCGACATCGACAACGGCCCCGACTGGACCGTCACAGAAGGCAACGACAACCTCTACTCACCGGCCGGACTGGCAAGCTGCGCAAGGGTGTTGAGACCCGGCGGGGTACTGGCCGTATGGTCCGCGCAGCCCTCTCCGGAATTTGAGCGAACCTTATGGAATGCCGGGTTCAAACAGGTGCGTACCGAAGAGATCCCCGTTGCCCGAGGAGTTCCCGACGTCGTGCACCTCGCCGTCCGACCTGGATAGCAAAGGCGCCGTGACTGCCCGTACCCTGCTTCCCTGACGCCGATCATTCAAGCGTCAAGCGCAGTCATGGGATCACCCCACTGGTTCCGGAAAGCACACTTCAGGGGCGGGCGATGGAGCAGACACACACCTCCCACAACGGCACGGCCACGGCCACGCCGGGCGCACAGCGCCGGGTGCTCGTGGTCGAGGACGATGCGACGATCGTCGACGCCATCGCGGCCCGTTTGCGCGCCGAGGGATTCCTCGTGCAGACCGCGGGCGACGGGCCCTCGGCCGTCGACACCGCCGAGGCCTGGCAGCCCGATCTGCTGATCCTCGACATCATGCTGCCCGGCTTCGACGGGCTGGAGGTCTGCCGCCGTGTGCAGGCCGCCCGCCCGGTGCCGGTGCTGATGCTCACCGCGCGCGACGACGAGACCGACATGCTGGTCGGGCTCGGGGTCGGCGCCGACGACTACATGACCAAGCCGTTCTCCATGCGGGAGCTGGCGGCCCGGGTGCACGTCCTGCTGCGCCGCGTGGAGCGTGCCGTGGTGGCCGCGTCCACCCCGCGCTCGGGCATCCTGCGCCTCGGTGAGCTGGAGATCGACCACGCGCAGCGCCGGGTACGGGTGCGCAGCGAGGACGTGCATCTCACGCCCACCGAGTTCGACCTGCTGGTGTGCCTGGCGAACACCCCGCGTGCCGTGCTCTCGCGCGAGCAGTTGCTCGCCGAGGTGTGGGACTGGGCGGACGCCTCCGGCACCCGCACCGTGGACAGCCACATCAAGGCGCTGCGCCGGAAGATCGGCGCCGAGCGGATCCGCACGGTGCACGGCGTCGGCTACGCCCTGGAGACACCGACGCCATGAGCGACGGGCCGACGTCACGGAGGAGTCCCGGGGAGCCCTGGGGCGGCGTACGCCCGTTCTCGATCAAGACCAAGCTGGGCGCGCTGGTGGTCATCGCGGTGCTCATCACCACCGGGCTGATGATGATCGCCATGCGCACCGCGACGGAGCTGCGCTTCATCACGGTCTTCTCGATGATCGCCACACTGCTGATAACGCAGTTCGTGGCCCATTCGCTCACCGCGCCGCTGGACGAGATGAACGCGGTGGCCCGGTCCATCTCGCACGGCGACTACACCCGCCGGGTGCGCGAGAACCGCCGCGACGAACTGGGCGACCTGGCCGAGACGATCAACGTCATGGCCGACGAGCTGGAGGCCCAGGAGCGCCAGCGCAAGGAACTCGTCGCGAACGTCTCGCACGAGCTGCGCACCCCCATCGCCGGCCTGCGCGCCGTCCTGGAGAACGTCGTCGACGGCGTCTCGGCCGCCGATCCGGAGACCATGCGTACGGCGCTGAAGCAGACCGAGCGTCTCGGGCGCCTGGTCGAGACGCTGCTGGACCTCTCCCGCCTGGACAACGGCGTCGTACCGCTGAAGACGCGCCGCTTCGAGGTGTGGCCGTATCTCTCGGGCGTGCTCAAGGAGGCCAACATGGTGACCTCCTTGCGCGCGGGCATCGCGTCGGGCTCGGGCAGTCACACGCGGACGGACGTCCATCTGCACCTGGACGTGTCCCCGCCGGAGCTGACCGCGCTCGCGGACCCGGAGCGCATCCACCAGGTCGTCGCCAACCTGATCGACAACGCGGTCAAGCACAGCCCCGCGCACGGGCGCGTGACGGTCAAGGCGCGGCGCGGCTCGCTGCCGGAGTCGCTGGAGCTGGAGGTCCTGGACGAGGGGCCCGGCATCCCGAAGGCGGAGTGGGCGCACATCTTCGAGCGGTTCAACCGGGGAGCGGTGAGCTCCCCCCACGGACCCGGCAGCGACGGCGGTACGGGCCTCGGCCTCGCGATCGCCCGCTGGGCGGTGGATCTGCACGGCGGCCGGATCGGCGTGGCCGAATCCGACCGCGGCTGCAGGATTATCGTCACTCTTCCGGGACTGTCATCCGTGCCAAGTTGACGTAAAGTTCGAACCGGAGCCCCAAGATCCACGACGGTCCGCGCTGACGGACACGTGTGATCAGGCACAGGCCCGCGCCGTTCGTGCGCCCTCCCTGCCTCCGTGCGCCCCTTGTGCACTGGAACCACGCTTGTTTCCCGCCATTTCGGCCCGCGAAACCCACTTTCCGGTGTGACTTACGCGACGATGCACCGGCCCGACCTGACCTTGGCGGTCAGGGGGGCGTAGCCTTAATTCCCGCTGTCCATCACCTTGTGAAGCGGAAGAGGGCGGTTGCCGCCGTGTCGTCACAGTCCCCCAGTAACTCGACCATCTCGAACGAGTCCGACCAAGCCGCGGGTAAGAATCCCGCGGCGGCGTTCGGTCCCAACGAGTGGCTCGTCGACGAGATCTATCAGCAGTACCTCCAGGATCCGAACTCGGTCGACCGAGCCTGGTGGGACTTCTTCGCCGACTACAAGCCGGGCGCGGCAGCCGCCGCCCCGACCTCGGCGGGTACTGCGGCCGCGGGGGCCGCAGCGACCTCCACACCGGCCCCGGCCGCCCCCGCGGCGCCCGCTGCTCCGGCGGTCCCCACGCCGGCGCCCGCAGCCGCCGCTCCGGCCCCGGCACCCGCGCCCGCCCAGGCACCGGCTCCCGTCGCCGCCCCGGCGCCCGCGAAGGCCGCCGCTCCGGCACCGGCCGCGAAGCCGAAGCAGGCCGAGCCCGCGACCGAGGCCCCCGGTGGCCCCGAGTTCGTCACGCTGCGCGGCCCCGCCGCCGCGGTCGCGAAGAACATGAACGCCTCGATCGAGGTGCCCACGGCCACGTCCGTGCGCGCGGTCCCGGTCAAGCTGCTCTTCGACAACCGCATCGTCATCAACAACCACCTGAAGCGCGCCCGGGGCGGGAAGATCTCCTTCACCCACCTCATCGGCTACGCGATGGTGCAGGCCATCAAGGCCATGCCGTCGATGAACTACTCCTTCCAGGAGAAGGACGGCAAGCCGACCCTGGTCAAGCCGGAGCACGTCAACTTCGGTCTCGCCATCGACCTGGTGAAGCCCAACGGCGACCGCCAGCTTGTCGTCGCCGGCATCAAGAAGGCCGAGACGCTGAACTTCTTCGAGTTCTGGCAGGCCTACGAGGACATCGTCCGCCGCGCCCGCGAGGGCAAGCTCACGATGGACGACTTCACCGGCGTGACGGTCTCCCTGACGAACCCGGGCGGTCTCGGCACGGTCCACTCCGTCCCCCGCCTGATGCCCGGCCAGTCGGTCATCATGGGCGTCGGCTCCATGGACTACCCGGCGGAGTTCCAGGGCACCTCTCAGGACACCCTGAACAAGCTCGGCATCTCGAAGGTCATGACGCTCACGTCGACCTACGACCACCGGGTCATCCAGGGCGCCGCCTCCGGCGAGTTCCTGCGGATCGTCGCGAACCTCCTGCTCGGTGAGAACGGCTTCTTCGACGAGATCTTCGAGGCGCTGCGCATCCCGTACGAGCCGGTCCGCTGGCTCAAGGACATCGACGCCAGCCACGACGACGACGTCACCAAGGCCGCCCGCGTCTTCGAGCTGATCCACTCCTACCGGGTCCGCGGCCACGTCATGGCCGACACCGATCCGCTGGAGTACCGCCAGCGCAAGCACCCCGACCTGGACATCACCGAGCACGGCCTCACCTTGTGGGACCTGGAGCGGGAGTTCGCGGTCGGCGGCTTCGCCGGCAAGTCGCTGATGAAGCTGCGCGACATCCTGGGAGTGCTGCGCGACTCTTACTGCCGCACCACCGGCATCGAGTTCATGCACATCCAGGACCCCAAGCAGCGCAAGTGGATCCAGGACCGCATCGAGCGCTCGCACTCCAAGCCGGAGCGCGAGGAGCAGTTGCGCATCCTGCGCCGGCTGAACGCGGCGGAGGCCTTCGAGACCTTCCTGCAGACGAAGTACGTCGGCCAGAAGCGCTTCTCCCTGGAGGGCGGCGAGTCCGTCATCCCGCTGCTCGACGCGGTCATCGACAGCGCGGCGGAGTCCCGCCTGGACGAGGTCGTCATCGGCATGGCCCACCGAGGCCGCCTGAACGTGCTCGCCAACATCGTCGGCAAGTCGTACGCCCAGATCTTCCGCGAGTTCGAGGGCAACCTCGACCCGAAGTCGATGCACGGCTCCGGCGACGTGAAGTACCACCTGGGCGCCCAGGGCACCTTCACCGGCCTGGACGGCGAGCAGATCAAGGTCACGCTGGCGGCGAACCCGTCCCACCTGGAGACGGTCGACCCGATCATCGAGGGCATCGTCCGCGCCCGCCAGGACATCATCAACAAGGGCGGCACGGACTTCACCGTCCTGCCGGTCGCCCTGCACGGTGACGCGGCCTTCGCGGGCCAGGGCGTGGTGGCCGAGACGCTCAACATGTCGCAGCTGCGCGGCTACCGCACCGGCGGCACGGTCCACATCGTCATCAACAACCAGGTCGGCTTCACGGCGGCTCCCGAGTCGTCGCGTTCGTCGATGTACGCCACCGACGTGGCGCGCATGATCGAGGCCCCGATCTTCCACGTGAACGGCGACGACCCCGAGGCCGTCGTCCGCGTCGCTCGCCTGGCCTTCGAGTTCCGCCAGGCGTTCAACAAGGACGTCGTCATCGACCTCATCTGCTACCGCCGCCGCGGTCACAACGAGTCGGACAACCCGGCCTTCACCCAGCCCCTGATGTACGACCTGATCGACAAGAAGCGCTCGGTGCGCAAGCTCTACACCGAGTCCCTCATCGGTCGCGGCGACATCACCCTGGAAGAGGCCGAACAGGCTCTCCAGGACTACCAGGGCCAGCTGGAGAAGGTCTTCACGGAGGTCCGCGAGGCCACCGCGCAGCCCGGCGCCGCCCCGCTGTCGGACCCGCAGGCCGAGTTCCCGGTCGCGGTCTCCACCGCGATCTCCTCGGAGGTCGTCAAGCGGATCGCCGAGTCCCAGGTCAACATCCCCGACCACTTCCACGTCCACCCGCGGCTGCTGCCCCAGCTCCAGCGCCGGGCGACGATGGTCGAGGACGGCACGATCGACTGGGGCATGGGCGAGACCCTCGCCATCGGCTCCCTGCTCCTTGAGGGCACCCCGGTGCGCCTCTCCGGCCAGGACTCCCGCCGAGGCACCTTCGGCCAGCGTCACGCGGTCCTCATCGACCGCCAGACGGGCGAGGACTACACCCCGCTCCAGTACCTCTCCGAGGACCAGGCCCGCTACAACGTCTACGACTCGCTGCTCTCCGAGTACGCGGTCATGGGCTTCGAGTACGGCTACTCGCTGGCCCGCCCGGACGCGCTGGTGATGTGGGAGGCGCAGTTCGGCGACTTCGTCAACGGCGCGCAGTCCGTGGTCGACGAGTACATCTCGGCGGCGGAGCAGAAGTGGGGCCAGACGTCCGGCGTCACCCTGCTCCTCCCCCACGGCTACGAGGGCCAGGGCCCGGACCACTCCTCGGCCCGCGTCGAGCGCTTCCTCCAGCTCTGCGCCCAGAACAACATGACGGTCGCGATGCCGACGCTCCCGTCGAACTACTTCCACCTCCTGCGGTGGCAGGTGCACAACCCGCACCACAAGCCGCTGGTGGTCTTCACCCCGAAGTCGATGCTGCGCCTGAAGGCCGCCGCGTCGAAGACGGAGGAGTTCACGTCGGGTCAGTTCCGCCCGGTCATCGGCGACGAGACGGTGACGGACCCCGCGTCCGTCCGCAAGGTCGTCTTCGTCACGGGCAAGCTCTACTACGACCTGGAGGCCGAGCGCACCAAGCGCGGCACCACGGACGTGGCGATCATCCGCGTCGAGCGCCTGTACCCGCTGCCGGGTGCGGAGCTCCAGGCGGAGGTCAACAAGTACCCGAACGTCGAGAAGTACCTGTGGGCCCAGGAGGAGCCGGCCAACCAGGGCGCCTGGCCGTTCATCGCCCTCAACCTGATCGACCACCTGGACCTCGCGGTCGGCGCGGACGTCCCGCACGGCGAGCGGCTGCGGCGGATCTCGCGTCCGCACAGCTCGTCCCCGGCCGTCGGTTCCGCCAAGCGGCACCAGGCCGAGCAGGAGCAGTTGGTGCGTGAGGTGTTCGAGGCGTAACCGCCCCGCACCCTCGCCGACGGCCGGGCCGCACCCCCACTCCGGGGGTGCGGCCCGGCCGTTTGCGCGCACTTATCCTTGACCTCATGTACTTCACGGACCGTGGCATCGAGGAACTGGAGAAGCGGCGCGGCGAGGAAGAGGTCACCTTCGAGTGGCTCGCCGAGCAGCTCCGGACGTTCGTCGATCTGAACCCCGACTTCGAGGTCCCGGTGGAACGCCTGGCGACCTGGCTGGCCCGGCTGGACGACGAAGACGACGAAGACGACGACGAGTAGTCCGTTCTCGCTTCGTCTCCTTCCTCTGCGACTTCACGGCACCCCGGGCGCGGCCCGGGGTGCCGTTGCCGTGCGCGGGACCACCTGATCGGGTGTCTTGACTTTCGGGATCCACGATATATCGTGTTTCACGGAAGACGCGATATGGCGCGTCGTGTCCCGTCCGTCTGGTCGAGGAGGTCCGCATCATGTCCGAGTGGTCCGTCGCAGAGCCCAGGAAGCTCACGTTCGACGAGCCCGTGAGAGATCTCCACGTGCGCATCGTCAACGGAACGGTGAACGTCGTGGGGACCGACGAGAGTTCCGCCCGTCTCGAAGTCTCCGAGATCGACGGGCCGCCCCTGGTGGTGACCCAGCAGCGCGGCACGCTGACGGTGGCGTACGAGGACCTGCCCTGGAAGGGCTTCCTCAAGTGGTTCGACCGGAAGGGCTGGCGGCGCAGCGCGGTGGTCTCCCTGGCCGTTCCCACGAGCACCCGGGTCGAGGTCGGGGTGGTCGGCGCCGCCGCCGTCGTCTCCGGGATCAGCGGACACTCGCTGGTGCGTGGCGTCACGGGCGACACAACCCTGGTCAGCCTCTCCGGACCGGTCCGCGCCGAGACGGTCTCGGGAAACCTGGAGGCCCAGGCGGTCACCGGCGACCTCCGGTTCCACTCCGTCTCCGGCGACCTCACCGTCGTCGAGGGCTCGGGGCCCTCCGTGCGCGCCGAGTCGGTGAGCGGCTCCATGATCGTGGACCTCGACCCGGACGGCCCGACCGACGTCCGACTGAGCAATGTCTCGGGCGAGATCGCCATCCGCTTGCCGCACCCGGCGGACGCGGACGTCGAGGCGAACACGGCGAGCGGTTCGATCTCCAACGCCTTCGACGGACTGCGGGTGCACGGCCAGTGGGGCGCCCACAAGATCACCGGTCGCCTGGGCGCGGGCACCGGGAAGCTGCGGGCCACCACCGTCTCCGGCTCGATCGCCCTGCTGCGCCGCCCGGCGGCTGAGGACGAGGACGAGGACGGGCCGTGGGAGGCGGACACCCCTGGGGACGGGGTTCGGGGCGAGTCGGGGGACAATTCCGTTTCGACCGACAAGAAGGTGCTCTGACATGCCCCCCGTCTTCGCCCACGGCCGCCTCCGCCTCTATCTGCTGAAGCTGCTGGACGAGGCCCCCCGCCACGGCTACGAGGTCATCCGCCTCCTGGAAGAGCGCTTCCAGGGGCTGTACGCGCCGTCGGCGGGCACCGTCTACCCGCGCCTGTCCAAGCTGGAGGCCGAGGGCCTGGTCACCCACACCACGGAGGGCGGCCGCAAGGTGTACGCCATCACGGACGCCGGCCGCGCCGAACTGGCCGATCGCAGCGGCGAGTTGGCCGACCTGGAGCTGGAGATCCGCGAGTCGGTCGCCGAACTGGCCGCCGAGATCCGGGCCGACGTCCGCGGGGCGGCGGGCGATCTACGGCGCGAGATGCGCGCGGCGGCCACCGAGGCACAGCGGGGAGCCGGGACCGGACGGGGCCGCCCGGGCGAACACGACAGTCCCGCAGGGGACTTCACGGATCTCGGCGACAAGGAGTCGTGGCGCGCCGCCAAGGAGGAGATGCGCCGCGCCAAGCAGGAGTGGAAGGAGCAGGCCCGGCGCGCCAAGGACGAGAGCCGGCGGGCCCGCGAGGAGGCCCAGCAGGCCCGGCGTCAGGCCAAGGAGGCGCAGGCCCGGGCGTGGGCGCAGGCCCAGGAGGAGATGCAGCGCATCGGCCGCCAGGTCCAGGAGCACGCCCAGGACCACTTCGCGCGCGGTGACTGGCCCACGGGAGTGCGCGAGAGCCTGACCGAACTGGCCAAGGAATTCGGCGACTTCGGGAAGGGCTTCGGCAAGGACTTCGGGTTCGGTCGGCCGGGGGCGGGTGCGGGGACCGGGGCGGGCAAGTCAGCCCCGACACCGGCGCCCGAGTACAGCCAGACCCCGGAGGACTTCCCCGCGGAGTACGAACCGGCCTGGGCCCACGAGGACTCCACCGGCGACCCGGCCCGCGACCTGGACCGGCTCCTCGACCGCTTCCGGGACGACATCCGCGACGCGGCCCGCGACCGTGGCGTCACCGAAGACCAACTCCGCGACACCCGCCGCCACTTGTCGGCGGCGGCGGCGCACATCGGGGCGGTGCTGCGGGGCGGGCGTATCTCCTGAGTCAACGCCGACGCCGATACCGACGTCGGCCGGACCGGAACAGACGGGGCCGGACCGCAGGCGGTGCGCCGGGACATCATCCCAAGGCGCACCGCCCCGCCCCTCAGCCCGCCTTCGCCTCTCCCCCGCCGTACAGCACACGCGTCGCCGCCTCGTGGGTCACCCCGTGATCGGCGAGCACCTCGCCCGGCACACCGGGGAGGATGGTCAGGGCGAGGAGCAGATGCTCGTCGCCGATGTGCCGGTCGCGATGGGCCACGGCGATGCGCAGAGACTTCTCCAGGACGTTCTTGGCGCCGCGGCCGAAGGTGCGCCGGCCAGACCACCACTCCTTGTCCTTGCGGTCGCCGGACATCGCCCCGGCGCCGTGCGCCTCCTCGACCCGGGCGACGATCTCCGAGACGTCGATACCGAGCCCCGCGAGGGCGTCGGCCTCGGACTGGGAGAGCCCGGCCCGTCGGCGCGCGTCGCCCAGAGCCTGTCGTACGGACTCCTTGCGTTCCTCGGCGGCGAGGCCGAGGGCGGTCAGGGCGAAGGAGGCCCGGCTGCCCCGGCGGTCGAGGAGGGCCAGCAGCAGGTGTTCGGCCTCGACGGCCCCTGCCCCCGACCGCTCGCAGTGCTCCACCGCGCCCCGCACCACGGCCCGGGCGTCCTTCGTGAACCGTTCGAACATCACTGCCTCCCGTACTTCTTGTGGACGGCCTGCCTGCTGACACCGAGTTCCGCGGCGATCTCCTGCCACGACCAGCCCTGGTTGCGCGCGCTGCGCACCTGCACCGCCTCCAACTGCTCCAGCAGTCGGCGCAGCGCGGACACGGCACGAAGGCCGACCCGTGGATCACGGTCACCCGCGCGTTGGGCGAGATCCGTTGCTTCGGTCATGACGTCAACTTACGTTGACAGACCCCCATCTGTCAATCGAAGTTGACATACGCCGACGGCCGGCCCGGAAACCGGGCCGGCCGTGAGCCGGACAGAAGGAAGGGGGTGCGGTGCTAGCCGTTCGTGAGCACGATCTTGCCGAACTGGTCGCCGGAGTCGAGCCGTTCGAAGCCCTCGCGGGCCCGGTCCAGCGGGAACACCTCGTCGATGACCGGGCGGACACCGGTCGCGGCGCAGAAGGCGAGCAGGTCCTCCAGCTCGTCCTTGGTGCCCATGGTCGAGCCGACGACCTTGAGTTCGAGGAAGAAGATGCGGGTCAGTTCGGCGTGCGAGGGACGGTCGCCGCTCGTGGCACCGGAGATGACCAGTGTGCCGCCTGGCTTCAGCGACTTGACCGAGTGGGACCAGGTGGCGGCGCCGACGGTCTCGATGACGGCGTCGACGCGCTGCGGCAGTCGTGCGCCCGGCTCGACCGCCTCCAGGGCGCCCAGTTCCACCGCCCGCTTCCGCTTGGCCTCGTCCCGGCTGGTCGCGAAGACCCGCAGCCCGGCCGCCTTGGCGAGCACGATGGCGGCCGTGGCTACACCGCCGCCAGCGCCCTGCACGAGCACCGAATCGCCGGGCCGTACACCGGAGTTGGTGAAGAGCATGCGGTACGCCGTCAGCCAGGCCGTAGGCAGACAGGCGGCCTCCGCGAAGGACAGCTCCTTCGGCTTCGGCAGCACGTTCCACGTCGGTACGGCGACCTGTTCGGCGAAGGTGCCCTGGTAGTGCTCGGTGAGGATGGAACGGGGTTCCCTGGGGCCGACGCCGTGACCGGTCTGGCCGATGACGGAGTGCAGGACGACCTCGTTGCCGTCCGCGTCGACGCCGGCGGCGTCGCAGCCGAGGATCATCGGCAGCTTGTCCTCGGCGAGGCCGACGCCGCGCAGGGACCACAGGTCATGGTGGTTGAGGGAGGCGGCCCTGACGTCGATCGTGCTCCAGCCCGGCCGGGCCTCAGGGGCGGGACGCTCCCCCAACTCAAGGCCGGAGAGCGGCTGGTCGCGGTCGATTCGGGCGGCGTAGACGGCGAACATGACCTTGACGATAGGCTCCGCCGGTTGCGCGGGGAACTACCTCGCGGTGTGACACATGCCCTCTTGTCAGGGGCGGGGGTGTTTGGGTGACCGTCTGGCTGAGATTGCCGACCCGCGCCGATCAGATTCGGCGGCCGCCGAACGACACCGGCCCCCACGTAAAACGCCTACCTCTCAATCACCCGAACGGGTGAGAGGGTGGGCAAAGAAAATGGCCCCGCCCACAACGGGCGGGGCCGAATTCAACTCATCGCCGGGCAACACCCTCCGCCCGCGCCGCCGCCGCGACCGCCGCCGTGACCGCCGGGGCGACGCGCTCGTCGAACGGTGACGGGATGACGTAGTCCGCGGCGAGGTCGTCGCCGACGACGCCGGCCAGCGCCTCGGCCGCCGCGATCTTCATGCCCTCGGTGATCCGGGACGCCCGCACCTGGAGCGCGCCCGCGAAGATGCCCGGGAACGCCAGCACGTTGTTGATCTGGTTCGGGAAGTCGGACCGGCCCGTCGCGACGACCGCCGCGTACTTGTGCGCCACATCGGGGTGCACCTCGGGGTTCGGGTTGGCCATGGCGAAGACGAACGCGCCCTCGGCCATCGAGGCCACCGCCGGTTCCGGCACCGTACCGCCGGAGACGCCGATGAAGACGTCCGCGCCCGCCAGGGCGTCCTCCAGGGAGCCCGCCAGGCCCGCCTTGTTCGTCAGCTCGGCCAGCTCGCGCTTGACCGGCGTCAGGTCCTCGCGGTCGCGGGAGACGATGCCCTTGCGGTCCGCGACGGCCACGTCGCCGAGCCCCGCCTCCAGCAGGAACTTGGCGATGGCGACCCCGGCCGCGCCCGCGCCGGAGATGACGGCCCGCAGGTCGCCCAGCTCCCGCCCGGTCAGCTTCGCCGCATTGCGCAGCGCGGCCAGCGTCACGATCGCCGTACCGTGCTGGTCGTCGTGGAAGACCGGGATGTCGAGGCGCTCCTGGAGTTCGCGCTCGATCTCGAAGCAGCGCGGCGCCGAGATGTCCTCCAGGTTGATGCCCCCGAAGGAGGGGGCGAGCCGCACCACGGTCTCGATGATCTCGTCGACGCCGGTGCAGTCCAGCGCGATCGGCACCGCGTCCACGCCGCCGAACTGCTTGAACAGGATCGCCTTGCCCTCCATCACGGGGAGGGAGGCCTCGGGCCCGATGTCGCCGAGTCCGAGCACGGCCGTGCCGTCCGTCACGACGGCGACCACGGACGACTTCCAGGTGTAGTCGTGGACGAGTTCCGGCTGCTCCGCGATCGCGGTGCACACGCGCGCGACGCCGGGTGTGTACGCGAGGGACAGGTCGTCCTTGTCGCGGATCGGCACGGTGGCCTGCACGGCCATCTTGCCGCCGCGGTGCAGCGCGAACGCCGGATCGAAGGAATCGAGGGGCTCGGCCCCGCCGTCCTGATCCGTACTGCTGTCGCTGCGAGGATTGACGATCTCCGCTGCCACTTTGTCTTACCCCTTAGGTCTTCATTGATTTGAGGGTGGCCACTCCCTGGTGAGGGGTGGGCGGGCACCGCGCAGAGCCCTGAGAGTTGATGCGTACGAGCATCTGCGCGACGGGCGCGCCGCACACGCGCCCTGAGCCCCGGATGAGGGGTGTAAAGAACCTTCTTACCGGACGGACCGCACCGACGACGAGTCCAATAGGCGCAAGGTCACATCTCGTCCGCCGAAGGCGGAACGATGATCGATCACATGGCGAGACATGCTGAAGATCTTCCGGCCGGAGGGAGTGATTCCCGCAGATGGTCCGGGCCGAGGCCGTCCTGATGTACCGACCTGATGCGATTCGGGGGTCACCCGTTATCCGATTTTGACATAGCGGGTCCCCTGAATGGTTCAGTCCGAATGGCAAGATGCCCTAATCACACGAGGTCGCGACACCCGAAGGTGTGTGTTCTCGTCGACCCGTCGGCACCGCCATCCATCCGCCGGAGGAATCCACCATGACCGCAAGCTTCACCCGTCGTACGACCGCCGCGCACACCCGGCTCACAGCGGTCGGTGCGATCGCGGTCGCCGGCGCCCTGCTGCTCACCGGCTGCGGTGACCAGACCAAGAAGGACAGCGACTCCAGCAGCGCGTCCACCAGCTCGGCGCCCCTGGCGAGCAAGCTCCCCGCCTCGATCCGCAGCGCGGGCGTCGTCAAGGTCGGCTCGGACATCGCGTACGCGCCGGTCGAGTTCAAGGACAACGCCGGCAACGTCGTGGGCCTCGACCCGGACCTCGCGGCCGCGATGGGCAAGCAGCTCGGGGTGAAGTTCCAGTTCGAGAACGGCACCTTCGACGCGCTGCTCACCGGTCTGCGGTCCAACCGCTACGACATCGCCATGTCCGCGATGACCGACAACAAGAACCGCCAGGACGGTGTCGACCCCGACACCGGCAAGAAGGTCGGCGAGGGCGTCGACTTCGTCGACTACCTGACCGCCGGTGTCTCGATCTACACGCGCAAGGGCGACACCGGGAACATCACCACCTGGGCCGACCTGTGCGGCAAGAAGCTCGCGGTCGAGCGCGGCACGGTCTCCGAGGACCTCGCCAAGACCGAGACGAAGAAGTGCACGGGCGGCAAGAAGATCACCGTCGAGGCCTTCGACGACGACCAGCAGGCCCAGACCCGACTGCGCTCGGGCGGCGCCGACGCGGCCTCCTCCGACTTCCCGGTCGCGGCCTACGCGGTGAAGACCTCGGGCGGCGGCAAGGACTTCCAGCTCGTCGGCGACCAGGTCGAGGCGGCGCCGTACGGTATCGCGGTCGCCAAGAGCGACACCCAGCTCCGGGACGCGCTGCAGGCCGCGATGGACGCCGTGATCAAGAGCGGCGAGTACCAGAAGATCCTGACCAAGTGGGGCGCCGAGGACGGCGCGGTCAAGTCGTCGGTCATCAACGGCGGCAAGTGACCGCGGATCCGCAGTCGCTGAGAGGCAACATCCGTGACTTCTGACATCGACAAGACGGCGGGGCCGAGCGACACGCCCCCGGCCGGCCCGAAGGCCGTCAAGGCCATTCCGGTCCGGCACTACGGGCGCTACGTCTCCGCCGTCATCGCGATCGCCGTGCTGGCCGCGATCGTCTACGCGTTCGGCCAGGGCAAGATCAACTGGCATGCCGTACCGGACTACTTCTTCGACCACCGGATCCTGACCGGCGTCTACAAGACCCTCCTGCTGACGGTCCTGTCGATGCTGATCGGCATCGTCGGCGGCATCGGCCTCGCGGTCATGCGGCTGTCGAAGAACCCGGTGACGTCGTCGATCGCCTGGTTCTACATCTGGTTCTTCCGCGGCACCCCGGTCCTGGTCCAGCTCTTCCTCTGGTTCAACCTGGGCCTGGTCTTCGAGTACATCAACCTCGGTCCGATCTACAAGAACTACTGGTCGGACTTCATGACGCCGCTGCTGACGGCGCTGCTCGGCCTGGGTCTCAACGAGGCCGCGTACATGGCGGAGATCTGCCGCGCCGGCCTGCTCGCGGTCGACGAGGGCCAGACCGAGGCCTCGCACGCGCTGGGCATGAGCCACGCCAAGACGCTGCGCCGGATCGTGATCCCGCAGGCGATGCGGGTGATCGTGCCACCCACGGGCAACGAAGTGATCAACATGCTGAAGACGACCTCGCTCGTGGCGGCCGTCCAGTATCCAGAACTCTTCCGGTACGCCCAGGACATCGGCCAGAACTCCGGTGCCCCGGTGGAGATGTACTTCCTCGCCGCCGCCTGGTACCTGATCATGACCTCCGTCCTGAGCGTCGGGCAGTACTACGTCGAGCGGTACTACGCCCGCGGCTCCAGCCGTGCGCTCCCGCCGACCCCGCTGCAGAAGATCCGGGCGAACCTGCTGTCCATCGGCCGTCCGAAGGGAGCAGCGGCATGACCGACAAGCTCACCAAGTCCGAGTCCGCCACGACCGACCCGTCGGTCCCCATGGTGAAGTCCGAGGGCGTCCACAAGTCGTTCGGCCCGGTCGAGGTCCTCAAGGGCATCGACCTGGAGGTGAAGTCCGGCGAGGTGTTCTGCCTCATCGGCCCCTCCGGCTCCGGCAAGTCGACCTTCCTGCGGTGCATCAACCACCTGGAGAAGATCAACGCCGGCCGGCTCTACGTCGACGGCGAACTCGTCGGCTACCGCCAACAGGGCGACAAGCTCTACGAGTTGCGGGACCGCGAAGTGGCGGTGAAGCGCCGGGACATCGGCATGGTCTTCCAGCGCTTCAACCTGTTTCCGCACATGACGGCCGCAGAGAACATCATCGAGGCGCCCGTGCAGGTCAGGGGTGTCAACAAGGGCCAGGCCAGGGAGCGCGCGATGCAGCTCCTGGAGCGGGTCGGACTGGCCGACAAGGCGCAGAGCTACCCCTCGCAGCTCTCCGGCGGCCAGCAGCAACGGGTCGCGATCGCCCGCGCGTTGGCGATGGACCCCAAGCTGATGCTCTTCGACGAGCCGACCTCGGCCCTCGACCCGGAGCTGGTCGGCGATGTCCTCGACGTCATGCGCGACCTCGCCGAGTCCGGCATGACGATGATCGTCGTCACCCACGAGATGGGCTTCGCCCGCGAGGTCGGCGACAGCCTCGTCTTCATGGACGGCGGCGTGGTGGTCGAATCCGGCCACCCGCGCGACGTCCTGACGAACCCTCAGCACGAGCGCACCCAGGGGTTCCTGTCCAAGGTGCTCTAGCGCTACGGCAGTTGAAGGGGGCGGTACGAGATCCTCGTACCGCCCCTTTCGCCTTCCTGCTCTCCCTACCGCCGGCCCTTCAACAAGGCACAGGGTGGGGCTACTTCAGGGCGAGCAGAAGGGTGTCCGAGGGCGAGCACCACACCGCCCGGGCCTCCCCGAACCCCTTCTCGCGCAGCACACGCGCGTGCCACGCGGCGGAGGGCATGTCGCCGTCGGCGTGGTCGCCGTAGATCTCGAAGCGTCTGGCGGTCGGTTCGGCGAGAACCGGGTCCTTGGCGGCGAGTTGCCACCACTCGGCCCAGTCGAGGGCGCCGTTCCGCAGGGCCTGATCCATGCGGGTGTGACGTTGGGTGCGCTCGATCGCGTTGATCCTTGGCGTCGTGTCGTCAATCATGTGGTCGGCGTTCATGAAGACGCCGCCGTAGCGGACGAGTCCCGCGACCTGACCGTAGAGAGCCGCGAGGGGTTCGCTGTGCAGCCAGTGGAGGGCCGTGGCGGTCAGGACGGCGTCGTACGACTCGTACGGCAGCCTCTTCGTCCACTCCGGGTCCTTGAGATCGGCCGTGACGAAGGAGACGCGCTTGTCGCCCTCGAAGGTGCCCCGGGCGATGGCGAGGAGAGCGGGATCGAGGTCGACTCCGGTGCTGGTGGCGTCCGGGAAGCGGGCCAGCAGCCGGGCCGTGATACTGCCGGTGCCGCAGGCGAGGTCGAGGATGCGCGGCTCGGGCCCGACGCAGGCCTCGACCATGTCGAGCATGATCCAGAAGCGGTCCTCCCGGTCGGGCATGTACCACTCCTGCTGCCGGTCCCAGCTCTCCTGCCAGGCCTGCCAGTCGGTTCCGACACCGGTCGCCATGAGGACCCCCTGTCCACTCACTGTCGTAATACCCTGGAAGCACGATCAGGTGTTACCCGACCGCATCCACGACCATAGAGCGCCTCCGTAAGGACTACAAGTGGAACTGGCCTATTACTCGGACTACGCCGTACGCCTCGTCAACACCGAGGAACCGGCCCGGGGCAAGGACGTCCTGACCTCGGTCGAGGCCGTGCGGGACCTGTTCGCCGCCAACAAGGACGCGGCCCGCCGCGCCACCGAGGCCGACGTCACCCGCTTCCGCTCGGTCCGGGCCCGGCTGCGGGCCGTCTTCGAGGCGGCCGACGGCGGCGACGAGACCCTCTCCGTGAACCTGCTGAACTCGCTCCTCCTGGAGTTCCCGGTGAGCCCGCAGATCTCCGGCCACAACCACCGGGACGCGGACGGCCGCCCGCTGTGGCACATGCACCTCGCGGACCACCCGTCGAACGCCACCTCCGGCTACGCGGCGATCGCGGCGATGGGCCTGGCCTTCCATCTCACCGAGTACGGCGTCGACCGCCTGGGCCTGTGCGAGGCGGCGCCCTGCCGCAACGCCTACCTGGACACCTCGACGAACCGCTCCCGGCGCTACTGCTCGGACCGCTGCGCGACCCGCGCCAACGTGGCCGCCTACCGGGCCCGGAAACGCCTGGAGGCCGACCGGTCGGGGAAGACGGGCCTGGCGGCCGAGAGCGCCCAGCGCACCAGCGCGAACGGCGAGCGCTGACCGGCCTTCGGCGGCCGGTACCGGAAGCGCACCCTGCCCAGCACCAGGTCCTCGGGCACGGTGCCGTAGTCGGTGCTGTCACCACCCGCGAACGCGTTGTCCCCGAGCACCCACCATCCTCCGTCGCGGCGCTCGGCGGCCCGCTTGACGACCAGCAGGTCCTGCTGGAACGGATGCCGCAGCACCACGATGTCGCCGGGCCTGATCCGCGCGCCGTACTGCACCACGAGCAGATCCCCGTGCAGCAGCGTCGGCACCATGGACGGCCCGGTCACCTCGGCCGTCCCGAAGGGCAGTACGGCCCTCCCGCGCTCGGTCTCCTGCGACAGCTCCGGCATCCCCGGCACCTCCCCGGTCCTATCCTCCACCAGTCTGAGTCCGACCCTGGACTTTTGTCCTAAGCCCATGGGGGCACTCGCGAAATCAGGTTCCCCAGGGAGTAATGTCCCACCTGAGAAGACGATCACGAGGAAGGAACGCTCCATGCTTTCCCGCCTGTTTGCCCCCAAGGTGAAGGTCAGCGCGCACTGCGACCTGCCCTGCGGTGTGTACGACCCGGCCCAGGCCCGCATCGAGGCGGAGTCGGTGAAGGCCGTCCAGGAGAAGATGGCCGCCAACGACGACCCGCACTTCCAGGCGCGTGCCACCGTCATCAAGGAGCAGCGCGCCGAGCTCGCCAAGCACCACGTCTCGGTGCTCTGGAGCGACTACTTCAAGCCCCCGCACTTCGAGAAGTACCCCGAGCTGCACCAGTTGGTCAACGACGCCCTGAAGGCCCTCTCGGCCGCCAAGGCGTCCACCGACCCGGCGACGGGCCAGAAGGCGCTCGACTACATCGCCCAGATCGACAAGATCTTCTGGGAGACCAAGAAGGCTTGATCTATGGCTAGGCCGTTTGACCTGCGGTTTCGCGGGTCGCATCGCCTACCTGTCCGCACCCGGTCCGCAGGCCGCCGAGAACGGCGTCCATGACGGTCCGGGTGCGGTCTTCTTCGCCCGGCACAGGTGGGCGTAGATCCGCAGCGTGATGACTGCGGACGCGTGGCCGAGGACGAGTTGGACCTGCTTGACGCTCGCTCCGCCGGCGATGAGGGCGGAGGCGTAGAAGTGGCGCAGGTCGTGGGTCACCATGTGCGGGAGTTCGACGGGCTTGCGGCCCTCGTTCTCGGCCGCCTCGTTCTCCGCCGTCTGGAGCGCCTTGCGAGCGCAGTTCCATTCGGTCTTCCAACGGCGGTAGTTGAGGGACTCGCGCCGGGTGAAGACCTACAGTGGCAGCAGGCCGGCGAGAACTTCCGCCGCACCTGGCTACGGCTCCTGCCCCGACTCAATGCCGCCCGCTGGTGGCTGGCACCCTCCACCGGCACGCCGCACGTGCGCTCACCGCGGTCCTTACCAGGCCCGCGTCGTCCCGGCCGAAGGCGCCTACCTCGACCTGGCCACGCTGTACCGCAACCTCACCCATGACCAGCTCGCGACCCGCCTGTTCTGCCCCCAGGTCGTCACCGACACCGGCGCCAAGTTGCCCAAGTCGCTGATCCGCGAGGGCCGCGCTTCTTTGCCAGAGGCCATGACCGACGCCCCGTCAAGCGGGTAAACACGTCCCCCGACTTTGAGGCGCTGCTTGACGGCGAGGGAACGGCCAACGGTGCCTTGCAGGAAGTTCCGTACGGACGCGGGTAGGGCCAATGCAGATGCCGACCGACTCGACGCGAAGGCGACAGCAACCACCTCAGCAGTCATGGGCAGGCTCGCCTGCCCGTTTCCGCCCTCACGGACGACAGTTCCTGTCACACAAACAGAAGACGGATCCATCAGTTACCTCTAATTCATCCGAGATCTATGAGGAATTCAGATGGCCCGCCACCAACAATAGGCATGTTCGCGCCATTCCCATGGAGTTGGGCGTATCACGTCCACGCGGCCAGGCAATTCGCAATGACAGGCTGATCACCTTTCCGAGGCTTTCAGCCAACCCCCATCCAACAGGTTCACCCACAGGTGCTCAGGCCAAGGATCACTGCGTCACACCCTTCACAGCAGAAACACAGGGGGTACGCAGTGCACACACGAGCACGAAGATTCGTCATCGCGATCCTGAGCCTGGCTCTGATAGCAGTCGCAGGCGTCGCACCCGCGTGGGCCCTGCCCAGCAGATCGACCGGCAAGTCGACCGACACCGTCACCGCATCGGCATCGGCATCGACTTCGGCTTCCGTCCAGAAAGTCCAGGCCGATCGGCCGAAGCCTCCCAAGGCCATGACCTTGACGGAGCGCCGGAAGCAGGTGAAGCAGTCCCGGGACGATCTGTCACCCATGCGCGCCTACAGAGACTTGCCCACCAAGAAGCCGGTGGGCAAGCCCCACCCCAGACCCGGCAAAAGCGCTCTCGAGCGCCGCCTCATCGCCGAGGGGAACACGACGCGCCAGCCCCTCACGGCGGCGGCAACCGCCGATCCGGCATGGGTTTCGAGCTTGGCCCTGGCTTCTCCGGGGAGGCTCAGCATCGGCGGATACCTGCAGTTCTCCTCCGGCACCGGTTCGTCCTATTCAGGGCTGCTGTTGCTCATCCGGAACGAGGCAGGAACGGTCGTCTATGCCCAGGAGATCAACAAGGCCACCGATGATCCGGTGGGCAAGGGACAACTGGACAACGGAGCCTGGTGTTACGGCTGGTGGCCGAACGAGCCCCACGCCGACGACCAATGCTTCTGGTGGGGTGGGAACACTCTGGGCGGATACCTCGAAGACGGCAAGAACTACTACGCCCACATCTACCTCAAGGGTGCGGACGGTACCTACAGCCCGAATGGCACCACCTCTCCGCTGGTCCAGGCGTTCTACACCCCTGACATCCCCGGCGCCCAGGCCGGCATCTGCTCCTGCTACGGGCAGGCCCACCGCGCGGACCCGGTCAGCACGGCCACCGGCATGTTCTTCGAGCAACTCACTGACGCCCAGACGATCGGCGTCGGCAAGCAAGTGGCCCTCGACCGCACGTATCGCTCCGACTCCACGACGACCGGACTACTCGGCCGCGGCTGGGCAACTCCCTTCGACACGAAGCTGACGATCGCCTCCGACAAGGTCACCTATCAGGCCGATGACGGGGCCCAGTTCGTGTTCCCGCAGGCCAGTAACGGCACGTACACCACACCCGCGGGGTCGGTCGCGAAGCTCGTCAAAGGCACCAGCACCTACACCATCACCACCCCCGACCACACATCGAGGACCTTCAACAGCACCGGCCAACTCACGTCGCTCGTCGACAACGCCGGCAAGGGGCTGACGCTGACGTACACCTCGGGCAAGTTGTCGTCCGTCAAGGACGCGGCGGGCCGCACCACGGGCTTCACCCTGAACGCGGACGGCCAGGCCACCAAGGTGAGCCTCCCGGACTCCACCTCGGTGTCGTACGCCTACACGGACGGTCTGCTGACGGGGGTCACCGACCCGGCGGGCAAGGTCTCCTCCTACGGATACAACGCCGACAAGCGACTCACCTCCTATACCGATCCCGCGGGCGGCAAGGTCGCCAACACCTACGACTCCACCGGCCGGGTCAACTCCCAGACCGATCCCAACGGCAAGACCACGAACTTCATCTGGGACAACAGCGGGGTAGCGCACACCACGGCCCCCGACGGCGGTGTGTGGAGCGACATCTACGCCGGCAACATGCTGATGGAGAGCATCGACCCGTACGGCAACACCGTCTCGTACGACTACGACCGCTATCTGCGCCCGGTGGAGATCACCGACCAGCGCGGCAACACGACGTCGATGACCTACGACAGCGCCGGACGCATGCTCACCCGCAGCGCGCCGTCGTCACTCGGCTACTCCGAGAGCTGGACCTACGACAGCGCGGGCAACATCCTCAGCCACACCGACGGGCGCGGCAACAAGACGTCGTACGTCTACAACACGGCCAACCAGCTGACCTCCAGCACTGATCCGCTCGCCGGCAAGACGTCGTACACGTACACGTCGCTGGGCGCCCTGGGCACGGTGACGAGCCCGCGCGGCAAGGTGACGACGTACGGCTACGACGCGGCGGGCAACCGGACTTCGGTCACCACCCCGCTCGGCGAGAAGTCGACGTTCACCTACGACGGTGTGGGCCGCATCCTGTCCAAGACCGACCCCCGCGGGAACGTCTCCGGCGCCGACCCGGCCGCCTACACCACGAAGTACACCTACGACGGGCGCGGTCTCCTCAGCACCGCCACCGACCCGCTGGGCCGCACCACCACCTACGGCTACAACGGCGCCGAGCAACTGACCTCGGCCAAGGACCCGGCAGGCAACACCACCGCGTACGGCTACGACGACGCCGGAAACCTCCTGCGGACCACCGACGCGGCCGGCAAGTCGGTCACCCGTACCTACGACTCCGGCAGCCGCCTCCTCTCCGAGACCGACCCTCTGGGCGACAAGACGACCTACACCTACGACAAGCTCGGGCGGCTGCTGAGCACGGTCTCCGCGCGTGGCAACGTCTCCGGCACCGATCCCGCCGCCTACACGACGAGCTACGCCTATGACGAGGTGGGCAACCGCACCAAGGTCACCGGCCCCACCGGCGCGACCGTCAGCACCGAGTACGACGCCGTGAACCGGCCGACGAAGGTCACCGACCCTCTGGGCAACGTGACCGCCTACGCCTACGACGCGGTCGACAACGTCACCAAGGTCACCGACCCCCTCGGCAAGAGCGTCTCCTCGGTCTACGACAAGAACGACCGGCTGAGCACCACCACCGACCAGCTCGGCAAGACCACCACCTACGCCTACGACACCGACGGCAACCTGCTCAGCCGCACCTCCCCGCTGGGCAACAAGGAGTCCTGGACCTACGACGGCGACGGCCGCCAGGCCACCTCGGTCGATCCGCGCGGCAACGTCTCCGGTGCCGACCCGGCGCAGTTCACCACCACCAACGGCTACGACCCGGCCGGGAACCTCACGACCGTCACCGACCCGCTCAACGGTGTGACCGGCACCGAGTACGACGCGGCGGGGAACGTCACCAAGCGCACCGACGCCGACAAGCGCGTGACGACGTACGGCTACGACAAACTCGACCAACTCACCACGGTCACAGCCGCCGACGGCGGCAAGACCGCCTACGAGTACGACGCGGCAGGCAACGTCACCAAGCGCACCGACGCCAACAGCCACGCCACGTCGTACGCCTACGACGGCGCTCGCCAACTGACCACGATCACCGACCCGCTCAACCGCGCGACCTCCTACGCGTACGACGCCGAGGGCAACCTCACCAAGAAGACCACCCCGGTCGGCTCCACCAGCTATCTCTTCGATGCTCGCGGGCAGCTCACCAAGGTCGACTACGCGGACAGCACCCCCGACGTGTCATACGCCTACGACGCCGCGGGACGCATGACGACCCGCGCCAACTCCAAGATCTCCGAGGACTTCGGCTACGACGCGGCCGGTCACCTCACCAAGACCCGCAGCTTCGCGTACACCTACGACGCCGCCGGGCAGATGCTCACCCGCAAGTACTCCGACGGCAACACCATCGCCTACGCCTACGACAACGACGGCCGCACATCGTCGATGACCGCCGACGGAGTCACCACCAACTACCTCTGGGACGCCGCGGCCAACCTGACCCGATCCACGCTCCCCAACACCGAGACCGAGGACCGTGCCTACGACCGGGCCGGCCGACTGACCGCAGTCACCTCCGCCAAGGCAGGCACCACGGTCACCAAGACCGCCCTCACCCTGTCCGCGGCCGGACTGCCCACCCACGTCGACGTCACCCGGGCCAGCGTGGGCAGCGGCGGCTACGACCAGACGTACGACACCGCCGGTCGCCTGACATCCGGCTGCTACCCGCAGCCCTGGGTCACCGGCTGCGCGTCGACCCGTACCACCTCGTACACCTACGACAAGGTCGGCAACCGTCTGACCTCAACCCTTGGCGCAACCGGCTCGAGCTACGTCTACGACGCGGCCGACGAGTTGACGTCCACGACCAGCGGCACCACGACCACCGCCTACGACTACGACGGCGAGGGCAACCAGACCAAGGCGGGCGCCGACACCTACACCTACGACCTGGCCGGACAGATCTCCGCCGCCACCGTCGCCGGCAGCAACTACACCTACGACCACGACCCGAGTGGCAACCAGGTGACCGCCAGCAAGGACGGAACGGTCACCACCCGCACCCAGTGGGACCCCAACGCCCCGCTGCCGATCATGGCCACCGAGTACGACAGCGCCTGGGCCGTCAAACAGTCGTACCGCTACGACCCGCTAGGTCAGCCCAGCGCCACGGAGACCGGCGCGGGCGCGCTCTTCTACTACCACCACGACACCCAGGGCTCCCCGCTCGACGTCACCGGCAGCACCGGGACGCTCTACCAGCGCTGGGCCTACGACCCGTACGGCACCCGCGTCCTGGGCACAGTCACCACCGGCGCTCCCGCGAGCACCCCGTCGTACACGGGCGCCCGCTACGAGACCACCACGGGCAACCTCGACCTGCACGCCCGCCAGTACAACACCAGCACCGGCCGCTTCAACCGCCCCGACCCGGCGTCTCCCGACCGGAACAGCGCCTACGTCTCGGCATACGCCTACGCCGACAACACGCCCACGCTGTACACCGATCCGAGCGGTATGACACCCGTACCAGGCGACAACGGCAACGGAAAGGTCGACAGCCTCGGCGAAGGTCTGAAGATCTTCGGCAACGGCTTCCTGCAGGGTCTGAAGGCGCCCTTCGAGTTCATGGGCGACGCCCACGACGCCATCACCGGACAGAACGGCGGCGTCGGGGCCTTCGTTGACAAATACCTGCCGGTCCGCCCCGCGTACCGGCTCTATCGGGCCGAGTACCTGCTCCGCCAGCAGGGCTGCGACGCGCTCGCCGACCTGTACGCCGACGCAGCGGACGAACTCGCCCAGCAGATCGCAGTCGTGGGGCTCGGCGGGCTCACCGGGTGGCGGCGAGCTGCTGTGCTCCCGGAGGAAGCTGGACTCGCCGTCGGAAATCTGCGATTCGGGCCCGGCGGCGGAGGCGTCACGCTCGGATACGGCGGCATTCCCTACAAGACGCCCATCACCCCGGAACTCAAAGCCGCCGTGAACCCCCAGGGGGGTATGCAGAACTGCCGCGCGTGTGCCGTGGCGGTAGATCATCTGCTGCGGGACGGATCTCGTTCTGCGGCTCCGGGCGGCCTGAAAGCCGGTCCTGTCGGTCCCCTCGAGTCCATATACGGACGGCAGTTCAAGGGGGCCACCCTCTCCGGTATCGTCAACGAGATCAAAACGGCCGGTGATGGCGCACGTGGCATCGTCGTGGGAGTGAAGGGCAAGTTCGCGCACGCCTTCAACGTCGTGAACGTCAAGGGAGATGTCATCTTCTTGGACGGCCAGACCGGACATGCCAGCCATGTGTCGACATGGCGGAGCTATTCGCTGCTGAGGACGGGCTGATGCTGGGCATCGAAGAAGCGGCCAGGCTGGCTCAGCGCTTCCTGGATGAGGAGGCGGGGCCGAGCGACGTGCCCTTGGCTCTGGCGGAAGGGGAACGCGCGCAAGTGGGCGGCACGTTCTACTTCGGCTGCCAGTCGGTCGCCTACCTCCGCAGTGGAGACTTCTCGGACATGGCCATCGGCGTGGGCTACGTATCCGTCGACGGGAAGACTGGGCAGTGCCGCGTCCTGGGGGCGGTCGAGTCCTCCGAGCTCGACCTCTTCTGACGCGCCCTGATCCCCGCCGGTCACCGATCCGGCCCATTACTAGGAGACCAAGAAGGCCTGACGCTCCGTCAGGCCTGGTGACCGGCGATCGGTGCACCATCGCGGGTCACTTGGCAAGGTGAAGGGTTCCGGCCGGTTCTTCGGCCGGAACCCTTCAGCGCGTTCCCGGGTAGTTCACGATCCGAGCATCCGCAGGGGAGCGTCCCGTGCGATCTCCGCGATCCGTGCCTCGTCAAGGCCCGCCTTGGTGAACCAGGTCTCTGTGTTCGCCTGCCACTCCTCGATGTCCATCCGGCCGAGTCGTAGCGCTCGGCCCCCTCGACCCGTGCCAGGTAGGCCAGCCGCTGCTCGGTGATCAGGTTCCCCGGCCCCTTGCCCATGCCCAGGACCGACGACTCGATCCAGGTGGCACCGGGGCCTCGACCGCCGCGATGGAGTTGGCCAGGGCCAGGCCGAGGTTGTTGTGGGCGTGCAGGCCGATGGCCGAGCCGGTCACCGAGCGCACCAGGGTGACGAGTCCGGAGACCTCGTCCGGCAGGAGGCTGCCGTTGGAGTCCGCCAGGTAGATGACGTCGGTCCCGGCGTCCTCGGAGAGCGCGGCGAGTTCGACCAGCCGTCGGCGGTCGAGCTGGCTGACCCGGGTGAGGTTGACGGTGGTGGTGAAGCCGAGGTCGGCTGCCTTGCGGAGCATGGCCGGCCCCGGATCGGGGGTCTTCGACGGCAGGCAGAACCGGACGAGCCGTACACCCGCCTCGTACATGTAGTCGTCGGGGCCGACACCGGTCGGTCCCACGCCCGGCTTGGGTTGGAAGGACCCGTTCCGGTAGCCGAGGTTGGTGACCATGCGTCTCCTGCATTGCCTGCCCGTGGTAGCGGTGGTGAGCACGGGAGGGGCGCGTCGTGAGCCCGCGGTCGCGGTCGATGGGTCGCGTCGTGAACCGCGAGGGAATATCAGCAGCACGGCGCCGATATACTTTTCCCCGTTACCGTTTTACACTGCAACGGGCCCGCCTTACGGCTCGACGGATTTGCGGACGGAATCACTGCCGAGCGGCCAAGGCATCACGAACATTGGCATCTCCGTTATCGACGGAGCAAGCGCCGCAAGTTTACGGCCGCGTGAAATCCAATCGCACTCAGTGCAGTCCTCCGAGAATGGTCGAATTCTCCTCGGCGACCTGGCGTCGAACTCGGGAACAGGCCTCGGAAAGCATCGAGGACCACCCCTGGTCGCTGTCCGGGCGCAGCGCCAATGACATTCTCATGGTGATGGGAAAATTGACGAGCCTTTTCAGCGCGATACGTCGTGAGGACACCGCGCTCACCGCCGTCGGGTACATCAGGGTCCAGCCGGTCGAACCGGCGCCGATCTCGGCCAGGGCGTCCTGGAGGCCGGTGAAGGGCGGGCCGATCACCGGCTGGAAACCGGACTCACGGCAGGCCTGCACGACCGAGTCGTAGAGCACCTCGTTCTGCGCCCGCTCGGCGATGCGCAGCGGGACCTCGGCGAGATCGCGCAGGTTGAGGTCGGGTTTTGCGGCCAGGGGGTGCGCTGCCGGGAGGGCCACCAGCAACGGGTCGTACCAGAGGGTGAGCAGGGTCAGACCGGGGACGCTCTCGACGCCGCGGACGAAGGCGGCGTCCAGCGTTCCGGCCCGCAGTTCGTCCAGACGCTCCTGCACGCCGAGTGTCTGGAATTCGAAGCGGGTGCTCGAACCGTGCCGGGGCAGGGCGTCCAGGAAATAGTCGAGACGCCGCCCGAGCGCCGAACTGATACCGAGCCGGAAGGTGTCGCTCTCGCGCGCGACCACTTTTCTGGCCTTGGCCGAAAAAGAATCCACCGCACGCAGAATCTCTTTCCCTTCGGCCAGCAGTTCCCGGCCGACGGGAGTCAGCTGAATGGTGCGACGTGATCGGTCGAAAAGGTCTGTGCCCAGTTCTCTTTCCAGCCGCCGGATCTGCTGGCTCACGGCCGGCTGTCCGATGTTCAGCCGCTCGGCGGCCCGGCCGAAATGCGACTCTTCGGCCACCGCCACGAAGTACTGGATCTGACGCAATTCCACTGGGCCCCCGTACCCCCTGCCAGGCAGGGTCGCTGTCACGGAGGTGACCTTCTCATGGCTCACAGGATCAACGGCAGGAATTGACTATCCATAGACCCCGGCCGGTGCCGGGGTCCGCCGTGCGGCCGGCGTCAGCTCCGGGCGGCGCGGGCCGCGAGGGTCTCCCCGGCGATCGACCAACTGTCGGTGGCGATCTCCTGCACGGTGACCCAGACGCTCTCCGGCTTCGCCCCGGTCGCCCGCACATAGGCCTCGGTCAGCTCGCGCACGAGCTCGCTCTTCTGCTCGGTGGTCTTGCCGGGGGTCTGCTGAACGTGGATGAGGGGCATGGAGATCTCCGATCGGGACTGGCGGCGAATACGACGGGGTCCTCGCCGCGCACCTGAACGGCGGCGCTCCGTCATGGATCAAGTCCAGCACCGACGGGCGGCCCGTCCCAGACGCGATCCCGTCTGACGACGATCACGATTCGTGATGACTTGCCACCCGGGTCGCACGCCCCTCAACCTCGGCTCCCCGGCGTGCCATCCTGGACCCCGTGAACCGCGACGACCTCGTACGGCTGCGTCAGGCCCGCGACCGGATGAACCGCGAGTACGCCGAACCGCTCGACATGGCGTCGATCGCGCGGACCGCGCTGATGTCACCGGGCCACTTCCAGCGCAGCTTCCGCGCCGCGTACGGGGAGACGCCGTACAGCTACCTCATGACCCGGCGGATCGAGCGCGCCAAGGCGCTGCTGCGGCGCGGCGACCTGAGCGTGACCGAGGTGTGCATGGCCGTGGGCTGTACCTCCCTCGGTTCCTTCAGCTCCCGCTTCACCGAACTGGTCGGCGAGACCCCGAGCGCCTACCGGGCCCGCTCGCACGAGGCCGGCGCGGTGATCCCGTCCTGCGTGGCCCGCACTTTCACCCGCCCCAACCGGGCGGGACCGCCCCTGCGGCCCTAGCCTGTGTGGCATGGATCTCAAACTCCGCCAGTGCTTCATCGCCGTCGACGACCACGACAAGGCGCTCGCCTTCTACTGCGACGTCCTGGAGCTGGAAATCCGCAACGACGTCGGTTTCGAGGGCATGCGGTGGGTGACCGTGGGGTCGCCGGCGCAGCCGGACGTGGAGATCGTCCTGGAGCCGCCGGCCGCGAACCCGGACGCCTCCCCCGCCGACAAGCAGGCCATGGCCGAGCTGCTCGCCAAGGGCACCCTGCGCGGGGTCAACTTCACCACCACCGACTGCGACGCCCTGTTCGCCCGCGTGCGGGAGTCCGGCGCCGAGGTGGTCTCGGAGCCGACGGACCAGCCGTACGGCGTCCGCGACTGCGCGTTCCGCGACCCGGCCGGGAACATGCTGCGGTTCATGCAGCGCAGCGAGGACTGAAAACCGCGCGGCCGGGTCGGGGTGTCCCGTTTACGATCGCGCGATGAGCATCCCCGCCGGCCCCCGCTGGACCTACGCCTTCGTCGACCGCCCGCTCGGTCTCTCCGCTCCCGCCCGCGCCTTCTGGACGGCCGTGACGGACACCCGGCTGTCCGAACCGCGCGGTGAGCAGGAGGAGTTCGTCACCCTGCTGGCGGCGGGGGCGGACGCCTGTGTGAAGGTCCAGGGGGTCGAGTCGGGTCCGGGCGGCGCTCACCTCGACTTCTCGGTCGCGGACGTGCCGGCCTTCGTGGCGTCCGCGCTGCGGCTCGGCGCGGACACCGTCGCCGAGCACGACGGCTGGGCCGTACTCCGGTCCCCCGCCGGGCAGTTGTTCTGCGCGGTCCCCTGGCACGGCGAGTCCGTACGACCGCCCGTGGTGGCCGGCAGCCGCCTCGACCAGGTGTGCATCGACATCGGACCCGGCTCCTACGACGCCGAAGTCGCCTTCTGGAGCGCCCTGTTGCCCGACTGGGCCTCGCTGGCGGGCGCTCTCCCCGAGTTCCATGTGCTCAAGCCGCCGCCCGGCCTGCCGATCCGCGTGCTGCTCCAGCGCCTCGGCGAGGACCGGCCCGCCTCCGCCCATCTCGACCTGGCCTGCGCGGACATCGAGGCGACCAGGGCCCGGCACGAGGAACTCGGCGCGAGTGTCGTCTCCCACGGCAGACACTGGACGGTGATGCGGGACCCTGCGGGCGGCACGTACTGCCTGACGGGCCGCGACCCGGAGACCGGCGGGCTGCCTAACCGACCGTGAGGCAGAGGGTCGCCCCGGTGCCGTCGTGCGGCGAGATGGTGGGTGCCGGACAGGGGCTCTCCGTGTCCTCGGGGTTATGGCTCAGCGATGGCGTCGGTGTCACGCCCGGACTGTCCACCTGCCAGGTGTACGGCCCGCCCGGCTCACCGGAGTCCCGCAACCACAGCGTGAGCCCGCCCCCGACGACCACGGCGACCGCCCACGCGACGAGGGCCCGGCGCCATAACCGGTTCACGCCGTCCACTCCTCCACGGCCACCACCGCGTCCACCGGGATCGGCCCGTACACGTGCGGGAACTCCTCACCGCCCGGCTTGGGCGCCTCGTACCTCAGCGGCGCCGTGAGCCGTGCCGGGTCCACGACCAGGACCACCAGGTCGTCGGGGCCGTCGTAGGAACCGTACAAAAAGGCTGCCACGCGCGGGAGTTGGGCGCGGGTCGAGCAGTGGATGAAGCCCTCCTCCTGGAGGGTGCGGCCGCGGGTCGACCACTCGAAGACGCCGCGCTCGCGGGCCGCGTCCCAGAGGGCGCGCTCGGTGATGTGGAGGATGGTGGTGGGTTCGTTGTCCGGCATGGGATCACGCTACGACGTCGGCCCGGCCGGGGTGCGCGCCCCCGGCTCATCGGGCTCGGCGCCCTCGGGGACGTACGCCCCGCACTCGGGGTTCCGGCACGGGCCGTCCACCCACTTCGGCACCCAGGCGCCGAGTGTCTTGTACCGCCGGACGACCGTGCTCACGTGCTGTCCGCAGACGGGACAGGTGTGCTCTTCGCTGCCCATGTCCTCAGCGTAGAGCCGTGCGCGGCTCGCGCCACATCGGATACATGCGCGGACCGTCCGGGAGGTCGAGGGTGCGGTCGGTGAACGCGTAGCCGAGGCGCTCGTACAGCTTGGTGCTGCGCTCGCTGCTTGCCTCCAGGTACGCGGGCAGGCCCTCGCGGTCGCAGCGGTCCAGGACGTGCCGGATGAGCGCGGCGCCGAGGCCCTCGCCCTGGCGGGCGGGTTTCACGGCGATCATCCACAGGTACTCGTGTGCCCGGTCGGCGGGATGCCCCGCGTCCATGAGCCGGGCGATCGTCTCGACCCGCTCGTTGCCCGGGTCGACCGCCTCACGCAGTTGTACGGCTTCGTCCGGGCCGTCGTCCTGCGGATGCGCCTCGCCCGGTAGCGACAGCCACAGCGCGCAGGCCGCGCCGTCCTCGGCGAGGTCGATACGGCCGTCGGCGAGGACGGCGTCGGTGAAGGCGGCCATCAGCTTGGGATGGGTCGTGCGGCGGTACTCGGCGTCGGGGAAGATCCAGCCGCTCACCGGATCGTCCTGGAATGCCTCGTCCAACAGCCGGACGACCAGCTCCCGGTCACCCTCGCCAGCCGCCCGTATCGCCACGCCCATGTCCCGCCCCTAGGTCTCAACAGTCGTATTCCGTACGGGTGTTGAGCCTATCGGGATTTCGCCGGACGGGAACGGGCCCCGCGCACCGTGGGGATGCGCGGGACCCTGCGGTCCGGAGCCCCGGTGGCCGCGCGGAGTCAGGGCCACGCGGCTTTCGAAGGCTCCGGAGTCATCAACTGCTGCGCCGGGTCACGAACTCGGCCAGCGCGAGCAGACCGCCCGCGTCCTGCGGGTCCGGGATCACCCGGGCCAGCTCGTGCACGGCCCGAGCCATCCGGTCGGCCGCCTGGGTCTGCGCCCAGTCCCGGCCGCCGGCCCGCTCGACGGCGAGCACGGTGCGCTCCAACTCCCCTTCCTGATACGGCGTTCCGTACAGTTCCGCGAGTTCGGCCGCCGCCGGTGTGCCCGAGGTGAGGGCGGCGACCACGGGCAGGGACTTCTTGCGCACGGCGAGGTCGGCGCCGGCCGGTTTGCCGGTGCGGCCGGGGTCGCCCCATATGCCGATGACGTCGTCGATCAACTGGAAGGCGAGCCCGGCCTGGCGGCCGAACGCGTCCAGCGCCTCGACGTCCTCGGCGGAGGCCCCCGCGTACAGCGCGCCCACCGCGCAGGCGCAGCCGAGCAGCGCGCCGGTCTTGGCCTCGGCCATGGCGAGCACCTCGTCGAGGGTGACCTCGCCGGGGCCGAGTTTCTCCATGGCCGTGTCCGCGTGCTGGCCCGCGCACAGTTCGACGACGCAGTCCGCGAGCCGGGCGGCGGCGGCCGAGTGCGCGGGGTGCGGGTCCTCGGCGAGCAGCCGGAGGGCCAGCGCCTGGAGCGCGTCCCCGGCGAGGATCGCGTCCGGGTCGCCGAACACGGTCCACGCGGTGGGCCGGTGCCGGCGGGTGGTGTCCCGGTCCATCACATCGTCGTGCAGCAAGGTGAAGTTGTGGACCAGCTCCACGGCCGCCGCGGCCCGCAGGGCGCTCGCCCGGGCCCGCTCGCCGCCGAGCGCGGTGGCCGCGGTCAGGACGAGGGCGGGGCGGATCGCCTTGCCGGCGTTGCCCGCCGCCGGTGTGCCGTCCGCGTGCTCCCACCCGAAGTGGTAGAGCGCGATCCGGCGCATCGAGCCGGGCAGCGAGTCGAGCGCCGAGCGCAGTTCGGGGTCGACGGACGCCCGGGCCCCCTCCAGGATCCCCGCCGCCTCGTGTCCGTCGGGCGGCCGCGACCCGTCGGCGCCCTGTGGTGTCCCCGTCCCGAACTCGGTGGTCTCCGTCCTGAACTCGGCCATCGGGTCCCCCTCGGAGAGTCCGCGCACGGCGGCGTCCGTGCCGCGGCCGCCGGCATACGACCGGGGTGTACCCGCCCCGACGGGCGGGGACACGGTGTCCACCTGGTGGAACGTCACCTCCAGCGGCCGATCTCGACGTTCTCCAGAACGCCGAGGGCGTCCGGCACGAGGACCGCCGCCGAGTAGTAGGCCGTCACCAGGTATTTGATGATCGCCTGTTCGTTGATGCCCATGAAGCGCACCGAGAGGCTCGGCTCGATCTCGTCCGGGATGCCGGCCTGCTGGAGGCCGATGACACCTTGGTCGGCCTCGCCGGTACGCATGGCGATGATCGAGGTGGTCCGGCGGTCGCTGACCGGGATCTTGTTGCACGGGTAGATCGGCACCCCGCGCCAGGTCGGGATGCGGTTGCCGCCGATGTCGATGGACTCCGGGACCAGTCCGCGCTTGTTGAGTTCGCGGCCGAACGCGGAGATCGCGCGCGGGTGGGCGAGGAGCATCCTGGTGCCGCGCCGCCTGCTGAGCAGTTCGTCGAGGTCGTCCGGGCTGGGGACGCCGTCGTGGGGCTGGAGCCGCTGGTCGTACTCGCAGTTGTTGAGCAGGCCGAACTCGCGGTTGTTGATCAGCTCGTGCTCCTGGCGCTCCTTCAACGCCTCGACGGTGAGCCTCAGTTGCTGCTCGGTCTGGTTCATCGGCTGGTTGTAGAGATCGGCCACGCGCGAGTGGATGCGCAGGACGGTCTGGGCGACGCTCAGTTCGTACTCGCGCGGCCGGGCGTCGTAGTCGACGAACGTGTGCGGGATGTCCGGCTCGCCGGAGTGGCCCGCGGCGAGGTCGATCGCCTTCTCGCCGTACTTGTTGGTGCGCTGCTCGGGGATCGCGCGCAACTGCGCGAGGTGGTCGCGCAGGGTGTCGGAGCGCTCCGCGACCTGCTCGACGTCCTGGCGCGCCAGCACGAGCACCGTGCAGGCGGTGTCCGCGCGGGCCGTGTACTCCCAGATGGCCTCCGGGTCGAGCAGTGCCTGGTCCCCGAAGTAGGCGCCGTCGGCGAGGACTCCGAGGACCGTGTCGTCGCCGTAGGGGCCGGTGCCGATCTTCTCCACCCTGCCGTGCGCCAGCAAGTACACCTCGTCGGCCTGGCTGCCGAACGACGCGATCGCCTCCCCCGCGGCGAACTCGCGCTGCCGACAGCGGGTGGCCAGCTCCGAGAGCACCTCCTCGTCCTCGTAGTCCCGCAGCGCGGGCAGTTCGCCCAGCTCCGCGGGGATGACCTCGACGCGGTCGCCGGTCTTCACGAATGTCACCCGGCCGTCGCCCACGGAGTAGCTCAGTCGTCGGTTCACCCGGTATGTGCCGCCCTGCACGTTCACCCACGGCAGTGTGCGCAGGAGCCAGCGGGAGCTGATCTCCTGCATCTGCGGCGCGGACTTCGTGGTCGTGGCCAGGTTCCGCGCAGCCGCCGTGCCAAGGCTCTGCTGCGGCTTGTTCTGCTCCGCGCGGACCTCTTCGCCTACCGACATAGAGAAATGCCCTCCCCATTCATGCCCGGCGCCTGTGCGTCCGGCATCGTTCCCGCGCACCAGCCTTCCTCACGGAACGTGCCGGTGGTATTACCCGAAAGAGCGGGAATGGATCATCACCTGCCTGGGCACGGGGCCTCTTTACGTCGAATGTTGTTCGAGTTGCCGCCGGGGCCGCTGATGTCCGGATCGGCTCGCACGCCGTACGAACAAGTCGTCTGTACCGGATTTTTTCGGTACAAGCGGCGATAACAGGCGGTCGTGCACGTCGGCCGTCGCGCAGCACGAAGGAGGCGTTCATGGCCTCACCCATGTCCGCGGGCGGCTTTCTGGCGGGTCTGAAGGCGGAGGGCGTCACGGTCGTCGAGGTCGGCGACTGGGAGCATCACAACCGCAACCACAAGGGCCCGTGGGGGCCCGTCCACGGCGTGATGATCCACCACACGGTCACCAAGGGCAGCGCGCATACGGTGAACCTCTGCCGCGAGGGCCGCCCCGACCTGCCCGGCCCGCTGTGCCACGGCGTCATCACCAAGGACGGCACCCTCCACCTCGTCGGCTACGGCCGCGCCAACCACGCGGGGCTCGGCGACGACGACGTGCTGCGCGCGGTGATCGCCGAGAAGGCGCTGCCGCACGACAACGAGGCCAACACCGACGGCAACCGGCACTTCTACGGCTTCGAGTGCGAGAACCTCGGCGACGGCGAGGACCCGTGGCCCGAGGCCCAGTTGGCGACGATCGAGAAGGTCGCCGCGGCGATCTGCCGCCACCACGGCTGGTCGGAGCGGTCGGTGATCGGGCACCTGGAGTGGCAGCCAGGGAAGGTGGACCCGCGCGGGTTCACGATGGACTGGCTGCGCGCACGGGTCCGCGACCGGCTGAAGTAGCCTCC
Organism: Streptomyces sp. NPDC005492; assembly: GCF_040605995.1. Taxonomy (NCBI): domain Bacteria; kingdom Bacillati; phylum Actinomycetota; class Actinomycetes; order Kitasatosporales; family Streptomycetaceae; genus Streptomyces; species Streptomyces sp. NPDC005492. Next base: position 67,463 of record NZ_JBEXDX010000014.1, read on the forward strand.
AGCGGGACCCGGGCGACAATGGTGCCGTGACCAGCCCCGACCTCGCCGCCCTGCGGCCCCGGCTCCCGTCACCGGTGGAGGAGATCGCGGACGGACGCTTCGACCGGCACGGCATCCGGCTGCTGCTCAAGCGGGACGACCTGATCCACCCCGACCTGATCGGCAACAAGTGGCGCAAACTCGCGCCGAACCTCACGGCGGCGGCCGGACGTACGGTCGTCACGTTCGGCGGCGCCTACTCCAACCACCTGCGCGCCACCGCCGCCGCGGGTCGCCTCCTGGGTCTGCGCACGGTCGGCGTGGTCCGCGGCCAGGAGCTGGCGGACCGCCCGCTCAACCCGTCCCTGTCCCGGTGCGCGGCCGACGGAATGCGTCTGTGTTTCGTCGACAGGTCGACGTACCGGCGCAAGACCGAGCCGGAGACCCTGGCCGCCCTCCTGCGCACGGCGGACGCGCAGGACGCATACGTCGTCCCCGAGGGCGGCAGCAACTCCCTTGCCGTACGCGGCTGCCAGGCCCTCGGCGAGGAACTGCGCGCACGTGCCGATGTCGTCGCCCTCGCCTGCGGAACCGGCGGCACACTGGCCGGCCTGGCCGCCGGCCTGGCTCCCGACCAGCGCGCGCTCGGGATACCGGTCCTCAAGGGCGCCTTCCTGACCACCGACATAGAGGGCCTTCAGCAGCGGGCCTTCGGCGGCAGCCGGGGCGACTGGTCACTCGACGACCGCTTCCACTTCGGGGGCTACGCGCGCGTGCCCACCGAACTCGACACCTTCGCCGAGGACTTCGAGCAGCGCCACGGGCTGCCGGTCGAGCGTCTCTATGTCGCCAAGTTGCTCTACGGGCTTGTCGCCCTGGCCGACGAGGGCGCGTTCCCGCGCGGGACGACGATCGCGGCGGTGGTCACCGGGCGGCCCTTTCCATGATCTTCCGGTTCGCGTCCGCGAAGTCCCGTCGTTCGCCGGCGGGGCGGCACTCCCCTCCGCCGCGGAAGCGATCGGCGTCGCAACCACTGCGTGTTCTCGGCGTGCCGGACGGAAGTCCTCGTGCGGCGCGTCCTCGGGCTTTCGTCCGGTGCGGCGAGAGTCCGTGCCGGGCGTCGCGCGGCAGGCGGGGCTGTGCGGAGACGGCTCAGGCGGCCTCCCGATAAGCCGCCGCCTCCTCCAGGTCGAGGCGGCGGAGCAGGGTGCGGAGCATCTCGTCGTCGATGTAGCGGCCGTCGCGCAGGCGCACGAACATCGAGCGTTCGGCGCTGATCATCTCCCGGGACAGGCGGCGGTAGGTGTCGTCGACGGTCTCGCCGGTCACGGGGTTGGTGGCGCCCAGGCGCTCCCAGACGGCGTTGCGGCGGCGCTCCAGGACCTCGCGGAGGCGGTCGGCGAGCGGAGGGGGCAGGGCGTTGCGTTCGTCCTCCAGGAGGGCCTCCAGGCGTTTCTCGGCCACTCTGGAGGCCTGCGCCTGGGCGTTGGCCTCGGCGAGCGTCTCGGCCTGGGCGTCGCGGCCTGGGAAGTTCAGCAGGCGGATGATCGGCGGCAGGCTCAGCCCCTGCACCACCAGCGTCCCGATGACCGTCGTGAAGGTCAGGAACAGGATGATGTTGCGCTGCGGGAAGGGGTCGCCGCCGTGCACCGTGAGCGGGATCGAGAAGGCGATGGCGAGCGAGACCACGCCCCGCATCCCGGCCCACCCGGTGGTCATCGCCCCCTTCCAGGTGGGGTTCTCCTCCCGCTCCCTGATCCGCCGCGACAGCATCCGGGGCAGGAAGGCCGCCGGGAACACCCACACGAACCGGGTCGCGACGACCACCGCGAACACCGCGATCGCGTACCAGGCGGCGTCGATGCCCTCGTACTCCCCAAGGCCCTTGAGGACGACCGGCAGTTGCAGCCCGATCAGGGCGAACACCGCGGACTCCAGCACGAAGGCGACCATCTTCCACACGGCCTCCTCCTGGAGGCGGGTGGCGAAATCGACCTCCCACGCGCGGTGCCCCAGATACAGCGCCACGACCACGACGGCGAGCACCCCGGAGGCGTGCACCTGCTCGGCGACCGCGTAGGCGACGAACGGGATCAGCAGCGAGAGCGTGTTCTGGAGCAGCGCCTCCTTGAGGTGCGTGCGCAGCCAGTGGATCGGCACCATCATCAGGAGCCCGACCCCGACCCCGCCGACGGCCGCGAGCAGGAACTCCCCGATGCCGCCGGCCCAGGTGGCGCCCTCGCCGACCGCGGCCGCGAGGGCCACCTTGTAGGCGGTGATCGCGGTGGCGTCGTTCAGCAGGGACTCGCCCTGGAGGATCGTCGTGATCCGGGAGGGCAGTCCCACCCGGCGGGCCACCGCCGTCGCCGCGACCGCGTCCGGGGGCGCCACCACCGCGCCCAGCACCAGCGCCGCGGTCAGCGGCAGCCCCGGCACGATCTCGTACGCGGCCCAGCCGACCACGAAGGTGGCGAACAGCACGTACCCCACCGACAGCAGCGCCACGGGCCGCACTTGGGCCCGCAGGTCGAGATACGAGCTGTCGATGGCCGACGTGTACAGCAGCGGGGGCAGCAGCAGCGGCAGTACGACCTCGGGGTCGAGGGTGTAGTCGGGCACCCCCGGGACGTACGAGACGACCAGCCCGACCGCGACCAGCAGCAGCGGTGCCGGCACCGGGGTGCGCCGGGCCGCCGCGGCCACCACGGCGCTTCCCGCCACCAGCAACAGCAGTGGCATCACGTCCATCGTCCTCGCCCGCCCTCGTTTTTCCGCGCGGCCAACCGCACACCCGTCGTAATCTGGCAATCATGAAACAGTGCACGCACGCCGACGCGCTGCCGCTCCCCGAGCCGGGGCCCCAGAGCGAGACCTGTCTGGAGTGTCTGGCGGCCGGCACCCACCCCGTGCAGTTGCGACTCTGCCTCTTCTGCGGCCATGTCGCCTGCTGCGACTCCTCGCCCGCCCGCCACGCGACAGCACATCACAAGGAGTCCGGACATCCCGTGATGCGCACGTTCGAACCCGGGGAGAGCTGGCGCTGGTGCTTCGTGGACCACGTACTCCTGTGACCTAGTCATCCGACCGCCGGTTTCGACGGTTCGACCGTCTGACGTCTGGGTACGTCAACCCGGCGCGCGCTCTTCCCAATTGGGCCCGCAGGACCCCTAGCCACGGAGCGTATCCGTAGGTTTACTATGAGTGACAGCATGGGGTTGGGGTCCCGGGGACAGAAAAGTTCGGAGCGCGGTAGCGTCACCGCTGAACCAAGTATCGCGTTACCCCGGGGGGCGACCCCTGGGCCCCCGAAAGAGCTTGTACCACCTTGGAGGTGAGGGTGTCCCAGATCGCAGGCGAGCCCGCGACCCAGGACTTCGTGGAAGTCCGGCTGCCGGCTGCGGGTGCCTACCTGTCGGTGCTGCGTACGGCCACGGCCGGCCTCGCGGCCCGTTTGGACTTCACCCTCGACGAGATCGAGGACCTTCGCATCGCGGTGGACGAGGCGTGCGCGATCCTGCTCCAGCAGGCCGTGCCGGGCTCGGTGCTCAGTTGCGTCTTCCGCCTCGTGGACGACTCACTCGAAGTCACCGTCTCCGCCCCGACGACGGACGGTCACGCCCCCTCGCGCGACACCTTCGCCTGGACCGTGCTCTCGGCCCTCGCGGGCAAGGTCTCATCGGCAGTCGACGAGGACAAGACCGTTTCGATCAGCCTCTACAAACAGCGCGGCGCGGGACCCGGTCCGGCGTGAGGAACGGGGACGGGCCGGTGCGGGACGAAGAGCGCGGCACACGGGAGCTGCCGGCCGAGGGCGGCTCAGACGGATCCCGCCGCACGGCGGACAGCGGCTCCCTCGTGCCCCGCGGCGGAATTCCCGAGCAGGCCCGGCCGCACCCGGAGGAAGAACCCTCGGAGGCCGGTTTGATGGACGACGGTCCACATGAGCAGGACGGTGCTGTGCGTATTGGTGGGGCCTCCCCCGCACCCGGGGGTCCCCCCGCTCAGGCCGGTTCGAGCGTGGGGGAGGAGGCGAGAGCGCGGGGAAGGGCGACAGGCGGGACGATGAGCGAGCACGAGCGGAACGCCGAGGACAGCGTGCAGAGCACACCGAGCGTGCACAGCACGCGGCACGAGGACCGCAGCGGGGCGCGCGCACTCTTCATCGAGCTGCGCACCCTCAAGGACGGCAGCGTCGAGTACGCGGAGCTGCGCAACCGGCTGGTCCGTATGCACCTGCCGCTCGTCGAGCATCTCGCGCGCCGCTTCCGCAACCGCGGCGAGCCGCTGGACGACCTGACCCAGGTCGCCACCATCGGCCTGATCAAGTCGGTCGACCGCTTCGACCCGGAGCGCGGCGTCGAGTTCTCGACCTACGCGACCCCGACGGTCGTCGGCGAGATCAAGCGGCACTTCCGCGACAAGGGCTGGGCGGTGCGCGTCCCCCGCAGGCTCCAGGAGCTGCGCCTCTCGCTGACCACGGCGACGGCGGAGCTCTCGCAGCGCCATGGCCGCTCCCCGACCGTCCACGAGCTGGCCGAGAAGCTGGGCATCTCCGAGGAGGAGGTCCTGGAGGGCCTGGAGTCGGCCAACGCCTACTCCACGCTGTCCCTGGACGTTCCCGACACGGACGACGAGTCCCCGGCGGTCGCGGACACACTGGGCGCGTACGACGAGGCACTGGAGGGCGTCGAGTACCGGGAGTCGCTCAAGCCACTCCTGGAGGATCTGCCGCCCCGGGAGAAGCGGATCCTGCTGCTCCGGTTCTTCGGCAACATGACGCAGTCGCAGATCGCGCAGGAGGTCGGCATCTCGCAGATGCATGTGTCCCGGCTGCTGGCCAGGACCCTGGCCCAGCTCCGGGAGAAACTCCTCGTCGAGGAGTAGCAGCCCCGGCCGAAGCTCAGCCCTTCGGCTCTTCGGTACGACGACCGGGCCCTCGGATTCCGAGGGCCTGTGTCGTCGCCGGGTTCACCAGCAGCACCAGCGAGGCCACCGCGACCGCCGCGAGCGCGATACCGGCCGGGATCGCCGCACTGTCGGCCTGGAGCAGGTTGTAGGCCACGGGCAGCGCCATGACCTGCGTGATGACGGCCGGGCCCCGGCTCCAGCCGCGCCGGCCGAGCAGCCCGCGGGCGGCGAGCAGCGGCAGCAGCGCGAGCACCACCAGGGTCACGCCACCGGTCACCGCCTGCTGACGGTCGTCCGGCTCGCCGGTGATGCCCAGGACGAGCATCCACACCCCGGCGACGGCCAGTGCGAGCCCCTCCAGCGCGACGAGGACCGCCGCGTAGGTCAGCCGGCGCGGACGGGGTCCGTCGGGGCCTGCGGTCTCCGGGGCGGGGGTCTGCTCAGCGCTCACCCCAGAAGGGTAGCCCTCGTAAAACGGCCCCTGGTGTTCAGGCTCACGCCGTCTCCTCTTACCCAACCCCTACCTCGGTATGGGCCGAGTACCACCCAGTAGGTACCCTGCAACCCATGCGTGCACTTCTCGTGGTCAATCCGGCGGCAACCACCACAAGCGCACGTACGCGCGATGTCCTGCTCCACGCCCTCGCGAGCGAGATGAAGCTGGAGGCGGTCACCACCGAGTACCGCGGCCATGCGCGCGACCTCGGCCGACAGGCCGTGGAGAGCGGGAACGTGGATCTGGTGGTGGCCCTCGGCGGCGACGGCACGGTCAACGAGGTCGTCAACGGCCTGCTGCACACCGGCCCCGATCCGGAGCGCCTGCCCGGTCTCGCCGTGGTCCCCGGCGGCTCGACCAACGTCTTCGCCCGCGCCCTGGGCCTGCCCAACGACGCCGTCGAGGCCACCGGCGCCATCCTCGACGCCCTGCGCGAGGGCAGCGAGCGCACGGTCGGCCTCGGGCTGACTTCCGGCACACCCGGCACCGAGGACGAGGCGGTGCCGTCCCGCTGGTTCACCTTCAACGCCGGGCTCGGGTTCGACGCGGGGGTCGTCGGGCGGGTCGAACAGCAGCGGGAGCAGGGCAAGAAGTCCACGCACGCGCTGTATGTGCGCCAGGTGGTCCGGCAGTTCCTCGGTGAACAGCACCGCCGGCACGGGACGATCACTCTGGAGCAGCCCGGCGAGGACCCGGTCACCGATCTGGTGGTGGCCATAGTCTCGAACACGTCCCCTTGGACGTACCTGGGTAATCGCCCGATGTACACGTCACCTAAGGCGTCGTTCGATAAAGGCCTCGACGTACTCGGCCTCAGCCGCCTGTCCAGCGCCGCGGTTGCCCGGTATGGCACCCAGTTGCTCACTTCGTCCCCCGAGCGCGGACCCCATGGCAAGTACGCTGCGGCTCTGCACGACCTGAGCGAGTTCACCTTGCATTCGAAGGTCCCCCTGCCCCTCCAGATGGACGGCGACCACCTCGGACTGCGTACGAGCGTGACGTTCACAGGCGTACGCCGTGCACTGCGTGTGATTGTGTGAGCAGAAAGGGCTGAAGTCCTTTCACTCGAACGTTTAGACCAGGATCCACCCCATGGAAGTACGGCTGTGACCTAGTCGACACCGAGGAATCAAAAAAAACTTTCCAGAAGGGGTTGTATCCGCCGCTGAGGTTTGCGAGTCTCTACGTGGCGGTCGGGACAGCCCGCAACACCGGCGTCCTCGGACCATCAGAACCCCTCTTCAACTCACAGGACCACATCAGGGAAACCTGATGGGCGGCCCTTCACTTGTTGAGGGATTCGTGAAAGCGTTCACATTCACAAGCAACCTGCACGTAATACCAAGGAGAGGTAGCAGCCATGGACTGGCGTCACAACGCCGTTTGCCGCGAGGAAGACCCCGAGCTCTTCTTCCCCATCGGCAACACCGGTCCTGCGCTGCTGCAGATCGAGGAAGCCAAGGCCGTCTGCCGTCGCTGTCCCGTCATGGACCAGTGTCTGCAGTGGGCGCTCGAGTCCGGCCAGGACTCCGGCGTCTGGGGTGGTCTCAGCGAGGACGAGCGCCGCGCCATGAAGCGCCGCGCCGCTCGCAACCGGGCCCGTCAGGCCTCCGCCTGACACGCACCCCGTTCGACAGCCTGAGCTTGGCGGCGCGTACAGCGCGTACGCATCTCCCGCCCCCGAGCCGCAGCGCGCAGTACCCCCGATGCGCATAGCAACGAGCGACTGGCCCCGGATCACCAGTGATCCGGGGCTCTTTGCTTGTCTCGCCGCTTACTTGTGCGCCTCCACCGGCACATCCAGGATCACCCTGGTCCCCCGCTCCGGTGCCGGCACCATGTCGAAGGTGCCACCCAACTCGCCTTCCACCAGCGTCCGTACGATCTGCAGGCCCAGGTTGCCCGAGCGGTGGGGGTCGAATCCCTCCGGGAGTCCTACGCCGTCGTCCTGCACGGTGACCAGCAGGCGGGCCTCCTTGGAGGTGCCGCCGCGGACGGCCGAGACCTCGACCGTCCCCGTCTCGCCCTCACGGAAACCGTGCTCCAGCGCGTTCTGCAGGATCTCGGTGAGCACCATGGAGAGCGGGGTCGCGACCTCGGCGTCCAGTATTCCGAAGCGACCGCTGCGCCGGCCGGTGACCTTGCCCGGCGAGATCTCGGCGACCATCGCGAGCACCCGGTCGGCGATCTCGTCGAACTCCACCCGCTCGTCCAGGTTCTGAGACAGCGTCTCATGCACGATCGCGATCGAACCGACTCGTCGTACGGCCTCCTCCAACGCCTCCCGGCCGCTCTCGGAGTCGATCCGGCGGGCCTGGAGGCGGAGCAGGGCGGCGACCGTCTGGAGGTTGTTCTTCACCCGGTGGTGGATCTCCCGGATGGTCGCGTCCTTGGTGATCAACTCCCGCTCGCGGCGGCGCAGTTCGGTGACGTCCCGGAGCAGCACCAGTGAACCGATGCGGGTGCCCTTGGGTTTGAGCGGGATCGCCCGGAACTGGATCACCCCGTCACGCGCCTCGATCTCGAACTCGCGCGGCGCCCACCCACTGGCGACCTTGGCCAGCGCCTCGTCCACCGGACCCCGGGTCGGGGCGAGTTCGGCGGTGGTCACCCCCAGGTACTGGCCGACGAGGTCGGTGGCGAGGCCCATGCGGTGGTACGCCGACAGCGCGTTCGGCGAGGCGTACTGCACGATGCCGTCGCCGTCGAGGCGGATCAGTCCGTCGCCGACGCGCGGCGAGGCGTCCATGTCGACCTGCTGATTCGGGAACGGGAAGGAACCGGCCGCGATCATCTGCGCGAGGTCCGACGCGCTCTGCAGATAGGTCAGTTCGAGTCGGCTCGGGGTGCGCACGGTGAGCAGGTTGGTGTTGCGCGCGATGACACCCAGGACGCGTCCGTCCCGTCGTACCGGAATGGACTCGACCCTGACCGGAACCTCTTCGCGCCACTCCGGGTCGCCCTCGCGCACGATCCGGCCCTCGTCGAGGGCGACGTCCAGCATGGGGCGACGGCCGCGCGGGACGAGGTGGCCGACCATGTCGTCCTGGTACGAGGTGGGGCCGGTGTTCGGCCGCATCTGGGCAACGGAGACATAGCGGGTGCCGTCGCGCGTGGGAACCCACAGGACCAGGTCGGCGAAGGAGAGGTCGGAGAGCAACTGCCACTCCGAGACCAGCAGGTGGAGCCACTCGAGGTCGGAGTCGTCGAGTGCGGTGTGCTGGCGTACGAGTTCGTTCATGGAGGGCACGTCTGCGAGCGTACCCGCCGGTCTGTACCTGTCCTAAAAACACCCGCGGGCCGCGGCGCCTGGGAGGGACCCTCAACCCTCCCGGCACCGCAGCCCGGAGCAGCAACGGCCACGGGGTGTGCGGTCCCGATCGGCCGATGGATGAGGAGCCGGGGCAGTCAGGGCAGAGAGCCTCGGTTCCTCGGTCCGTCCTCCTGTGCGGGGAGGGCGGGGGCTTGCGCCTTTAACACATACACATTCTGGACTAGACCACTATCCGTGTCCATGCGTTGAAGGATGTTCGTTGGAAGCCTAACGGTGTTGAGTCCTGTGCGGGGCTGGATGGTCTTGGCATTTTTCCATCAGCGGGTCTCGGTCACCTTGGCCAGTGCGCGGGGTGCGTCGGGGTCCTGGCCGCGCGCGATGGTGACCTCGTAGGCGAGGAGCTGGAGCGGGAGGATCTCCAGGATGGGCTGGAGTTCCTCGGGGACGCCCTCGGGGGGCAGGACGAAGCCGGCCGAGGCCTGTTCGACCTGGCCGGCCGGGCCGATGACGACGAGGTCGGCGCCCCGGCCGCGCAGCCGGTCGAGCACCGGTTGGAGGGCGGCGCCGCCCTTGCCGTCGGTCACGACCGCGATGACCGGGGAGACGTTGTCGACCATGGCGAGGGGGCCGTGCAGCAGGTCGGCGCCGGAGTAGGCGAGGGCGGGGATGTAGCTGGTCTCCATCAGCTTGAGGGCAGCCTCCTTGGCGGTGGGGTAGCCGTAGCCGCGTGAGGTGATCACCATGCGTTCGGCGAAGCGGTAGCGGGAGGCGAGGGTGCGGACCTCGTCCTGCCGGGCGAGGAGCTGCGCGGCGAGGTCGGGCAGGGCCTTGGCCGCCGCGCCGTCGCCGCCGCGCAGGCCCTCGACGAAGAGATAGAGCGCGAGGAGCGAGGCGGTGTACGTCTTGGTCGCGGGGAGTGCCTTCTCCGGTCCGGCCATGATGTCGATGTGGTACTCGGAGACGGCGGCCAGCGGTGAGTCCGGGTTGTTGGTCACGGCGACCGTGATCGCGCCGGCCTCGCGGGCGGCCCGGGTCGAGGCCACCAGGTCCGGGGAGCCGCCGGACTGACTGACGGTGACGACCAGGACGTCGGTCAGGTCGGGCCGGGCGCCGTAGGCCGTGGTGGTCGACATCGAGGTGAGTCCGCAGGGCAGTCCGAGGCGGATCTCCAGGAGGTACTTGGCGTAGAGGGCGGCGTTGTCCGAGGTGCCGCGGGCGGTGAGCAGGACGAAGCGGGGTTTGCGGGCGGCCACGTCCTGGGCGACCTGGCGGATGCGCGGGGCGCCCTCGTCCAGGATGCGGCGCAGGACGGCGGGCTGTTCGGCGGTTTCGCGGGCCATGATCCGGCCCGGTACGTCGTTCTGGGGGGTCGGGGTCGTGGCGGTCATGCGGGTTCCTCCGGAGGTGCGCGCGGGGATGTCCGAGGGGGCCGGTCAAGTGTCCGTCGGGTCCATTGGACTCCCCTGCCGGGGGCCGCGCCCGCGCGGGGTGCGGGAGCCCCGGCCACCTGGGCGGCCGGAACCGATTCTGTTAGATTGAGCCTCGATCACGATTGGTCTAAACCACATGGCTCACTTCAGATCGGCAGGCCCAGCGTGGAAGTTGTCATCGTTCCGGACGCCAAGTCGGGCGGCGAGCTGATCGCCGAGGCCATGGCACAACTGCTCCGGGGCAAGCCGGACGCCCTGCTCGGTGTGGCCACCGGGTCGACGCCGCTGCCCATCTACGAAGCCCTGGCCGCCAAGGTCCGCGCCGGGGACGTGGACACCTCGCGGGCCCGGATCGCACAGCTCGACGAGTATGTGGGGCTGCCGGCCGAGCACCCGGAGTCGTACCGTTCGGTGCTCCGTCGTGAGGTGCTGGAGCCGCTCGGGATCGGGATGGAGGCGTTCCTCGGGCCGGACGGGACGGCCGAGGACGTGCAGGGGGCGTGCGAGGCGTACGACCGGGCGCTGGGTGAGGCCGGCGGGGTGGACCTGCAGGTGCTGGGGATCGGGACGGACGGGCACATCGGGTTCAACGAACCCTGCTCGTCGCTGGCCTCGCGGACCCGGATCAAGACGCTGACCGAGCAGACGCGGGTGGACAACGCGCGGTTCTTCGACGGCGACATCGAGCAGGTCCCGCATCACGTCATCACGCAGGGCATCGGCACCATCCTGGAGGCACGGCACCTGGTGCTGCTCGCGACCGGCGAGGGCAAGGCGGACGCGGTCGCCGCGACCGTGGAGGGGCCGGTGGCCGCGGTGTGCCCGGCGTCGGCGCTGCAGTTGCACCGGCATGCGACGGTCGTGGTCGACGAGGGCGCCGCGTCCAAGCTGAAGCTCGCGGACTACTTCCGGCACACGTTCGTCAACAAGCCCGACTGGCAAGGGATCTGAGGCACAGACTCCTTGGGCCTACGTGCTGGCGCCGGGCGATCCTCGTGGGGTCGCCCGGCACCGGTGTTCTCGGGGTCACTCCCCCGCGATGACCTCCGCCGCCGCACGACCGCAGACTCGGGCCGCGCCGTGGGTCGCGATGTGGAGAGCGCCTCGGGGTGGAGCCTGGGGCACGCCCATCTCCACCACGATGGTGTCGGGGCGAGCCGCCAACACCGTGTCGAGAGTGGCCGCCATCCAGGGGTGCCGGTGCTCGTCCCGGACCACGACCACGACCCGCCGCGCCCCGGCCGCCTTCAGCACCGCACTCCCCGCACCCTCCCCACCGAAGCCGCCCGTCTCCGTACCGGGCAGAAGCCGACCGAGTTCCGCGGCCACACCCCAGGGCGTCTCGTCCCCGACGGCGATGTTGGCGACGGGGGTGAGGAGGGCGACGTAGGGCGGTTCGGTGAGGGGGGTGAAGTCTCCGGTGCCCGTGAGCGCGAGGGCGCGGCGGGCGGCGACGAGGCCGATGTCGACGCGCGCCGGCTCTGGGGCGGGCGCGGGCTTCTGGTCGGCGGGGGAATGGGTGTGCGGGTCCGGTGCTGAGCGGGTGTCCGCGTCGGGACGCCTGCCCGAAGCCGGGCTCCCGTCCGAGGCCGAGCCTGCTTCCGAGGGCGAGCCCGGGTGCGAAGCGGGACCCGCCTCCGAGGCTGCGCCCGCCCCCGAAGCCGGCGCCGACGCCGATCCTGACACCGGCGCCAACGCCGCCCACCGTGCCAACTCCCGCACCCGTTCCGCCGCCTCCGCCAGCCTCTCCTCCGGCAACTCCCCCGACCGAACCGCGCCCACCAGCGCGTCGCGCAGTCGTCGTACCGTCTCGTCGTCCGCCAGGCCGCCGCCCACGCAGAGCGCGTCGGCGCCGGCGGCGATGGCGATGACGCTGCCGCGTTCGATGCCGTAGGTGGCGGCGATGGCCTGCATTTCGATGGCGTCGGTGACGATGAGGCCGTCGTAGCCGAGGCGGCCGCGGAGGAGGTCGGTGAGGATGCGGAGGGAGAGGGTGGCGGGGTGGTCCGGGTCCAGGGACGGGACCAGGATGTGGGCGCTCATCACCGCGCGGGTGCCGGCGGCGATGGCCGCGCGGAAGGGGAGCAGTTCGCGGTGCTCCAGGACCGACGCCTCCGCGTCGATGCGCGGCAGCGCGTGGTGGGAGTCGACCGCCGTGTCGCCGTGACCCGGGAAGTGCTTCGTGCAGGCGGCGACGCCCGCCGACTGGAGGCCCGTGACGTAGGCCGCGGTGTGGCGGGCGACCAACTCCGGGTCGGCGCCGAAGGAGCGGACGCCGATGACCGGGTTGGCGGGGTTGGAGTTCACGTCCGCGGACGGGGCCCAGTTCAGGTTCACGCCGCATTCGGCGAGCCTGCGGCCCAACTCCTGGGCCACCGCCCTCGTCAGGTCGACGTCGTCCACCGCGCCCAGCGCGTGGTTGCCGGGGAAGGACGAGCCCGTCCGCACCTCCAGGCGCGTGACGTCTCCGCCCTCCTCGTCGATCGCGACCAGGACATCGTCCCGTTCGGACCTCAACTGGGCGGTCAGGGAGGCCAGTTGCTCGGGTGAGGCTATGTTGCGGCCGAACAGGCCCACCGACGCCAGGCCTTCACCGAGGCGGCGGAGCAGCCAGTCGGGGGCCGTGGTGCCGGGAAAGCCCGGTTGCAGGACGGTCAGGGCGTCTCGGGTGAGGGTGTCTGTACCGCTGGCGAGTGTCGTCATCGGTGGGCGTTATCCCTTCACGGCGCCGGCGGTCAGACCCGCGGCCATCTTGCGCTGGACGATGAGGAACAGGACGACGATCGGCACGGCCATCATCGTGGCGCCCGCCATCATCGGGGCGTACTCGGTGCCGTGCTTGGTGGTGAAGTTGCCGAGCCAGACGGTCGCCGTCTGGTGCTCCTGGCTGAGCAGCATGAGGGCGTACAGGTACTCGTTCCAGGCCTGGATGAAGCCGTAGACCGAGGTGGCGACCATGCCGGGGGCGAGGAGGGGGAAGACCACGCGGATGAAGGCGCCGGTGCGGGAGCAGCCGTCGACCATGGCCGCCTCCTCCAGTTCCTTCGGGATGTTGACGATGAAGCCGCGCAGGGTCCACACCGTGAACGGGAGGATGAAGGTCAGATACGTGATGATCAGGCCGGAGAGTTTGTCGTACTGGTCGAGGTCGTTCAGCAGCAGGAAGACCGGGATGATCATCGAGACCAGCGGGACCATCTGGACCGCGAGGATGCCGACGATCACGATCTTGCGGCCGCGGAAGGCGAAGCGGGAGATCGCGAGCGCGGCGAGCAGGCCTACGACCACGCCGATCACGACGACCGAGAGCGAGACGATCAGGCTGCGGCCCACCGGGCCCCAGAAGTCGGCGATGTCCAGTGCGCGGCGGAAGTTGTCGAGGGTGATGCCGGTGGGCAGCAGGCTCGGGTCCGGGTCGATGGCGTCCCGCGCCGGTTTGAACGCCGTGTCGAGCATCCAGTAGAGGGGGAAGCCGACGACGACGAAGACGAGCAGGCCGACGAGGTTCCAGCCGAGCTTGGACTTCTTGCGCCCGCCGGTCGGTGTGCGGGGCGCATCGGTCGTGAGCGCGCTCATTCGACCTCTCCGATCTGAAGCATCTGACGCATGTACACGGCCACGACACCGAGCAGCAGCACCACGGTGACCAGGGCGATCGCCGAGCCCTGCCCGTAGTCGTTGACGACGAACGCGCGGTCGTACGAGTAGGTGCTCAGCAGTTGGAACTCGGCCTCGGGGTGGCCCCCGCGCATCACGAACACCTGGGGGAAGACGCCCATGTCCCAGATCACCGACAGGGTCGTGAGCATCACGATGATCGGCTTGAGGATGGGCAGGGTGACGTACCGGAAGACGCCCCAGGCGCCGGCGCCGTCGAGGCGGGCGGCCTCCTCCAACTCCGCGGGGACCTGGGTGAGTCCGGCGCTGAGGGTGATCACCACGAAGGGCACCGCGCCCCACACCACCAGCAGCATGATGACCAGCAGACCCTGCGGTCCGCTGGCGAACCAGTTGTGGCCGATCATGTCGACGCCGGGGAGCTTGCTGAGCAGGGCGTTGAAGACGCCGTAGTCCGAGTCGAAGAGCCACTTGAAGACGGTGGTCGCGACGATGACCGGCATGCCCCAACTGGCCACCAGGACAATGTTGATGAGCGTCTTCAGCCAGCCCGAGACCTTCTGCTGGAGCAGGGCGATGGCCATGCCCGCGACCATCGTGAAGATGACCGAACCGGCCGCGAAGACGATCGTGCGGACGACGACGCCCCAGAACTCTCCGTCGCCGAGGACGCCCGAGAAGTTGTCGAAGCCGATCCACTCGGCGGGCTTGAAGCCCCAGAGCTGGGACTGCCCGAAGGACTGGAAGGACAGCGTGACCAGCCGGACCAGCGGATAGCCCATGACCAGGGCCAGGATCAGCAGGCAGGGGGCGAGCAGCAGCCAGGGAACCCCGGTCGCTCTCGACGACCGCTTTCTGCGGGGTGCGTCGGGGATGTCCGGTGGCGGCGCCTGCCGCTGTGGCGGCACCTTGGCGGGGGTGGTCGTGTCTGCGGCACTCATCACGCGCTCCTCGCGGTCCCTCTGGTCGTACGGCCGTACGAGAAGCAGGGCCCTGCCCCGAGAACACCCTTCGGTGTCCAACAGGGCCCTGCCTCAGGTCACTTGGTGTTGATGACCTTGTCGATCGCGGTGTCCGCGGCCTTCGCGGCGGCCTCGACCGACTGCTTGCCGGTGCCGATGTTCTGCAGCATGGTCTGCAGGATCTGGGCCTTCTCGACCTGGCCCCAGCCCGGTGCCATCGGGACGAACCAGTTGGACTCGGCCGCGGTGGCCGGGACCGCCGTCGCGGGGTCGCTCTTCAGCGTCGCGAGGTCGGTCTTGTTGTTCGGCAGGTTGCCCTTGGCCATCAGGCCCTTCTGGCCGGACGGACCGGTGAAGGCGTTGATCCACTCGGCGGCGAGCGCCTGCGCCTTGGACTTCACCGGGATCGCGAGGTCCGAACCACCGAGGAACACGGGCATGTTCTTGCCGGACGGGCCGGGCATCACGAAGTTGACGAGATCGGTCTTCAGCTTGCCGCCGGTCTTGTCGTTCTTCGGGTCGGCGGCGGTCGCGCCCTCCCACGCGGCGGCGAAGATCATGGACGCCTTGCCCTGGCCGTAGACGATGTAACGGTCGGACTCGTCCTTGGTCTTGTCGCCGTGCATGTACTTGTCGATGACCGACTTCCACTCGTTGAGCCCCTTGATGGACTCCGGCGAGGAGAAGTTGGCCTTCCAGGTGCCGCCCGAGTCGACGGCGATGGAGCCGCCGGCGTCGTAGACGAAGGACATGGCCGCGTACCAGTCACGGGTGGGCTGGTACCAGGCGCTGAACTTGTCGCCTTCCTTCTTCTGGATCTTGTCCAGGTCGGCGGTCAGCTCGGTGTACGTGGTCGGCGGGGCCTTGATGCCGACCGAAGCGGCGATGTCCTTGCGCCAGTTGGCGACGCGGCCACCGGCGTAGTAGGGGACGCCGTAGGTCTTGCCGTCGTAGGTCACGGAGGCCTTGAGGCCGTCCAGCCAGGCGGAGGAGTTGGTGAACTTCGCGGGGTCGACGGGTGCGAAGGCGCCCTTGACCATGTAGCCCAGCATCTCGGTGTTGCCCATCTCGACCACGTCGGGGGCCTTGTCGGTGGCGAGGACCGCGTCGAGCTTGGTGTTCTTGTCCGGCCAGCCGTAGTACTCGTGCTTGATCTTGACGCCGGGGTGCGCCTTCTGCACGGCCGCGTCGGCTGCCTTCACCAGTTGGGGCCAGTTGTTCTGCGCGTCGACGGTGAGCCAGACAGTCAGCTCCTTGGCGTCGGCGCCACTGTTCGAAGAGCTCTTGTCGTCGTTGCCCCCGCACGCCGCGATGGAGACCATCATGCCCGCGATACCGATCGCGGCTATGAGCTTGCGCTTCACGCCACCCTCCTCAGGGATACCTGCCACACCTCCCGCCCATGGGCCGGGACCTGAACCAATGGTGTAGACCAGTACCGGGAGCTTGGACCAGACCAGAGGGCCTGTCAAGGGTCCCCGAAACCCCTCTGACCAGCCGTTATGGGACCTACATATGCAGGAACCTTTAAGTAAGAAGGCAGCGAAAACAGCCGTGCCGGAGTACTCTCTTCCGCTAGACCACTTGGCGCTGTGGACTAGACCAAAAGCGACCGCGACGGTATACAGAAGGGATCACGAAGTGACCCTCATCCGGAGCCGGGAAGGCAGAGCATGAGCACCGAGGTCAGCAGTGCGGAGAACGAGGGTGGGGCCACCGTCCGCACCGCGCGTGTGCCCAAGTACTACCGCCTGAAGAAACATCTGCTCGACATGACGGACACGCTGCCGCCCGGCACACCGGTCCCGCCCGAGCGCACCCTGGCCGCCGAGTTCGACACCTCGCGCACCACCGTCCGCCAGGCCCTTCAGGAACTGGTCGTCGAGGGCCGCCTGGAGCGCATCCAGGGCAAGGGCACGTTCGTCGCCAAGCCGAAGGTCTCGCAGGCCCTCCAACTCACCTCGTACACCGAGGACATGCGCGCCCAGGGCCTGGAGCCGACCTCGCAGCTCCTGGACATCGGCTACATCACCGCCGACGACACCCTCGCCGACCTGCTCGACATCACCGCGGGCGGCCGGGTCCTGCGCATCGAGCGGCTGCGCATGGCCAACGCCGAGCCGATGGCGATCGAGACCACCCACCTCAGCGCGAAGCGCTTCCCCGCGCTGCGCAGGTCCCTGGTCAAGTACACGTCCCTATATACGGCGTTGGCCGAGGTCTACGACGTCCACCTCGCCGAGGCCGAGGAGACCATCGAGACCTCGCTGGCCACCCCGCGCGAGGCCGGCCTGCTCAGCACCGACGTCGGCCTGCCGATGCTGATGCTCTCCCGCCACTCCCTCGACAAGGAGGGCAAGCCGGTGGAGTGGGTGCGCTCGGTGTACCGGGGGGACCGGTACAAGTTCGTGGCCCGCCTCAAGCGCCCGCAGGATTGAGCCGGTCGAGGTGATGCACGCGGTGTAGCGCAACTCCCGCTCCTGCTCTACGTTCCTCCCGTCGCCGCATGGACGGGAGGACACCCCGGTGCGTACCGCGAACGTCCGAACCATCGTCGTCTGGACCCTCGTCGCGCTCGTCGCCGCGGCGGGCTGGTCCGTCCTCGCGCTGGCGCGGGGCGAGAACGTGTCGGCCGCCTGGATGGTCGCCGCCGCGCTCGGCTCGTACGCCATTGCCTACCGCTTCTACGCCAAGTTCATCGTGTACAAGGTCCTGAAGGTGGACGGCACCCGGGCCACCCCGGCCGAACGCCTCGACAACGGCATCGACTTCCACCCCACCGACCGCCGTGTCCTGCTGGGCCACCACTTCGCCGCGATTGCCGGCGCCGGACCGCTCGTCGGGCCCGTGCTCGCCGCGCAGATGGGCTACCTGCCCGGCACGATCTGGATCATCGCCGGTGTCGTCTTCGCGGGCGCGGTCCAGGACATGGTGGTGCTGTTCTTCTCCACCCGGCGCGACGGCAGGTCACTCGGTCAGATGGCCCGCGAGGAGATCGGCCCGTTCGGCGGCGCCGCGGCACTGCTCGCCACCTTCGCCATCATGATCATCCTGCTCGGGGTGCTGGCCCTGGTCATCGTGAACGCGCTGGCCTCCTCCCCCTGGGGCACCTTCTCCATCGGCATGACCATCCCGATCGCGCTGCTGATGGGCTTCTATCTGCGGGTCCTGCGCCCCGGCCGGGTCTCCGAAGTCTCCCTGATCGGCGTGGCGTTGCTGCTGCTCGCGCTGGTCGCGGGCCGCTGGGTCGCCGAGTCGTCCTGGGCCGGCGCCTTCACGCTCGCGCCCTCGACGCTGGTGATCTGGCTGGTGGCGTACGGCTTCATCGCCTCGATCCTGCCGGTGTGGACGCTGCTCGCCCCGCGCGACTACCTCTCCACCTTCATGAAGATCGGCACCATCGCCCTGCTGGCGATCGGGGTCGTGGTCGCCCTGCCCGCCCTGAAGATGCCCGCCATCACCGACTTCGCCAAGCACGGCAACGGCCCGGTGTTCGCCGGCTCGCTCTTCCCGTTCGTCTTCATCACGATCGCCTGCGGTGCCCTGTCCGGCTTCCACTCGCTGATATCGAGCGGTACGACACCGAAGATGATCCAGAAGGAGACCCAGATCCGGATGATCGGCTACGGCTCCATGCTGATGGAGTCGTCCGTCGCCGTGATGGCGCTGGTCGCCGCGAGCATCATCGACCCGGGTCTGTACTTCGCGATGAACGCCCCCTCGGGCGCGATCGGCACGACGGTGCAGAACGCCTCGCAGGTGGTGAGCAGTTGGGGGTACCACATCTCCCCCGCCGACCTCGCGCAGGCCGCGAAGAACGTCGACGAGTCGAGTCTGCTGTCCCGCACTGGCGGTGCGCCCACCCTCGCGGTGGGGGTCTCGGAGATCTTCGCCAAGGTCACCGGCGGGAGTCTGCGCGCCTTCTGGTACCACTTCGCAATCATGTTCGAGGCGCTGTTCATCCTGACCGCGCTGGACGCGGGCACGCGGGTGGGCCGGTTCATGCTCCAGGACATGCTGGGGAACGTCTACCGGCCCTTCAGGAACGTGAGTTGGCGGCCGGGCCTGGCGCTGACCAGCGCGATCGTGTGCGCCCTGTGGGGCTACTTCCTCTGGGTCGGCGTCCACGAACCCCTCGGCGGGATCAACCAGCTCTTCCCGATCTTCGGCATCTCCAACCAGCTGCTCGCCGCCGTCGCCCTGGCCGTCTGCACCACCCTCCTGGTGAAGTCCGGCCGTCTCAAGTGGGCCTGGATCACCGGGATTCCGCTCGCCTGGGACGCGACGGTCACCCTGACCGCGAGCTGGCAGAAGGTGTTCTCCAGTGACCCGAAGGTCGGCTTCTTCAAGCAACGGTCCGTGTTCCAGGACGCGATCGACGCGGGCAAGGTCCTGCCGCCCGCCAAGAACATGGACGACATGCACACCGTGGTCACCAACTCCACGGTGGACGGGGTGCTTTCGGCCATTCTCGCGGTGCTGGTCGTGGTCGTGATCGCCGACGCGCTCCGGGTCTGTCTGCGCCACCTCCGCCGCCCGGCGCTCTCCACGCTGAGCGAGACGCCGTACGTCGAGTCGAAGATCGTGGCACCGGCCGGGCTGATCCCCACCCGGGAGGAGAAGGAAGAGGAGGAGGCGGCGGCGCGTGATGCGGTCGGCGTTCAGGCGGGCGGTTAGCGGAGTGCGGTGGTATGTCCGGGAGTTGACCGACGAGTCCGCGTACGAGCGGTATGTGGCGCACGTACGCAAGGAGCACCCGGAGGCCGCGGTCCCGGACCGGCGCGCGTTCGAACGGATGCGGACCGAACGCCAGGAGAACGACCCCCGGCAGGGTTTCCGCTGCTGCTGACACCGATGTCAGAGCTGATGTCGGACTTTCACGGAATCGACATGCCGATATGCGGACGAGGCCTTTCGCTCCGGTGACACCGTGACCTAGATTGCCTGCGCATTACACAGGTGATCAGCGAGGAGACGGAGCCGCGACATGTCAGATGCGCCCGAAGTGAGACAGCCGGTGGTCACACCAGTACGGGTGATCATCGCCGTCTGTCTGCTCGCGCCCTTCGTGGCGATGCTCTGGGTGGGCTCCTACGCCAAGACGGGCCCCACGTTCATCGGGATCCCCTTCTTCTACTGGTACCAGATGCTCTGGGTGCTGATCTCGACGGCGCTGACGATGACCGCCTACAAGCTCTGGCAGCACGACCAGCGGACCCGCCACGGAGGCACCCGGTGAACGACGGCGTGAACGGCGTCGCCCTCGGCGTCTTCATCTTCTTCTTCCTGGCTGTCACGGTCCTGGGCTTCCTGGCCGCACGCTGGCGCCGGGCCGACAACGAGCACAGCCTCGACGAATGGGGCCTGGGCGGACGGTCGTTCGGCACCTGGGTCACCTGGTTCCTGCTCGGCGGCGACCTCTACACCGCTTACACGTTCGTGGCGGTACCGGCGGCGGTCTACGCGGCGGGCGCGGCCGGCTTCTTCGCGGTGCCGTACACGATCCTGGTGTACCCGCTCATCTTCACGTTCCTGCCGCGCCTCTGGTCGGTGTCGCACCGGCACGGCTATGTGACGACCTCGGACTTCGTGCGCGGCCGCTTCGGCTCCAAGAGCCTGTCGCTGGCGGTGGCGATAACCGGCATCCTGGCGACGATGCCGTACATCGCGCTCCAACTGGTCGGCATCCAGGCCGTGTTGGACGTCATGGGGGTGGGTGGCAGCGCGAACTCCAACTGGTTCGTGAAGGACCTGCCGCTGCTGATCGCCTTCGCCGTACTGGCCGCGTACACCTACTCGTCCGGTCTGCGGGCGCCCGCGCTGATCGCGTTCGTGAAGGACGGGCTGATCTACATCGTCATCGCGGTGGCGATCATCTACATCCCGATCAAGCTCGGTGGCTTCGACGACATCTTCAGCGCGGCGGGCGCCAAGTTCAAGGCGGCCGGAGCGGGCGGTCTCGTACCGGCCCCGGCGGGCCAATGGACGTACGCCACCCTGGCGTTGGGCTCGGCGCTGGCGCTGTTCATGTACCCGCACTCGATCACGGCCACGCTCTCCTCGCGGAGCCGCAACGTGATCCGCCGCAACACCACGATCCTGCCGCTGTACTCACTGATGCTGGGGCTGCTCGCACTGCTCGGATTCATGGCGATCGCGGCCGGAGTCAAGGTCACCAACGGCCAGTTGGCGATCCCGCAGCTCTTCGAGAACATGTTCCCGGACTGGTTCGCGGGGGTGGCCTTCGCGGCGATCGGCATCGGAGCCCTGGTCCCCGCGGCCATCATGTCCATCGCGGCCGCGAACCTCTTCACCCGCAACATCTACAAGGACTTCATCAAGCCGGACGCGACCCCGGCCCAGGAGACGAAAGTCTCCAAGATCGTCTCCCTCCTGGTGAAGGTGGGCGCGCTGGTCTTCGTCCTCACCATGGACAAGACGGTCGCCATCAACTTCCAGCTCCTGGGCGGCATCTGGATCCTCCAGACCTTCCCGGCCCTGGTCGGCGGCCTGTTCACCCGCTGGTTCCACCGCTGGGCCCTCCTCGCCGGCTGGGCGGTCGGCATGATCTACGGCACCCTCGCCGCGTACGGGGTCGCCTCACCGACCCAGGCCCACTTCGGCGGCTCCGCGAAGGAGATCCCGGGGATCGGCGAGATCGGCTACATCGGCCTGACGGCGTTCATGCTCAACGTCGTCGTCACGGTGGTCCTGACCTTCGCCCTGAAGGCGCTGAAGGCCCCGGAGGGAATCGACGAGACGAGCCCCGACGACTACACGGCGGACGCGGGCGACCCGGGCGTAGAGGTGGAACTGCCGCCGGCGACGGCCGGGGCATCCCACTAGTCGCCGCGGACGGAGCGACGGGCCGCCGGAGAAATCCGGCGGCCCGTTGTCGTACCCGTCCGGCACACTCGGTCGCATGGACTTCGTGATCCGCCAGGCGACCCCCGACGAGTACGAACCCCTCGGCGAGATGACCGCCCGCGCCTACCTCGACGACGGTCTCCTCGACTACGGCGAGGGCGACGAGTACCTGCCCGTGCTGAAGGACGTCGCGAGACGGGCCGCCGCGGCCGAGGTCCTGGTCGCCGTGGACGGCGACCGGCTGCTCGGCGGAGTCACCTTCGTCCCCGGGCCCGGACCCGTGGCCGACATAGCGCGCCCCGGCGAGGCCGAGATCCGCGCCCTCGCCGTCGACCATGCCGCCCGCGGCCGCGGCGCAGGCGAAGCCCTCGTCCGCGCCTGCGTCGACCGCGCCCGGGCCACAGGGGGCTGCACAACCGTCGTCCTGTCGACCCAGCGCTCCATGCACGCGGCCCACCGCATCTACGAACGTCTGGGTTTCGTCCGTACACCCGACCGGGACTGGAATCCCGTGCCGCACCTGGACGATCTCACTCTGCTCACCTATCAACTGACGCTGTGAAACCGTCGCGACACAACATCTGGGGGTGCCACGGCAGCCCGGCACAAGATGTATGCTCATGCTCGCTGTCGCCGCAGGGGAATCCGGTGCGAATCCGGAACTGTCCCGCAACGGTGTACTTGTGCGTATACGCGCACCTGGTCAGTCCGAGGACCTGCCGACGGCGTGCCCGGCCGACCCGGTCCGGGCGCATGACGTCCGGGCCTCGTGGAGTGGGCCGGTGGACGCGACGCGCCATGCGCTCGTGAGCTGCCGTCCGCCCCCGCAAGGCCCCGTGCCGAGCGAGGGAGAGCCCCACCGTGACCATCGCGCCAGCAGAGCCGGCCTCAGCGACCCAGGCGAACGAGGACACCGCGACCGGAGCCGACGGCCCCGGCACCGCGATCCTGCGGACCCTGACCGAGCTGACCGCCGACCTTCCCGACGCCGACCCCGGCCGGGTCGCCGCCGCCACCCTGCGCGGCCGCTCCGCGCATGCGGACGAGACGGAACTGCGCGAACTGGCCACGGAGGCCGCCGCCGGCCTCATCTCCGAGGACCCGGTCTACTCCCGGCTGGCCGCCCGGCTGCTGACGATCGGCATCGCCGCCGAGGCCGCCTCCCAGGGCGTCACGACCTTCACCGGGTCCGTCGCCGTGGGCCACCGCGAGGGCCTGATCGCCGACCGCACCGCCGAGTTCGCGCGGCTCCACGCGGCCCGCCTCGACGCGCTGATCGACACCGAGGGCGACGACCGCTTCGGCTACTTCGGGCTCCGCACCCTGTACAGCCGTTACCTCCTGCGGCACCCGATCACCCGCAAGGTCATCGAGACGCCCCAGCACTTCATGCTCCGCGTGGCCGCCGGTCTCGCCGAGGACGACAGCGTCCGCGCGCTCGACGAAGTCGCCGCGCTCTACCGGCTGATGAGCCGCCTCGACTACCTCCCCTCCTCCCCCACCCTCTTCAACTCCGGTACGCGGCACCCCCAGATGTCGTCCTGCTACCTCCTCGACTCCCCGCTGGACGAGCTGGACTCCATCTACGACCGCTACCACCAGGTCGCCCGCCTCTCGAAGCACGCCGGTGGCATCGGCCTGTCGTACTCCCGTATCCGCAGCCGCGGTTCGCTGATCCGCGGGACGAACGGGCACTCCAACGGCATCGTGCCGTTCCTGAAGACGCTGGACGCCTCGGTCGCCGCGGTGAACCAGGGCGGCCGGCGCAAGGGTGCCGCCGCGGTCTACCTGGAGACCTGGCACTCCGACATCGAGGAGTTCCTGGAGCTTCGCGACAACACCGGTGAGGACGCCCGGCGTACGCACAATCTCAACCTGGCGCACTGGATCCCGGACGAGTTCATGCGCCGGGTGAACGAGGACGGCGTCTGGTCGCTGTTCTCCCCGGCCGACGTGCCCGAGCTGGTCGACCTGTGGGGCGACGAGTTCGACGCGGCCTACCGCAAGGCGGAGGCCGAGGGGCTCGCGCTCAAGACCATCCCGGCCCGTGACCTCTACGGCCGCATGATGCGCACCCTCGCGCAGACCGGCAACGGCTGGATGACCTTCAAGGACGCGGCCAACCGCACCGCCAACCAGACGGCCGAGCCGGGCCACACCGTCCACTCCTCGAATCTCTGCACGGAGATCCTGGAGGTCACGGACGACGGCGAGACGGCGGTCTGCAACCTGGGTTCCGTGAACCTGGGGGCATTTGTCGATACGGCGACCCGTGACATCGACTGGGAGCGGCTGGACGAGACGGTCCGTACCGCCGTCACCTTCCTGGACCGCGTGGTCGACATCAACTTCTACCCGACCGAGCAGGCGGGCCGTTCCAACGCGCGCTGGCGCCCGGTGGGCCTGGGTGCGATGGGCCTCCAGGACGTCTTCTTCAAGCTGCGCGTCCCCTTCGACTCCCCGCAGGCGCAGGCGTTGTCCACGCGGATCGCCGAGCGCATCATGCTCGCCGCGTACGAGGCCTCCGCCGACCTCGCCGAGCGCAACGGCCCGCTCCCGGCCTGGGAGAAGACCCGTACCGCCCGGGGCGTCCTGCACCCCGACCACTACGGCGTGGAGGTGACCTGGCCGGAGCGCTGGGCGGCGCTGCGGGAACGCATCGCCCAAGTCGGCATGCGCAACAGCCTGTTGCTGGCCATCGCGCCCACGGCCACCATCGCGTCCATCGCGGGTGTCTACGAGTGCATCGAGCCGCAGGTCTCGAACCTCTTCAAGCGCGAGACGCTGTCCGGCGAGTTCCTTCAGGTCAACTCCTACCTGGTGGCCGAGTTGAAGCAGCTCGGCGTGTGGGACGCGCAGACCCGGGAGGCGCTGCGCGAGGCCAACGGCTCGGTGCAGGGCTTCACTTGGGTCCCGCAGGACGTCCGCGACCTGTACCGCACGGCCTGGGAGATCCCGCAGCGCGGCCTGATCGACATGGCCGCCGCCCGCACCCCGTTCCTGGACCAGTCCCAGTCCCTGAACCTGTTCCTGGAGACGCCGACGATCGGCAAGCTCTCCTCGATGTACGCGTACGCCTGGAAGCAGGGCCTGAAGACGACGTACTACCTGCGCTCCCGCCCGGCGACCCGCATCGCCCGCGCCGCCCAGGCGCAAGCCCAAGCCACCGTCCCCGTACAGCAGTCGACGCCCGACGAAGACGCGGTCGCCTGCTCCCTGGAAAACCCCGAGTCCTGCGAGGCCTGCCAGTAATGACCACCCCGAACACCGAGAAGAACCTTCTCGACCCGGGCTTCGAGCTGACCCTGCGCCCCATGCGCTACCCGGACTTCTACGAGCGCTACCGGGACGCGATCAAGAACACCTGGACCGTCGAGGAGGTCGACCTCCACTCCGACGTCGCCGACCTCGCGAAGCTGACGCCGGGTGAGCAGCACATGATCGGCCGGCTGGTCGCGTTCTTCGCGACGGGCGACTCGATCGTGGCGAACAACCTCGTGCTGACGCTGTACAAGCACATCAACTCCCCCGAGGCGCGGCTGTACTTGAGCCGTCAGCTGTTCGAGGAGGCGGTGCACGTCCAGTTCTATCTGACCCTGCTGGACACCTACCTCCCCGACCCGGAGGACCGCGCGGCGGCGTTCGACGCGGTGGAGAACATCCCCTCCATCCGCGAGAAGGCCGAGTTCTGCTTCAAGTGGATCAACGAGGTCGAGAAGCTGGAGAGCCTCCAGACCCAGGCCGACCGCCGCCGCTTCCTCCTCAACCTGATCTGCTTCGCCGCGTGCATCGAAGGCCTGTTCTTCTACGGCGCGTTCGCCTACGTCTACTGGTTCCGCAGCCGGGGTCTCCTGCACGGCCTCGCCACCGGCACCAACTGGGTGTTCCGCGACGAGACCATGCACATGAGCTTCGCCTTCGAGGTGGTCGACACCGTCCGCAAGGAGGAGCCGGAGCTGTTCGACGACCAACTCCAGCAGCAGGTCACGGACATGCTGAAAGAGGCCGTCGAGGCGGAGCTGCAGTTCGGGCGTGATCTGTGCGGTGACGGGCTGCCGGGCATGAACACCGACTCGATGCGCCAGTACCTGGAGTGCGTCGCGGACCAGCGCCTCCAGCGGCTGGGCTTCGCCCCGGTCTACGGCTCCGAAAACCCCTTCTCCTTCATGGAGTTGCAGGGTGTGCAGGAGCTGACCAACTTCTTCGAGCGCCGCCCGTCGGCGTACCAGGTCGCGGTGGAGGGGTCGGTCGACCTCGACGAGGACTTCTAGCCGTAGGACCGCGAGGCAGTCGTAAGGACTGGGACGGCCCATGGAGCTTCCATGGGCCGTCCATGGACTTTCTATGGGGCGGCAAAGTTCTTGGGGGGCATCTGTTCCCGGTCTCCTCGCCCCGGCTACGTTCTGCCCGTCCTGTTCATGTCACGCACAACGACTCCACGGACGGCATCACAGAACGCTCAAAGTGTCATGCCCATGACGACGTTCAACGCCGCCGCTACGCGCGTCACAGGCCTGCCACCACGCCGAGGAACCCCACTCCCATCGACTCGACGGAGGCAGTACCCCCATGCGTGAGAAGCCCAGACGCAGTCTGCGAAGACTCCTTACGGCCGCGATACCCGCCCTCACCCTGAGCGTCTTCGGCCTGGTGGCCGCGGCGCCCGCCGGTGCGCAGACGGTCCCCCATGCCACCACCCAGTCCGCCCAGGTCTCCAAGGTCACCCAGAACTCCAAGGCCCTGACCGCCCCCGCGGCCCAGGCCGTCCACTCGACCGGCAAGGCCGGGCAGAAGGTGCCGACCGAGCACCTGTGCGCGACCGCGGCCCCCGGTCAGGCGGCCTGTTTCGCGCAGCGGCGCACCGACATCAAGCAGCAGTTGGCCGCCGCCGTACACGCGGACGCCGCCGCGGCCGTGTCCGGCCTGAGCCCGGCCAACCTGCACAGCGCGTACGCGCTGCCCTCGACCGGTGGTTCCGGTATGACGGTCGCCGTGGTCGACGCGTACAACGACCCCAACGCCGAGTCGGACCTGGCCACGTACCGCTCCAACTTCGGCCTCTCCGCCTGCACCAAGGCCAGCGGCTGCTTCAAGCAGGTCAGCCAGACCGGCTCGACCACGTCCCTGCCGACGAACGACACCGGCTGGGCGGGCGAGGAAGCGCTCGACATCGACATGGTCAGCGCGGTCTGCCCGAACTGCAACATCATTCTGGTGGAGGCCACTTCGGCCACCGACGCCAACCTCGGCACCGCCGAGAACGAGGCCGTCGCCCTGGGCGCGAAGTTCGTCTCCAACAGTTGGGGCGGCAGCGAGTCCTCCTCGCAGACCAGCGAGGACACCTCGTACTTCAAGCACCCGGGCGTCGCGATCACCGTCTCCTCCGGTGACGAGGCCTACGGCGCCGAGTACCCGGCGACGTCCC
Source organism: Streptomyces sp. NPDC005492 (assembly GCF_040605995.1). Classification (NCBI taxonomy): domain Bacteria; kingdom Bacillati; phylum Actinomycetota; class Actinomycetes; order Kitasatosporales; family Streptomycetaceae; genus Streptomyces; species Streptomyces sp. NPDC005492. The sequence continues at coordinate 94,422 of NZ_JBEXDX010000014.1, forward strand.
AGTACGTGACGGCCGTCGGCGGCACCGCCCTCTCCTCCTCCTCCAACTCCCGCGGCTGGACCGAGTCCGTGTGGAAGACGAGCAGCACCGAGGGCACCGGCTCGGGCTGCTCCGCCTACGACGCGAAGCCGTCCTGGCAGACCGACACGGGCTGCACCAAGCGCATGGAGGCCGACGTCTCCGCCGTCGCCGACCCCGCCACCGGCGTGGCCGTCTACGACACCTACGGCGGTTCCGGCTGGGCGGTCTACGGCGGTACCAGCGCCTCGTCCCCGATCATCGCGGGCGTCTACGCGCTGGCCGGCACGCCGGGCTCCAGTGACTACCCGGCGAAGTACCCCTACTCCCACACCAGCAACCTGTACGACGTCACCAGCGGCAACAACGGCTCCTGCTCGCCGAGTTACTTCTGCACCGCGGGCACCGGCTACGACGGCCCGACCGGCTGGGGCACCCCGGACGGCACCGCCGCCTTCACCTCCGGCACCACGACCGGCAACACGGTGACGGTCACCAACCCGGGCAGCCAGTCCACCGCGACCGGCAGCTCGGCGAGCCTCCAGATCTCGGCCTCGGACAGCGCGGGCGCGACCCTCACCTACAGCGCGAGCGGGCTGCCGACCGGGCTGTCCATCTCCAGCTCGACCGGTCTCATCTCCGGCACCGCGTCCACCGCCGGCACCTACGCCGTCACGGTGACCGCGACCGACTCCACCGGCGCCTCCGGCTCGGCCTCCTTCACCTGGACGGTCAGCACCTCCGGCGGCGGTACCTGCACCTCGACCCAGCTCCTGGGCAACGCGGGCTTCGAGTCCGGGAGCACCACCTGGACCGCGAGCAGCGGTGTCATCACCAACGACACCGGCGAGGCCGCGCACGCGGGCTCGTACTACGCGTGGCTCGACGGCTACGGCTCGACCCACACCGACACGCTGTCCCAGTCGGTGACCGTCCCGTCCGGCTGCAAGGCCACCTTCACCTTCTACCTGCACATCGACACCGCGGAGACCTCCACCAGCACCGCGTACGACAAGCTGACGGTCACCGCCGGTTCGACCACGCTCGCGACGTACTCGAACCTGAACAAGGCCACCGGGTACGCGCAGAAGAGCTTCGACCTGTCCTCCTTCGCCGGCTCCACCGTCTCGCTGAAGTTCAGCGGCGTCGAGGACTCCTCCCTCCAGACCAGCTTCGTCCTCGACGACACCGCCGTGACGACCAGCTGACCTCCTCATGAGCTGAGCCCCGGCCGTCTCGCAGCGGCCGGGGCTCTGTCATGCGGGCCCTGTCATGTCCACGAATACTTCACCCCTCACAGGGGATCCGGATGCGTCCGTGACACGTCAAAGGGGCAAGGAGGCCCCCCATGCGTCGATCGATCCTTGGTCCGTCCCTCGCCGTCGCCACCCTGGCGCTCGCCCTCGCGGGCTGCGGCACGAAGTCCGACACCGGAAGCGGCAGCGTGTCGCCGTCCGCGTCCCCCACACCGAGCAAGAGCACATCGGGCTGTACGGCGAAGGAGAACCTGGCCGCCAGTGACACCAACGGCACGTTCTGCCTGGCGACCGGTCACACCGTCCGCATCCTGCTGGACGGGACGACCGCCCGGCCCTGGGCGCCGGTCAAGACCGCCGGCACCGGCCTGGAGGCCACCAACAGCGGGATCCTGATCCGGCCCGGCGACGCGAGCAACGCGTACAAGGCGGTCAAGGCCGGGACCGTGAAGCTCACCTCGTCCCGGCCGCTGTGCGCGACCGCCCCGCACAAGATCTCCTGCAAGGGCATTCAGGAGTGGTCGGTCACCGTCGTGGTGACGAAGTGATGAGTCGGTGGGCCGTCCTGATCTGACGGTCGATGCGCCGCTCGCGCGCGATGCCGAGCAGCGAAGGGAAGGTCACGGCGACGAAGATGCCGAGGACGGTCAGGAGGGCGATGAGGTTGTCCATGGCTGTGTTCATAGACACCACTGTCCCGCCTTACACTCCTTACCGTGAGTGGCAGTACTGCCGTCCACCCTCGATTTACTGCCACATCTGGCGCACACTGGCAGCATGCTGAAGAACGTGGCCGTCGTCCTGCTCGACGGCGTGCACCCTTTCGAACTCGGCGTCGTCTGCGAGGTGTTCGGCCTCGACCGCAGCGACGAGGGCCTGCCGGTCTACGACTTCGCGGTCGCCTCGGCCGAGGGTCCGACCCTGTCCACCCACGCGGGCTTCTCGCTGGCTGTCGAGCACGGCCTGGAGCGGCTGGAGAGCGCGGATCTCATCGCCGTACCGGCCGGTGCGACCTACGCGGCGCGGGAGTATCCCGAGGAACTGCTCGACGCGCTGCGGCGGGCCGTGGACCGGGGCGCCCGGGTGCTCAGTGTCTGCTCGGGCGTGTTCGTGCTGGCCGCCGCCGGGCTGCTGGACGGGCGCCGGTGCGCGGTGCACTGGCACCACGCGGAGCTGCTCGCCCGCCGGTACCCGAAGATCGTCGTGGAGCCGGACGTGCTGTACGTCGACGCGGACCCGGTGATCACCTCCGCCGGTACGGCCGCCGGCATCGACGCCTGTCTGCACATCGTGCGCAAGGAACAGGGCCCTGAGGTCGCCAACGCCATCGCCCGGCGCATGGTCGTACCGCCGCACCGGGACGGCGGCCAGGCCCAGTACATCGAGCGGCCGCTGCCGCGCTCGCAGTGCGACACGGTGGGCGAGGTGCTGGTGTGGATGGCCGAGCACCTCGACCAGGAGGTCACCGTCGAACAGCTCGCCGCCCGTGCCCATATGTCACCGCGCACCTTCGCCCGCCGTTTCCAGCAGGAGACCGGGACCACGCCGTACCGCTGGATCCTGCGCCAACGGGTGCTGCTGGCCCAGCAGTTGCTGGAGGGGACGGACGAGACGATGGACGCGATCGCCTGGCGCACCGGCTTCGGCACCGCGCCCGCGCTGCGCCACCAGTTCGTCCGGGCCCTCGGCATCACCCCGAACGCCTACCGGCGCACGTTCCGAGGCCCGGAGGCTCAGTCGTTGGCGACCACGGGGTAGCGGGGCTCGTTCTCGGCCATCTGCCGCAGCGCGTCCTTGCGGTCGCGCTTGGAGAGCCGGTCGATGTAGAGGTAGCCGTAGAGGTGGTCGGTCTCGTGCTGCAGGCACCGGGCGAAGTAGCCCGTGCCGCGCACCTTGATCGGGTTGCCCTGCTCGTCCTGGCCGGTCACCTCGGCGTAGTCCGGGCGGGCGAGCGGCGCGTACGCGGTCGGCACCGACAGACACCCCTCGTTGCTCTCGTCCAACTGCCGCTTGTCCGCGGGCAGATCGACGAGCTTGGGGTTGCAGACGACCCCGACGTGCCGCTTGCCCTCGTCGTCCTGGCAGTCGTAGACGAAGACCTTGAGGCCCACGCCGATCTGGTTGGCGGCGAGGCCGACCCCCTCGGCGGTGCGCTGCGAGGCGAACATGTCCGCGACCAACGTCTGAAGCTCCGCACCGAAATCGGTGACGTCCGCGCACTCCTTGTGCAGCACCGGATTCCCGACGACCGTGATCGCCCGCGAGGTCCCCCGCTCCCGCCAGGCCGCCTCACGCTCCTCGGTCTCCTCGGTGTCGACGACGAATCCCTCGTCATCCACGGGGAGCACGCCCACGTGCTGCTGATCGGTGTCCTGCTGCGCCATGCCGACGAACGCCTTCCTCAAAACCAAGGGGGTGAAGTTGCTGATACAGGGTACGTGCAGTGCTTTGTCTTTTAGGGGCGCGGGACTGTGCCCGATATGCGGCTCCGCCGCGTGGGCGCGGCCAGCTACAACGAGCCCGCACATGCGAGCCGCCTCAGCAGACCTCTTCCAAATCCCGCCAGTCCCGAGAATCAGGGCTGTCGGCAACCCACCCGTCCAACAACCCCCGCACCAGCGAAGCCGGCGCAGCCAACCCGCACTCCCGCTCCGGCACCCACAACTGCCCGTCCGTCCGATGCCCCAGCGGCCCGGGATGACCGGGCTCACTGTGGTCATGGGGATCAAGATGCTCCCCGTCCCCCTCGTCGGAGGGCATCCGCGACTCGGAACACATCCGGCACAGCAACCGCACCGACGACGACCAGTCCTCCGCCGCGAACCCCGCGTCCGCGGCCAACTGCTCGAGCGCGTCCCGGTCCGCCTCCGTCGCGGCCTCCAGCAGCACCACCCACGTCGGCACGGGCGACGGCGCCCACAGCTCGATCTCGTCGAACACGGGGTAGGAGTGCCCGGCGGCGGTGGTCCGCTCGCCGTGCGGCACTCCGTCGTGCAGCACGACCTCGCCCCAGCGCCGCCCGGACGAGGGCAGCGGGATGGAGAGCACCTCGATACGGGCCGGGTCCAGCCGCCGCCCCCACACCACCTCGGCCTCGCCCTCGGGCGACAGCCGTACGGCCGCGCTGCCGAGGTCCATACCGGCCGGTTCGCCCGCGGCGGCGACCCCGCCCGGCACCCGCAGGCCGTACGCCTGCCAGGCCCGCCGGGCCAGCGGCCAGTCCTGGAGGGCGGTGGCCGCGATGCCCACGTTCCACCAGTCAGGTGCGCCGGCCTCCCGGTCGAGCAGCGCGACGGCCCGCAGACCGGCCGCCCGGGCCTGCTCCCAGTCGTGCCGGAACTTGTGCAGCAGGGCGAGGTTGAACCAGGACTCGGAGAGCCAGGGCTCCAGATCGGCGGCCCGCGTCAGCAGCGCGCCCGCGTCCTCGTACCGACCGTCGCCGATCAGCGTGAACGCGCGGTCTGTGGCCTGCCGCCAGGAGGCGGAGGGCCGGTGCCGTCCCTTGCCGAAGATCCTCACGATTCCCGCCTGCCAGTTCCGTTCAGTGGGCTGGCCATGCCCCCGGACACCCTCTTCTTCGCATCCAACCATGTACGACTGGAAGGGCGCTCATTACCCATGGGTTACCCAGCCGAGGGCAAGGTCAGACAGTCCCGGGACAGCACCCGGGCCAGCGCTTCCACGACCTCGGGAGCGTAGTCCCCGGCGGTCCCGAGGCGCAGCTCCTCCAGCGCCCGAAGAGGCCCGCCCGGGCCGCCTGCCCGGGTTTTCTCCTCGTACGCGTTCACGGCCCGGACAATTCGCGCGCTGAGCGGCTGCTCCCGGTAGGGGTCGGCCTGCCGCTCCACGACGGCCGCCACCTGAGGACTGACCCCGGTCTGCCGTACGACGGCCCCGCCGAGCAGTGCTATCCGCCGCTGCTCCTCCACGGGGAGGACGGCGGTGGCGCCGGCCGGTACCGGGTCGACGAGGCTGAGCTGGCCGATGTCGTGCATCAGGGCGGCGTACTCCAGGACGGTGAGGTCGGGCTCGGACAGCCCCAGGTCCCGCCCGACCGCCTGGCAGAGCGCGGCGACCCGGCGGGCGTGCCCGGCCGGGGTGTACCCCGCTATCTCGGTGGAGCGGGCGAGGGAGGCGATGGTCTGCCGGTAGGTGGTCCGTACGGCCGCGTACCGCCGGAAGGAGAGCTGGGTCAGCAGCAGCGGCACGGAGAACACCGGCACCGCCCACAGCCCGACCACCGCGACCGCGAGCGCCATCACCGCGCCGGTGGCGCAGACCGCCGACCCGATCCCGGGCATCCCGCGCAGCTCGTCCCGGAGCAGCGGGCCGAAGCGCCATCCGGTGCGGGAGTGGGCGAGCGCGGCGGCCAGCACGGCGTCGCAGAGGGCGGTGAGGGAGAGCAGCGCGAGCAGCAGCAGGGCGTAGGCGGGGCCGCCCCAGTGTCCGAACACCCCTTGGCTGTACAGGGGTTGGAAGCAGACGGCCGCGAAGCCGACGGTCAGGACGCGGCGCGCCAGATGGTCGGGCGTCCGGCTGCGACCGCGCGCGATGTGCGGCACACAGCCCACGAGCGAGGCGGCGACGACCACGGCGACGACCTGGAAGAGACCGTGGTGGGTGGGCTGCCCGGCATCGGCGCCGAGCAGCGCGTAGGAGAGGGCGCCGGCGGCGCCGAGGGGCGCGGTCTCCCGCAGGCCGGTCGTCCCGTTCCAGCGGCTCAACTCCCCTACGGCGACGAGCACTCCGAAGGCGAGGGCGACTCCGCGTTCTTCGATGCCGGTCCAGAGGGTGAGGGCGAGGGAGGTGGTGGCGAGGAGGGTGGCGGAGGTGTGGATGAGGAGGCGGATGGGGCGGGAGGGAGATGGTCTGTTCGTCAACCTCTCACCCCGCTGGAAACGGGTGGAGTGGGTGGGAAAGCAATGGGTGAGTGGACCTCGTCGGCTGTGACCGAGGGATGCCACCCACACCGCCCGAGGGCCCGCACCAACGCCCGCACCATCAACGGGTCGAACTGCGTACCGGCACAGCGCGACAGTTCCTCCAGCGCGGCAGACACCGGCCGAGCCCGCCGGTACGACCGCGTGGACGTCATCGCGTCGAAGGCATCGGCGACCGCGACCACCCGCGCGGACTCCGGGATCTGACTGCCCAGCAGCCCGTAGGGATACCCGCTCCCGTCCAACCGCTCGTGATGGTGCAGGACAGCCGCCCGGGCCTCGCCGAGAAAACCGATTCCGCGCACCATCTCGTGCCCGTACTCGGGATGCAGTTCGATCACCCGCCGCTCCTCGGGAGTGAGCGGCCCGTCCTTGCGCAGCAGCCGGGTGGGCACGCCCAGCTTCCCCACGTCGTGCAGGATCCCGGCGAAGCGCAGGACCTCGACCCGGGCGTCGTCCATGCCCAGTTCGCGCGCGATCATCATCGAGGCCTGCCCGACCCGCTCGCTGTGCCCGCGGGTGTACCCGTCCTTGATGTCGACGGCCTGGACGAGCGCGCGGATGGTGGCCTGATGGGCGGCGCGTTCCTGGTGGTACTGGGCGAACACCCACCAGGACACTCCCATCGGCAACAGCACGAGCAGCGCGGCGACGGGGCCGTAGGGGCTGCGCCACAGGACGGCCATCATCAGCCCGGCGAGCCCGTGCACGCCGATGGGCGCCAGGGACCGTAGGAACAGGCCGCGCCAGGTCCGTCGTACGGGCATCCCCGCGGCCAGCGCGAGAATCCCGCCGTCGAGGACGGTGAGGGCCAGACAGAAGACGAGGACGGCGGCGAGGGCGGGCACCAGCGCGTACGGGAAGTCGGACGCGACGACCGCGTCGCGCCCGCCCAGCGCCCAGTGCACGCGTCCCGCCGCCCAGACGGCGAGCGCGAGTTGCGCGGCCCGCCAGCTCCGGCGCAGCCAGGGCGGACCCTGCTCGACATGGGAGAGGAGGGCGCCCGGCAGCGGTACGAGCGCGGCGGCGGGCGGTGGCAGGAGGAAGGCCGCGGCGAGCAGCACGGGGTAGAAGGTGCCGGCGAACCGTCGGCGGGCGACCTGCTCGCACCCGGCGTAGAGGGCGGCCAGCAGCGCGACCGCCCACCAGGGTGTGTGGACGGCCGGCAGCGGAAGCAGACAGCACAGGGCGCCGACGGCGACGCAGACGACGTACGCACGTGCGCGTGCCGGTGTCGCCTCCATGCCCAGTGCCCTTCCCCCGACCATGCCTGTCCAGGCCGAGGAGCCTAGGGCGGTCGCGGGAGGCGTGCGGGCTTATCACCCGCGGATTAGCACGAACGGGTGATGGGCAGGGAAGAGACGGAGGGTCAGGACTCCTGCGGGGAGGCCGTCACATCGTGCTCGGGCACGGCCTGTCCGGACCGGATCATCTCCAGGCGTCCCATCACCTTGGAGCGCAGATCCGTCGGCACGTCGTCCTGTCCGCAGCAGCGCTTGACGAGCTTCTTCACGGCCTGTTCCAGGCCGTACTTCTCCAGGCACGGCGAGCACTCCTCGAAGTGCACCTCGAACTTGGTGCAGTCCGCGTCCGGCATCTCCCTGTCGAGGAACTCGTAGAGATGGGCGAGGACCTCACTGCAGTCCGTCTCGTGCGGCTCTCCGCAGCTCATGAGCCCGAGCCTTTCGCTTCGTTCGACTCTCCGGCGCCGGCCGGGACCAGTCCGCGGTCACGCGCGTAGTCCTCGAGCATGCCGCGCAGTTGACGGCGGCCCCGGTGCAGCCGGGACATCACCGTACCGATGGGTGTCCCCATGATGTCCGCGATCTCCTTGTACGCAAAGCCCTCGACGTCCGCGAGATAGACGGCGATGCGGAATTCCTCGGGGATCGCCTGGAGCGCTTCCTTCACGTCCGAGTCGGGCAGGTGGTCGAGCGCCTGCGACTCGGCGGAGCGCAGACCGGTCGACATGTGCGACTCGGCACGGGCGAGCTGCCAGTCCTCGATCTCCTCGGCCGCCGAGCGCTGGGGTTCACGCTGCTTCTTGCGGTACGAGTTGATGAACGTGTTGGTGAGAATCCGGTACAGCCACGCCTTGAGGTTGGTGCCCTCACGGAACTGGTGGAAGGACGCGTACGCCTTGGCGTACGTCTCCTGCACCAGGTCCTCGGCGTCGGCCGGATTACGGGTCATCCGCAGCGCGGCCGAATACATCTGGTCGAGGAATTCGAGCGCGTCCCGCTCGAAGCGCGCACTGCGCTCCGTCGTGGACTCCGTGCTCGTGCCCTGGCCCTCGGGCTGCTCCGCCTGGCCGTGTTCGGTCCCTGCGTCGGTACCGGGAACCGGACCCACCTCCTCAAGATTCCGGGTGGCACCGAAGCCGATGCCACCAGAATCGGAGGATAGACGACGATCCGGTCCGCCCGCCGCCCCAATAGGGGTGGCCTTGGTCGCGTGCAGCACCGACCAGTCCAGGTCGGGGCGGCTGCCACGGGCCGGGCAGAAGGTCGAACCCATGCGGCGGACTTCCTCTCTACGGCTCTGAAGGTCTCTCTCTGTCCGCCTCAACAGTGGTAACGGGCTCGGCATTCCCGCCCCTTACCCCAGTGTTCGAGTCCACTCCACCACGCGCCCCGTGATGATCTCCAGGGCCTCCTCCTGACCGATCTCCGCCCGCTTGGGCACGGCGAAACCATGGTCGCCGTACGGCACCTCGACGAGTTCGTGTTCGCCCGGCGGGAACTCCTCCGGTTTCCCGAACGGGTCGTTTCCGCCCTGTACGACGAGCGTGGGCACCCCGGCCCCGAGCAGTTCGGCGGCGCGGGACTTCTCGGGCCTGCCGGGCGGGTGCAGCGGGAAGCTCAGGGCGAGGACGGCGGCGGCGCCCAGCGCCGTCGCCGTACGACAGGCCACGCGGGCGCCCGCGCTCCGGCCACCGGAGATCACCGGCAGGCCCGGTTTCGCCACCGTCGGCCAGATCCCGCGCCAGCCGGTGTCGAGCGTCTTCGGCGCGGGTGCCATCTTCTTCCCGGCCACCCGCCACGGCTGTTCGACCAGCGCGACGGTGACCCCGTGCGCGGGGAGCGCGGCGGCGAGGGCCTGGAGGTCGCGGGCCTCGATGCCACCGCCCGCGCCATGACTGACGGCGAGGACGAGCCGCGCCTTCTTCGCCCGGTGCCAGGTGATGCGGGCCGTTCCCGCTTCGGTCTCGATGATCTCGCTCACATCAGAAGAGTGTGCCCTCCTCGGGCCCCTCCAGCTCCTTCAGCAGCTCCGGTCCGTTGTTGCGGACGTTGCTGACGGCCGTGGACACCGGGTAGGCGCGCATCAGTCCGGCGGGCGGCGGGGCGAGCAGTTCGCGCAGTTCGTCGGGGTCGGTGCGGGCGGGGTCGAGCCAGGAGTCCCAGCGGTCCGGGGTGAGCATCAGGGGCATCCGCGGGTGGATGTCGGCCAGCGCGTGCGGTCCGTCGGCCGGGGCGACCGCCAGCGGGGTCGTCTCCGCCTCGGTGGTGATCACCGAGCAGGTGACCCACCAGGCGAGCGGATGGTCGTCGGGCAGGGTCCGGTCCCGCCAGAACTCGTAGAGCCCGGCCATCGCGAACACCGAGCCGTCGGCGGGGAGCACGAAGTAGGGCTGCTTGCGCTGCCGCTTCTTCTTGCCCTCGACCTCCAGCTCCCGCTCGTCCTTGGCGGTGACCCACTCGTAGTAGCCGTCGGCGGGGATGATGCAGCGCCGGGCGGCGAAGGCGCGGCGGTACGACGGCTTCTCGTGCACGGTCTCCGCGCGCGCGTTGATCATCCGCGCGCCGCCCTCGGGGGTCTTCGACCAGCTCGGCACGAGTCCCCACTTGAGCCGGCGCAACTGCCGAACCGGCTCAGCACTGTCCGCGTCCTTAACGGGACGGTCGAGGACGGCATAGACCTCCTTGGTCGGGGCCACGTTGTAGTCGGGAGCCAGAACTTCCTCGGGCTCCCACTTCTCAACCTCAAAGACTCCTGCGAGATCCTCGGGCCCACGACTCGCTGCATACCGTCCGCACATACGTGCCAGACTGCCAGATTCGACGACACCCACGGGAGCCTCCGCCACCAATGGACAGCACCGCAATCGCCTCCATACCCGCACTCTGGGACGAGGTCTTCGGCAGCCAGCCCGACCCGGATCTGTGGGTGGTGATCGCCACCCTGGTCGCCGCGCTGGCGGTGGTCGTCCCGCACGGGGTGTGGCGCCTCTCCCGCAACGCCATCACCATCGCCCACGAGGGCGGTCACGGCCTGGTGGCGCTGCTGACCGGCCGTACCCTCACCGGCATCCGCCTGCACTCGGACACCAGCGGCCTCACCGTCAGCCGGGGCAAGCCGCACGGCCTCGGCATGATCCTCACCGCGGCCGCCGGCTACACCGCTCCCCCGCTCCTGGGCCTGGGCGGCGCCGCCCTCCTCGGCGCCGGCCACATCACGCTCCTCCTGTGGCTGTCGACCCTCCTGCTGATCGCCATGCTGGTGATGATCCGCAACGCCTACGGCGCCCTCACGGTGATCCTCAGCGGCGCGGCCTTCCTCCTGGTCTCCTGGCTGACCGGTCCTCAGGTCCAGGCGGCCTTCGCGTACGCGGTGGTGTGGTTCCTGCTCCTCGGCGGGGTGCGCCCGGCCTTCGAGTTGCAGGCCAAGAGGTCGAGGGGCGGCGCGGGCGACTCGGACGCGGACCAACTGGCCCGGCTGACCCACGTACCGGGGGGCCTGTGGCTGTTCCTGTTCCACCTGGTGTCGCTGTGCTCGCTGATCGGCGGCGGCAGGTGGCTGCTGGAGTGGTGACGCGGCGCGGAGCCGACCCGAGCCGCGGTACCGCCGTGCGGGTACGACCGGCCACAACGGCGCGGCACCCGGGAGACGGCCTGCTTATACAGTGGGGCGCATGGCCCCGAACAACGACCAAACCGCCCTCTGGCCCGCCCCCACCGCCGCCGGAGCCGTCGACGCGACGGTCCATGTGCCCGGGTCCAAGTCGGTCACCAACCGCGCCCTCGTCCTCGCCGCCCTCGCGAGCGAACCCGGCTGGCTGCGCCGCCCGCTCCGCTCCCGCGACACCCTGCTGATGGCCGGAGCCCTGCGCGCGATGGGCGTCGGCATCGAGGAGGGCGTGGGCCCGGACGGCTCCGGCGAGTTCTGGCGGGTCATCCCCTCGGGCCTGCACGGCCCGGCCACCGTGGACGTGGGCAACGCGGGCACGGTGATGCGCTTCCTGCCGCCGGTCGCCGCGCTGGCCGACGGCCCCATCCGCTTCGACGGCGACCCCCGATCGTACGAACGTCCCCTGCACGGTGTGATCGACGCGCTGCGCGTGCTCGGTGCCCGGATCGACGACGACGGCCGGGGCGCGCTGCCGCTGACCGTGCACGGCGGGGGCGCGCTGGACGGCGGGCCGGTGGAGATCGACGCCTCGTCCTCGTCCCAGTTCGTGTCCGCGCTGCTGCTGTCCGGGCCCCGCTTCAACCAGGGCGTCGAGGTCCGGCACATCGGTTCCTCCCTCCCCTCGATGCCGCACATCCGGATGACGGTCGACATGCTGCGCGCGGTCGGCGCTCAGGTGGACACCCCGGAGTCGGGAGGCGAGCCGAACGTCTGGCGGGTGACCGCGGGCGCGCTGCTGGGCCGGGACCTGACCGTGGAGCCGGATCTGTCGAACGCCCAGCCGTTCCTCGCGGCGGCGCTGGTGACCGGCGGCAAGGTGCTCGTACCGGACTGGCCGGCGCGCACCACCCAGCCCGGTGACCGGTTGCGGGAGATCTTCACCGAGATGGGCGGTTCCTGCGAACTCACCGAGTACGGGCTGGAGTTCACCGGTTCGGGTGCGATCCACGGCATCGACGTGGACCTGGGCGAGGTCGGCGAACTGACCCCGGGCATCGCGGCCGTGGCCGCCCTCGCGGACTCGCCGTCCACGCTCCGCGGTGTCTCGCACCTGCGGCTGCACGAGACGGACCGGCTCGCCGCGCTCACCAAGGAGATCAACGAACTGGACGGCGACGTGACCGAGACCGCCGACGGTCTGCACATCCGCCCGCGCCCCCTGCACGGCGGGGTCTTCCACACCTACGAGGACCACCGCATGGCCACCGCGGGCGCGATCATCGGCCTCGCGGTCGAGGGCGTGCGGATCGAGAACGTGGCGACGACGGCGAAGACCCTCCCGGACTTTCCCGACCTGTGGACCGGGATGCTCGGGAGCGACGGGGCGGACGGGGCGTAGGGGACTCACGCCATGCGTCGCTACGGCAAGAACACCGACGAGGACGACATCCGCCAGCGCCCCAACCGCAAGGGCAACCGGCCGCGCACCAACATCCGCCCCAAGCACGAGGAAGCGGTCGAGGGCATGGTCGTCACCGTCGACCGGGGCCGGCTGACCTGCCTCGTCGAGGACCGGGTCGTGATGGCGATCAAGGCCCGCGAACTGGGCCGGAAGGCCGCGGTGGTCGGCGACCAGGTGGCCATCATCGGCGACCTGTCCGGCGACAAGGACACCCTCGCCCGGATCGTCCGCATCGAGCCGCGCACCTCCGTGCTGCGCCGCACGGCCGACGACGACGACCCCTACGAGCGGGTGGTCGTCGCCAACGCCGACCAACTCGCCATCGTCACCGCCCTCGCCGACCCCGAGCCGCGCCCCCGCCTCATCGACCGCTGCCTCGTGGCGGCCTACGACGGCGGCCTGGAACCGCTGCTCGTCCTCACCAAGTCGGACCTGGCGTCCCCGGACCAACTCCTTGAGCTGTACGGCGCGTTGGGTGTCCCGTACGTCGTGACGAGCCGTGAGGAGTTGGAGAACGGCAGCGCGGTGGAGCGGGTCCGCAAGCAACTGGACGGCAAGATCACCGCGTTCGTCGGGCACTCCGGCGTCGGCAAGACGACCCTCGTCAACGCCCTGGTGTCGTCGGACCGCCGACGCAGCACCGGCATCGTCAACGCCGTCACCGGCCGCGGCCGGCACACCACGACCTCGGCCCGCGCGATCCCGCTGCCCGACGACTCGGGCTGGGTCGTGGACACCCCGGGCGTCCGCTCCTTCGGCCTGCACCACGTGGACCCGTCCCGGGTCATCAAGGCCTTCCCCGACCTGGAGCCGGGCACGGCCGACTGCCCGCGCGCGTGCAGCCACGACGAGCCGGACTGCGCCCTGGACCAGTGGGTCGCCGACGGCCACGCCGACCCGCAGCGGCTCTATTCGCTACGGCGGCTGCTGGCCACCCGGGAGCGGACCGAGGGCGACTGATCACCGGCCGACCACCGCGTGTTTGTGGGGACTCAAGTTCGGTAAGTGCATAATCGCACCGAGCCGGACAAACGGGAGGACAGCACATGGCGTGGCTGCTGGTTGTCGTGGCCGGAATTCTGGAGACCGGTTTCGCCGTGTGCCTGAAGCTGTCCCACGGCTTCACCCGGCTTTGGCCCACGGTCGCCTTCTGCACCTTCGCCCTGGGCAGCTTCGGCCTCCTCACCCTCTCCCTCCGGAAGCTGGACGTGGGCCCCGCCTACGCGGTGTGGACCGGCATCGGCGCGGCCGGCACCGCGATCTACGGCATGATCTTCCTCGGCGACCTGGTGTCGACCCTGAAGATCGTGTCGATCAGCTTCGTCATCATCGGCGTGATCGGCCTCCAACTGTCGGGCTCCGCACACTGACCACCGGTTGTTACTTGCTGGGCCCCAGCGCGCTGCGCACCAACTCCCCGACCCCGCCCTCGCCGGGCGGCGCGGACACACAGGACAGCGCCAGACGTACGACGAGCTCACAGGACCGGGCCAGGTCGGCGGTGTCCGGCCTGGCCGCTCCAGGTCCGGCCAGTGCCGCAACCGCGCGATCGCGGACGACGGCCACGAAGTCGCCGGGCGAGGGCAGCGGTCCGTCGGCCCGGCGCTGTGCCGGTACGGCCGAGGAGGACGGCACGGCGGACAGGGTCGGCGAGGGCAGCCGTTCGCTCCAGCAGCCGGTGAGCATGGCGCGTACCAGCGCGTTCTCGCGGGCCGCCGACGCGGTCCACTCGGCGGTCGCGGTCAGCCGGTCCCGGGCGTCGGCATGGGCGCCCAGCGCCCGGTCGACGCCGACGAGATATCCGTCGGCCTCCCTTCTGACCAGGGCCCGCGCGAGCCCCTCCTTGCTGCCGAACTCGTTGTACAGCGTCTGTCGGGACACTCCGGCCGCGGCGGCCACGTCCACCATCCGTACGGTGGACCACGACCGGCGTGCCAGCGCCGTATAAGCGGCGTCCAACAGGGATTCCCGCGCTGCAGGCATCATCCGCCTCCCGGGGACGAGCGGCTCTGCGCCCAGATTTGACGCGCACAGGAGCACTGTCAAGGGTTCGCGGCGGCGCCAGGGGGCGCACTTCGGCCATCGCGCGCGGGAGTTGACGGGGAGAGCGCCGCTCAGGGGAAGGACATGACGGTCCCCCACCTCTCGTCACCTCCCGTCACCTCCCGTTTCGCGCACCGGACCCTGTAGCCCCGGCGCGACCGCTGAAGATACGGTTCACGCATGGCCGACTATCACGATGACCTGCGCCTCGCCCATGTCCTCGCGGACGCCGCCGACGCCGCGACGACCGCGCGGTTCAAGGCGCTCGATCTCAAGGTCGAGACCAAGCCGGACATGACTCCGGTCAGCGAGGCGGACAAGGCCGCCGAGGAACTGATCCGCGGCCATCTCCAGCGCGCCCGCCCGCGCGACGCGGTCCTCGGCGAGGAGTACGGCATCGAGGGCACCGGCCCCCGCCGCTGGGTGATCGACCCGATCGACGGCACCAAGAACTACGTACGCGGCGTCCCGGTGTGGGCCACGCTGATCTCCCTGACGGAGGCGTCGGAGGGCGGCTTCCAGCCGGTCGTCGGCCTGGTCTCCGCGCCCGCCCTGGGCCGCCGCTGGTGGGCCGCGAAGGGCCACGGCGCCTACACCGGCCGCAGCCTGTCCTCCGCCACCCGCCTGCGCGTCTCCCAGGTCTCCGAGCTCTCGGACGCCTCCTTCGCGTACTCCTCCCTCACCGGCTGGGAGGACCAGGGCCGCCTCGGCGGCTTCCTGGACCTGACCCGCGAGGTGTGGCGCACGCGCGCGTACGGCGACTTCTGGCCCTACATGATGGTCGCCGAGGGCTCGGTCGACATCTGCGCCGAACCCGAACTCTCCCTGTGGGACATGGCCGCCAACGCGATCATCGTCACCGAGGCCGGCGGCACCTTCACGGGCCTCGACGGCCGCCCGGGCCCGCACAGCGGCAACGCGGCGGCGTCGAACGGCATCCTGCACGACGAGTTTCTGGGGTATCTCAACCAGCGCTACTGAGCCTGACGGGACGCCTGTACACGCCCCCAACCAGCCACCCGCGCCCCCTTGTTGACCCGTGCTTTACCTGCGACCCTGAGAGTCCCCCCACTTGTGAACTTGTGAATCCGGTAACTAGCGAAGCCTCGGCCGGCAACCGACGGGCCCGAGACCCGTGAACCGACACGGATTCCCTAGGAGGTGGCCTCACCCCATGCTGCATCCCATCCTGGTCCGCGACGCCATGAGCACGGTGGTTCTCACCATCGGCCCCGCCCACACCCTCCGCCAGGCAGCCGCCCTGATGTCCTCGCGTCATGTCGGCGCGGCCGTCGTCCTCGATCCCGACGCCGGCGGTATCGGGATCCTCACCGAACGCGACATCCTCAACTCGATCGGCCGGGGCCAGAACCCGGACACCGAGCGCGCCGGCGCCCACACCACCACCGACGTCGTGTTCGCCACCCCGGCCTGGACGCTGGAGGACGCGGCGAGCGCGATGGCCCACGGCGGCTTCCGCCATCTCATCGTCCTCGACCGCGCCGAGCCCGCCGGAATCGTCTCGGTCCGCGACATCATCCGCTGCTGGGCACCCGCACGACAGCAGGTCCCCGTCTGAGCAGTGACCTGAACAGTGACCTGAGCAGTGATTGGATTCAGTCCAAGTCCAGCAGCCCTCCAAAGTCACACCTATTCGTGAACTGGTCACGTTGCTGTTAGGCTGGCCTGCATGAGTGACCTTCTGGAGCGGCTGCGCGGACGCGGATGGCGGATGACCGCACAGCGACGTGTCGTGGCCGAAGTGCTCGACGGCGACCACGTCCACCTGACCGCCGACGAGGTCCACTCCCGCGCCGTGGCCAAGCTCCCGGAGATCTCCCGGGCGACGGTCTACAACACGCTCGGTGAGCTGGTCTCCCTCGGCGAGGTCCTCGAAGTCGCCACCGACAAGCGAGCCAAGCGCTACGACCCGAACGCGCACAGCCCGCACCACCACCTGGTCTGCGCCCAGTGCGGCCAGATCCGCGACGTCCACCCGGGCGGCAACCCGCTCGCCGACCTCCCCGACTCGGAGCGCTTCGGCTTCACGGTCTCGGACGTCGAGGTGACGTACCGCGGACTGTGCCCGAACTGCGCGAGCGCGTAGCAAGTCCCTTCGCAGGCCCCGGCATCCGTTCGACACGGATGCCGGGGCTTTGTGCTGCGTACGGCCTTCCCGAATCTGACGGTCCGTCATATCGTCGTCCGGCACCCCCCACCCGTGCAGACGGACGTACCGCACTCCGCGAGGAGCAACCGTGGGAGACCCGCACCCAAAACTCCACGCCACCCAACTGACCCGCGCCTTCGGCCGCGCCCCGCACCAGGTCCGCGCCCTCGGCCCGCTCGAACTCGCCGTCGCCCCGGGCGAGTTCGTCTGCCTGGTCGGCCCGTCCGGCTGCGGCAAGTCCACCCTCCTGCGCATCGCCGCGGGCCTGCTGCGCCCCAGCACGGGCACCCTGGAGATCCGCACGTCCAGCCCGCGCCCGGCGGCCATGATCTTCCAGGACTACGGCATCTACGACTGGAAGTCGGTCCGCGCCAACGTCCGCTTCGGCCTGGACGTCCAGCGCGTACCGCGCCGCGAGGCGAACGCCCGCGCCGACGAGTGGCTGGCCCGCATGGGCCTCGCCGACTTCGCGCACGCCTACCCGGCGACCCTCTCCGGTGGTATGCGCCAGCGGGTCGCCATCGCCCGCGCACTCGCCGTAGAACCCGAACTCCTGCTGATGGACGAGCCGTTCGCCGCCCTGGACGCCCAGCTCCGCACGATCCTCCAGGACGAACTCCTGGAGATCACCCAGACCTTGCGCACGACCACCCTCTTCATCACGCACAGCCTGGAGGAGGCGCTGGTCCTCGGCGACCGCGTGCTGGTGATGTCCGCCCGGCCTGGCCGGATCATCGCCGAGCATCGCCCGCCGTTCCCGCGCCCGCGCACCGGCGACATCCGTGACACCCCCGAATTCACCGCTCTGAAGGGCGAGTTGTGGGAACTGCTGCGGAAGGAGGCGGTGCCCGCATGACCACGATCGCCCCCGGCCGCGAGGAACCGGTCCTGGTCCGCCGTCCTGGCCCGCACGAACTCCATCCGGTCCGCACCCACCGCCGCCGACGCGCACTGGAACTCTCGCTCGCCGTCGCCGTACCCCTCGTCCTGATCCTGTGGTGGCAACTGGCCGCCACCCAGGGCTGGATCGACCCCCGCGTCTACCCGGCTCCCTCCACGATCTTCTCCGACGGCTGGGACCGGGCCGCCGCCGGCGACCTGTGGCCGGACGTGTGGGCCACCACCAAGCGCGTCCTGGGCGGCTACGCGATCGGCACGGCAGCCGGGTACACGCTGGGCCTGCTGATGGGTTCCCTCTCGCTCGTCCGGGCAGCGCTGGAACCGCTGTTGGACGCCCTGTACGTCGTACCGAAACTGGCCCTGCTGCCGATCTTCCTGAACATGTTCGGCCTGGGCGAGGGCCCGCAGGTGGCGCTGGTGGCCGCCACGGTCTTCTTCTTCGTGTGGATCTCGACGATGTCGGCTGTCCTTGCGATCCCCTCCGGCCACCGGGACGCGGGCCTGGTCTTCGGCGCCGGCCCGTGGCAGATGTTCCGCCACGTCCTCCTGCCCGCCTCGCTCCCCGCGGTCCTGGTCGGCGCCCGGATCGCGGCGGGCGTGGCCGTCCTGGTCATCGTGGCCTCGGAACAGATCGCCGCGACGAACGGCCTGGGTCATCTGATCTTCGACTCCCGCGCACTGTTCGAGAACGACGTGATGTTCGTCGGCATCGTGTGCGTCGCGGTCCTGGGGGTCGTCTTCTCCGAACTGGTGCGTGTGGCAGGCCGGTTGCTCACCCCATGGGCACCGCGGGACCGAGGACGGGGGCAGTCATGAGAAGGCGTGCGTACGGTGTGGTGGTCGTCGTGGCCGCTCTGTTGGCATCGGCGGGCTGCTCGTCCAAGTACGCGGGGGATTCCGGGTCTTCGGGCACGGCAGCCGCGGGCGGCCGCACGATCAAGCCCGTCGACGGCTGCGGCAAGTCGTCCTGGACCGACCCGGCGGACCTCTCCCCCACCCGCGTCCCGGCCCGCTGCCAGCCACTCGCCCCCTCCGCCCAACCCCTCCCCAAGACGCGGAAGTTGACGATCGCGACCGGAACCCTGAGCGCGGAGTACGTCGCCCCGCTCGAAGTCGCCCTGGACAAGGGCGAGTTCAAGAAGGAGGGCCTGGACGTCACCCTCAAGGTGCTGCCGACCCCGGACGCGCTGCCGCTGCTGGCCAAGGGGGACATCGACGCGATGTGGGCCGCTCCGGAGGCGGCCGTCATGAACGGCGTCCAGGGTGGCTTCGACATCAAGTGGGTCGCTGGGAACTTCTCGCCCGACCCCCGGTCGAAGAGCGGCCTGTGGGTGAAGCTGAGGAACGGCGAGGCGGCGGCCGACGTCCGGATGGCGGGCCGCAGGATGGGCACGATGATCGGCAAGGGCTCGGTGATCGCGTACCCCATGGAGAAGGCCCTCGCGAACCACGGCGGCGGCCTCGACAAGATCCAGTACCAGCAGCTCGGTTCGGCCGACGTCCTCACCGCCCTCCAGAACGGCGGTGTCGACTCCGCCTGGCTCCTGGACCCGGTCTGGCGCAAGGTCGACGACAACCCGCGCTATGCCTTCCTGGGCGGCCAGCCCCTCGGCGAGCCCCTGGGCGGCATGCTCTACGGCCGCACGCTCCTGCACGACGACGTGGACGCCGGGGTGGCCCTGATGCGGGCCTACATCCGCACGGTGAACACGTACTTCGCGAACGACTACAAGAGCGACCCGAGCTTCGTCGCCTACCTGGCGAAACTCCTGAAGACGGACGAGGCGGTCCTGAAGTCGACGCCGTCGCTCACCATGGACTGGGAGATCCGCTCGGGTACGACGACGCGATTGCAGGCCGCGTACAAGGCGGCGGGCGTGTCGAAGGGGGCCACGCTGCCCGAGTCCCGGACGTTGGACCGCTCGCTGTACGAGGAGGCGGTGGGGCATCAGCCGTAGAAACGACCGAGGGCCGGAACCCTTTCGGATTCCGGCCCTCGGCCTTCAGTAGCGGGGACAGGATTTGAACCTGCGACCTCTGGGTTATGAGCCCAGCGAGCTACCGAGCTGCTCCACCCCGCGTCGATGAATGCAACGTTACGTCAGGGACGCGGGAAGAAGCAAATCGTTTAACAGTGCAGGTCAGCGGCGCTCGTTTCGCCGGTCCCGGCTGGTCCGACATCACGCGGTCAGTTCCTGCCGCAGCGCGTCCCGCAGCCGGGCCGCCCGCTCGGACACCTCCCCCGGCCCGAGCGTCACCGCCCGGTCCGCCCAGCGCTGCCCCTCGGCCAGCTCCCCGCGACGCGCGTAAACCAGGGCCAGCCGCAAGGCCGCCCGCCCGTGCCCCGCGTCGGCGGCCCGTGCCCACCACACCGCCGCCTCCGGCTCGCTGCCCTCGCGGGCCAGCAGCAGCCCGAGGTTGAAGGCACCGTTGCGGGACCCGGCCTCGGCCGCCTCGCGGTACCAGCGGGCCGCCTCGACGACATCGCCGCGCGCGGCGGCCAGCATCCCGACCCGCACCTGGGCGCGCCGGTGCCCCTGCGAAGCCGCCCGCTCGTACCACTCCTCGCACTCGGTCTTCTCGTGCACCTGCTCGCCCAACTCGTGGGCGGGCGTGGGCGGTCGCCGCGCGTCGAGCACCGAGGCCAGCCGGTACGCCGCCTCCGCGCTCCCCCCGCCGGCCGCGCAGCGCAGATGCCGCTCGGCCTCCGGCTCGTCGCCGTCCCGCAGCCGGGCGATGCCGACCTGCAAGGCCGCTTCGGTGTGCCCCGCGGCGGCCGCCCGTTCGTACCAGGGCAGCGCTACGGCCTCCTCGCCGCGCCCGGCGAAGAGGATCCCGAGGTTGAAGGCGGCGTCCACGCTGCCGGCCTCGGCGGCCTTGGAGAACCACGGCTCGGCGCCGGTCGCGTCGCCGCCCTGGAGCAGCAGCACGGCCAGCGCGTTCGCCGCCTCGCGGTGTCCGGCGTAGGCCGCCCGCCGGTACCACTGCTCGGCGTGCGCGGTCCGGGCCTGCTCGGCGCAGAGCAGGCCGAGGTTGTACGCGCCGTTCACATCACCGGCGTCCATCGCGGCCCGGTACCAGCGCTCGGCGGTCTGCGTCTCGCCGCGCTCGGCGTGCAGCGCGCCCAGCGCGTTGGCCGCGTTGCCGTCGCCGTCCTGGGCGGCGCGCAGCCACCACACGGCGGCGCTCTCGGTGTCGCCGGCGTCGCGCAGCAGGAAGCCGAGGGCGCAGGCGGCGCGGGCCTCGCCGTCCTTGGCGGAGGTCAGATACCAGCGCCCGGCCTCCTTCAGCTCGCCCCGCTTCTCCAGGATCGCCCCGAGGTGCAGCGCGGCCCGCTGATGGCCGCGCGCGGCGGCCTGCCGGTACCACTGCTCGGACTCGCCCCCTGCGGACGCCTCGACACCGTTGTCAGCGCCGCTCTCGCCCTCCTGCGTCTCCTGTGCCGCTTTGTGATCAAGCGCCCGTGCCAGCCGGTACGCGGCCTCGCGGTGCCCGCGCTCGGCGGCGGAGCGCATCCATCGCTCGGCCGCGGTGTCCCCGCGGTGCTCCAGCAGGTCGGCGAGGGCGTACGCGCCCAGCGCGTGGCCCTGTTCGGCGGATTGGCGCAGCCAGTACTCGGCGGCGGGCTCGTCGCCGCGCTCGCGGTGGTAGCGGCCGAGCGCGTGCGCGGCGGCGGCGGAGCCGGCCACGGCGGCGATCCGCCACCATCCGGCGGCCTCGTCGGTGTATCCGCGCTGGTGCAGGAGGACACCCAGGTTGTTGGCCGCGGCCCGGTCACCCTCGGCGGTGGCGGCACGCAGCAGGGGCTCGGCTCCGTCGAGATCACCGCGGCGCAGCAGTATGGCTCCGAGGACACTCGTCGCCTCGACGTCGCCGGCCTGCGCGGCGAGCCGTGTGCGTGCCTCGTCGACAGCCTCCCCGTCCCCGGTTTCGTCCCGGTCGGAAGGCTGCACAAAACGCCCTGTATCCAACAGAGTTGCCTTGTCCCCCATAACGTCCATCGTCGCACCACCTGCAACCTGGGTACACCTGGTATACCGCAGCCAGTGAGGTCTCTACAGCGTTTTGTCGACATGCCCACAGAGAGACAAGCAAAACACGGTTTCACCAAGTCCCCCCGGCGGCACGGCCGTCACCCTCGTCGGCACATGCGTTCGCACAGCGCGAAGGCCCGGATCCTGGAAAGGATCCGGGCCTTCGCGATCAGTAGCGGGGACAGGATTTGAACCTGCGACCTCTGGGTTATGAGCCCAGCGAGCTACCGAGCTGCTCCACCCCGCGCCGTTGTGTTGCAACCGTACCACGGGCGTGAGGTGGGCTTTTCCCTATCCGCTACTGGGGCTGGCGCTCGGACTCGGACTACTGCTGGGACTGGCGCTGCTCTTGCTCTTGCCTGCCGCGGCCTGCGCGTCCTCCGCCCGCTTCAGCGCGGCCTGGAGATCCTTCTGCGCCTGGCCGTACGCCTCCCAGTCACCCTTCTTCAGGGCTTCCTGCCCGGCGTCGAAGGCCTTCTGGGCGTCGGTCAGGGCCTGTTGGACCGTCGGGTTAGTGGATGTCGGTGGACTGGTGCTCTCGTCCGGTGGCGTGGTCGTCGAACTCTCGGCCCCGAAGACCTTGTTGAGCCCCTCGTCCAGCGTGTCCTCGAAGGCGGTCTTGCCTCCGTAGGCCACCAACACCTTGCGCAGCAGCGGGTACTTGAGTCCACCACCGCGTACGTAGACGGGCTCCACGTACAGCAGTCCCCCGTCGAGCGGCACCGTCAGCAGGTTGCCGTACTCGATGTCGGAGTCGCCGCCCTTGAGCAGCTTGATGGACTCGGCGATGTCCTGTTCCGAGTTGAAGGCGCTCTGCACCTGTTTGGGTCCGCCGACGGTCGTACTGGTCGGCAGCTTCAGGATTCTGATCTTGCCGTAATCAGGGGTGCCGGCCTCGGAGTCGACGGCCATGAAGGCGCTGAGGTTGTCTCTGCCGTTCGGTGTGAACGTCGTCGTCAGCGAGAACGCCTGCGCGGACTGGTCCGGCATCTTCATGCTCAGGTAGTACGGCGGCACCGCGCTGCCCGACTTGTTGGTCGGGTCGTCCGGCACCTGCCACACCTCGCTGCCGCTGAGGAACGTCTGCGCGTCCGTCACGTGGTACCGGGTGAGCAGCTCGCGCTGGACCTTGAACAGGTCCTGCGGATACCGGAGATGGGCCATCAGCGAGGACGAGATGTCGGCCTTGGACTTGACCGTGCCCGGGAACGCCTTCATCCAGGTCTTCAGGACCGGGTCCTCGGTGTCCCACTGGTAGAGCTTGACCTGACCGGTGTACGCGTCGACGGTCGCCTTCACCGAGTTGCGGATGTAGTTGACCTGGTTCTGCTGGGCCACCACCGCGCGGTTGTTGTTGGAGGCGGTCAGCGAGTCGGCCGTGGTGTCACCGAGGGTGGTCCGCGAGGCGTACGGGTATCCGTTGCTGGTCGTGTACGCGTCCACGATCCACTGGATACGGCCGTCCACGACCGCCGGGTAGGCGTCGCCGTCGATGGTCAGCCAGGGCGCCACCGCCTCGACGCGCTCCTTGGGCGTGCGGTTGTACAGGATCCGCGAACCGTCGCCGATGGCACCGGAGTAGAGCATCTGCGGCTCGTTGAAAGCCACCGCGTACGCGGCCCGGTTGAGCGGGTTGGAGAGGCTGACCCCGCTCTTGCCCTTGTAGCTGGTGGTCTTCTCGCCGCTGTCGTCGGAGTAGTCGATCTCCTTCTGGGGACCGCCGACGATCGAGTACGTGGTGGTCTTCTCGCCGTAGTAGATCTGCTGCTCGTACGTGCCGAGGTCGCCCGTGGACGGCAGATCGGACTCGGTGAAGACCGGGCGGCCCTCGGAGTCGGCCTCCGTGCCCTTGGCGGCGACCACGCCGTAGCCATGGGTGTAGCGGAAGTGGTCGTTGATCCAGT
Organism: Streptomyces sp. NPDC005492; assembly: GCF_040605995.1. NCBI lineage: Bacteria > Bacillati > Actinomycetota > Actinomycetes > Kitasatosporales > Streptomycetaceae > Streptomyces > Streptomyces sp. NPDC005492. Next base: position 118,000 of record NZ_JBEXDX010000014.1, read on the forward strand.
TGTTCTTCGGAATGCCGTTGAGGTTCAGCTCACGCAGACCGATGACCGTGTCCTGGTCCTTGCCGTCCTTGGTGTACCGGTCGACATCCAGGTTGGTCGGGAACGCGTAGTAGTTCCTGATCTGCTGGAGCTGCTGGAAGGTGGGCGAGACGATGTTCGGGTCCACGATGCGGATGCTCGCCGTGGAGTCGACGTCGGAGCGCAGCTTGGCCTTGTCCTTGGTGGTGCTCGTCCCCGAGTACTCCGTGACCTTGGTGTCGTCGATGCCGTAGGCCTCGCGCGTCGCCTTGAGGTTCTTCTGGACGTACGGGGCTTCCTTGGCCTGTTCGTTTGGCTGGACCGTGAACTTCTGGACGATCGCCGGGTACAGGCCCCCGATGAGGATCGCGGAGAGCACCATCAGACCGAAGCCGATGACGGGGAGCTGCCAGGTGCGCCGCCACAGGGTGGCGAAGAACAACAGCGCGCAGATGACGGCGATGCAGAACAGGATCGTCTTGGCCGGCAGATACGCGTTCGCGTCGACGTACCTAAGGCCCGTCCAGTCACCGGTCGCCTTGAAGTCGCTTGATTTGACCGCGAGTCCGTACCGGTCGAGCCAGTAGGCGACCGCCTTGAGGGCGACGAAGATGCCGAGCAGCACCGACAGATGTCCGGTGGCGGCGGCCGTGGCCCGCGCGCCCGGGCTGGTGATGCGCAGGCCGCCGTACAGGTAGTGGGTCAGCGCGGCGGCGAGCAGCGAGAGGATCGCGGCGGCGAAGCCGAAGCCGAGCAGGAAGCGGTACCAGGGCAGGTCGAAGGCGTAGAAGGAGACGTCGAGATGGAACTGCGGGTCCTTCTGGTGGAAGGGCACGCCATTGACCCACATCAGCCAGACCCGCCACTGACTGGACGCCGAGGCGCCCGCGATCAGCCCGACGAGGGCGGTGATCGCCAGCAGCAGCCACTTCTTGTACGGCGCGATGCCCATGCGGTAGCGGTCGAGGCTCTGCTGCTCCATCGACATGGCGCTGAGCGGCGGGCGCAGTCGGTGCGCCAGCCAGATGTTCACCCCGACCGCGGCCGCCATCAGCAGGCCGAAGACGAAGAAGAGCCCGATCTTGGTCGACAGGGTGGTGGTGAACACGGACGAGTAATGCACCGACCGGTACCAGAGCCAGTCCGTCCAGAAGCCCGCGAACATCGTGAACGCCATGCCGAGTACGGCAAGGACGCCCAGTGTCATGAGCAACGTCCGGACACGCCGGGACGGGCGGCCCACTCTGATCCGCGGCCCTGTCGGGCCTCCGCCGCGGTCCGGCATCTGGAAAGCCAAGGTGCGCACCTCGAAGTTCGCTGTTGGTCGCTGTCGTTGCGTCAGGTCCCCGGGTTCGCGGACCCTCCGTAGCCCCGCGTGATCGCGGGCCCACACCTATGCAACTTACTCACCGTTTACTCGGTTCCCGATTCCGGCCATGAACGAGGCAGGATTGTGACCATGTCCAACACTCCCATGGCAGCGAACCCCCTCACCCGGGCCGTGCTCGAGATCGACGAGTACGCCGCCGGCCTCGGCTGGGACCAGCCCGCTCGCCTCTTCGCCCTCGTAGACACCGCGCGGCTGCGGGCCCAGGAACCCGGCCTCGCGGCCCAACTCGGCCTGCGGGACGAGTCCGAGGCCTCCGGTCTCACCCCGATCGAGCAGGAGGAGATCCCGGCCGGAAAGCCGCTGGACGAGTTCCTCGGCACGATCGCCTGGCCCGACGCGGTGGTCGGCTGCGCGCTCACCGTCGAGCGGCTGATGCTGCCGCCGTCCGCAGAGGCCTCCGTCCCGGACGGGCTGAGCGAGAAGAAGCTCACCCAGTGGGTCGCCCAGCACCCGGACCGCCAGGAGGTCCGCATGACGGTCGCGGTCCTGCGCGACGGCACCCGCGACTCGGCCCTGCGGCTGCGCGAGAAGGACTCCCCCACGGAGGTCCTCACGGGCGGCGCCCTGGTCCCGGGCCTCGCCGAGGCCCTGTCGGCGACCTTCGAGGACTGACGACCTCCTTGGCTACGACTCTGGGGGCGCCCTCCGTTCGAGGACGCCCCCAGAGTCGTAGCCAGGGCGTGTTCAGCTCTTGGTGGAGCACTTCGGCAGGTCGACGGTCTTGCCGCTGTTGATCAGCTTCAGGGAGCTGATCGCGTCCTTGATGGTGTTCACTTTGACGAGCTGGAGGCCGCTGGGGGTGTCCTTGGCGGCCTCCGCGCAGTTCTCGGCGGGGGTCAGGAAGTACTTCGCGCCCTTGCTGCGCGCGCCGACGGTCTTCATGGAGATGCCGCCGATCGGGCCGACCTTGCCGTCGTCGTCGATGGTGCCGGTGCCGGCCACGAACTTGCCGCCGGTGAGGTCGCCCGGGGTGAGCTTGTCGTAGATGCCGAGCGCGAACATGAGGCCGGCGCTCGGGCCGCCGACGTCCGCGAGCTTGATGTCGATGGTGAACGGGAACGTGTGATCGGTCCCGGCCGAGATGCCGACGATGGCGCGCTTGGCGCCGCTGTCGTCGGACGTCGCGGTGGTGATCGTGATCTTCTTGGTCGCGGTCGCCGTCTTGTTGGCCTTCACGGCGGCGGCCTGCTCCTTGGCGGGCACGATCGTGAACACGACGTTCTCGCCCGGCTTGTGCTTGGTCACCAGTTTCGCGACGTCGTCGGGCTGCTTCACCGTCGTACCGTCCACGGCCTTGATCACGTCACCGGCGTGCAGCTTGCCCTCGGCCGGGGAGTCCTTGACGACCGTCGAGACGATCACCCAGGACGTCACCGGGATACCGAGCTGGTCCAGGGCGGCGACCTTGGCGCTCTCCTGGGACTGGCTGAACTCCTCGGCGTTCTCCTGGGTGGACTGCTGCTCCGTCTTGCCGTCGGGGTACAGCGTGTCGTGCGGGACGACCTTGTTGTCGTGGGCGAGCCAGCCGTACACGGCCTCGACGAGGTTCATGTTGTAGTCGGCGCTGGTGACCCGGACCGTCGTCATGTTCAGGTGACCGGTCGTCGGGTAGGTCTTGCGCCCGTTGATCTGCAGTACCGGCTCGCCGTCGTGGTTCCCGAGCGTGTTCACCGTCGGGCCCGGTGACATCTCCGCGTACGGGACTGTGATGAAGACTCCCGCGCACAGGAGCGCGATCAGCATCAGGGTGGAGGCGAGCATCGTCGCGGTGCGGCGTGGCATGGCACGACAGTACGGGACGCTTCTGTCAGCGCACCGTCAGGGCCGACTTCCGATCACATGCCCGAGTGGGACTTCTCCATGGCCTCGCGGAAGCGGGCGTAGCCGTCCAGTTCCGGGCCGTCGCTGCGTATCTTGCGGGTTCTGTTGGCCCAACTGCCCCACAGACCTGCACCGATCGCGGCCATCAGCGGAATCAGCAACCAGGCGAGCGCCGCCATGCCGACCTCCCAACCCCACATGAGTCACCGCAACTGACTGATCAGCACATTAACCAGCCCCAGTGACAACGCTCATGGCAGGGGGGCGGTTACGCAACCGGAGGGCGGGTGAGAAGTCGGTGAGCGGTCATCAGCTCGTCAGCAGGCGCCGACCCACTCCTCGGTGCCGTCGGAGAACCTCTGGTGCTTCCAGATCGGCACCTCGTGCTTGAGATCGTCGATCAGCTTCCGGCAGGCCTCGAAGGCCTCGCCCCGGTGGGGGCACGACACGGCGACGACGACCGCCAGGTCCCCGATCTCGAGCTCCCCCACCCGGTGGACGGCGGCCAGCGCCCGCACCGGGTAGTCCGCGACGACCTTCTCGGCGATGCGCCGCATCTCGGCCTCGGCACTGGGGTGGCAGGAATACCCCAGTCGGTCGACATCGGCACCGCCGTCGTGATCGCGGACGGTCCCGACGAACAACGCCGTCCCACCGGCCGCGTCGTCCCCGACGGCCCGGAAGACCTCGTCCACGGAGAGGGGCGTCTCCCGGATCCCGATCAGCTTGACGGGATCCTGCGCGGCCTGCTCACCGGGATGGTCGATCGTGGATGCCATGCCTCCATCGTGCCCCACCCCGACGACAGCTCGGAATAGCACGTTCGCCCGGCACGCGCGCGTGCCTGTTTGGAGCGTCCTACAGGGGGCGCGCTTTCTAGGAGGGTCATGGGAGGCGTGGTGCGGCAGCGCGCTGGTCAGATCCGGCGCCGGGCCTTGCGTGCCCGTCGTACGACCGCCGCCGCGCCCAGCAGCGCGACCGTCGCGCCCGCCGCACCGGCCGCCGTCGCGTCCTTGCGGCCCAGCCGGCGCCCGACCACGGTGTGCCGGCCGGAGACCTCCTCCAGCAGCTCCGCGAGCACTTCCTCGTTGGTCCACTGCGGCCGCCAGCCCGCGTCGTGCAGCCGACTCCCGCTCACCACCCACGGGTACATCGTGTACGCCAGGTCGCCGGCCGGGGACGGGGTGAGTCCGATGCGGTGCAGCCGGGCGGCGGCGCCGAGCGCGACCGCCGACGGCAGCTCCATGCGCCGGATGCCGCTCAGCTCTTCGACCTCCTCCTGCTCCAGCCATCCGTCGCAGCCGACGGCCAGTTCCCCGTCGACCTTCTCCAGGACCGCGTACTCCAGCGCGCTGCACAGGTCCTCGACATGGCAGAACTGCCAGGCGGGCCGAGACCCGGCCACCACGAGCAGCCGGGGCGACTCGAAGTACCTGGTCAGCGCGGTGTCGGTGCCGCCGACGAGCACTCCGGGGCGTACGACGGTGACATTGAGCCCGGGGTGCGCCCGGGGCGCGCGCCGTGCGAGCCGCTCGACCTCCAGGAGGTCGCCCACTCCGGTGGCCTCCGCGGTGGCCCGCAGCTCGGCGTCCTCCGACAGCGGCAGTTCGTTGTCGGGCAGCGCTCCGTAGACCATCGCCGAGGTGCAGAGCACGACCCGGTGGACACCGGCCGCCGCGGCGGCCGTCAGCACGGTCTGCGTCCCCCGCACGTTGTACGCCGAACGGGCGGCCGGGTCCGTCTCCAGATCGAGGTCCAGCGCCAGATGGACGACGACGTCCGCGCCGCGCAGCTTCTCCGCGATGGCCGGATCCCGTACGTCGAGGATGTGCCACTGGGCCGCCGCGCACTCGCCGCGCCGCTCGTCGATGGCGATGACCTGCTTGATCTCGTCGGAGGCGGCGAGCCGCTCGGTGAGGAGCGCCCCGATCCCGGACGCGGCGCCGGTGACCGCGACGACGGGCCCGCGCACGGCGGGACTGGTTGAGTGGTTTCGCGCTGCGCGAACCTGCGGATCTGGGGAACTCACCGGGCGTCTCCAGCGGTTGTCTTCAGTACGGACGCGCGTGACGCGTCCGGACCAGGTGGCATCCATCCTGCCGCAGGCCAGGTCTCGGCGAAGCACCGAGGCCCGATCGGCTCGCGGTGTCTACGCTGGGTGGTGTTGAAGGGCAGTCGTGCCGTCGGAGAGAACCGGCGGCCTTACCAGCCGAGGAATCCCGTGAGTGACACCCCATTCGGATTCGGCCTTCCGCCGGAGGAGCCGGACGACGGCGACGAGGGCAAGAAGAAGGACCAGGAGAGCGGTGGTGGTCAGGGACCGGCCAACCCGTTCGGTTTTGGCGGGCTGCCCGGTGCCGGGGGCCTTGGCGGCCCCGGCGCGGACAATCCGCTCGCAGCCATGTTCGGCTCCCTGAACCCCACCGACCTGGGCGCCGCGTTCCAGCAGTTGGGCCAGATGCTCTCGTACGAGGGCGGCCCGGTGAACTGGGACATGGCCAAGCAGATCGCCCGCCAGACGGTCTCCCAGGGCACCCAGGACGGCACCAAGGACGCGAGTGTCGGCCCCGCCGAGCGCAGCGCGGTCGAGGAGGCCGTCCGTCTCGCCGACCTGTGGCTGGACGACGCGACCTCGCTGCCGTCCGGCTCCGGCTCCGCCGTGGCGTGGTCCCGCGCGGAGTGGGTCGAGGCGACCCTGCCGGCCTGGAAGGAGCTCGTGGACCCGGTCGCCGAGCGCGTCGGCGCGGCCATGGGTGACGTCCTGCCCGAGGAGATGCAGGCCATGGCGGGCCCGCTGATCGGCATGATGCGCTCCATGGGCGGCGCCATGTTCGGCACGCAGATCGGGCAGGCCGTGGGCACGCTCGCGGGCGAGGTCGTCGGCTCGACCGACATCGGTCTGCCGCTCGGCCCGGTCGGCAAGGCCGCGCTGCTGCCGCTGAACATCGAGGCGTTCGGCAAGGACCTCGGCATCCAGCAGGAGGAGGTGCGGCTCTACCTCGCCCTGCGCGAGGCCGCCCACCAGCGCCTGTTCGCCCACGTGCCGTGGCTGCGCTCGCACCTGTACGGCGCGGTCGACGGGTACGCGCGCGGGATCAAGGTCGACACCGCCAAGCTGGAGGACGTGGTCGGCCAGTTCGACCCGCAGAACCCGGAGCAGTTGCAGGACGCCCTCCAGCAGGGCATGTTCCAGCCGGAGGACACGCCCGAGCAGAAGGCCGCCCTGGCCCGTCTGGAGACGGCTCTGGCGCTGGTCGAGGGCTGGGTGGACGCGGTGGTCCACGCCGCCGCGAAGCCGCGTCTGACGTCCGCCGACGCGCTCCGCGAGACCCTGCGGCGCCGTCGTGCGACGGGCGGTCCCGCCGAGCAGACGTTCGCCACGCTGATCGGCCTGGAGCTGCGCCCGCGTCGGCTGCGCGACGCCTCCCGGCTGTGGGCCTCGCTCACCGACGCGCGCGGTGTCGACGGCCGTGACGGCCTGTGGGCCCACCCCGACATGCTGCCGACGGCCTCCGACCTGGACGACCCGGACGGCTTCGTGCACCGCGAGCAGTTGGACTTCTCCGAGCTGGACAAGATGCTCGGCGAGGCGGCGAGCGGCACCGAGGAGAAGCCGGACCTGAAGAAGAAGGACGACGACTCCGAGTGAGCCTGCACGACGACGCGGTCCTCGTACTCAAGAGCTACGAGGACCAGGCGGACCTGCGCCAGGCCTACCTGGACCACCTCGCCGAGCACCCGGACGGCATGTGGAAGTCCTGCCACTCCGGTCATGTCACGGCGAGCGCCCTGGTGATCGATCCCGAGCACGGCAGGGTCCTGCTGACCCTGCACAAGAAGCTGCGCATGTGGCTGCAGATGGGCGGTCACTGCGAGCCGGAGGACACCTCACTGGAGGCCGCCGCCCTGCGCGAGGCCGGGGAGGAGTCCGGCATCACCGGACTGACGCTGCTGCCGGGCGGCCCGGCCCGCCTGGACCGCCACCCGATCCCGGCGCCGTGCCACTGCCACTACGACGTCCAGTACGCGGTCGTGGCACCCCCGGGCGCCGTCCAGGAGATCAGCGACGAGTCCCTCGACCTGCGCTGGTTCGCCTACGACGAGGTGGCGGCCGTAGCGGACAAGTCGGTCGTACGACTGCTCGAAGCGACCCGCGCCCGGCTCTGAGGCGGTAAGGGGCACCCGCAATGGCGGGCGCCCCTTACGTGTCGCTCTACTGGACGCTCAGCTCCAGACGTTGCCCTGGTTCTGCGCGTGGGCGCCGTGCTGGCCCATGCCGTACTGCGCGGCGAGGCCCTGGCCGATCGCCGCGTTCTGCGGCGGCAGGAGTTCGCTGGGCTGGACGAGCGCGTAGCCGCTGCCCATGAAGCTCAGCTCCCAGCCCTCGCCGGTGTTGCCGCGGCGCCGCCACACCCCGGAGGAATGCGTCTGGGCCTGCATCTGGACGCGCAGTCCGGTGGACCAGGCGACGATCGCGTCGGCGTCGCAGTTGACGTACTTGTCCGGCGTGACCTGCATCATCAGCGGCGCGCCCGAGGTCATCAGGGCGACCTTGCCGCGGCCGGTGATGTTGAGCTGGTACTTCCCGGAGCCGGAGATGCCGTACTGGCTGTCCACGGCGATGACCTCGTGGTGCAGCGAGGAGTCCATCGCGAGGACGTAACTGCTGTCGACGGTCAGGCCGTCCTGCTCGACGTCCACCACGTGGATGTGCTGGGCGAGGTTGGCGAGGAAGAGCGTGCCCTGCCCGTGGCAGCGCATCAGGCTGAGGCCCTCGCCGGTGTAGGCACGCGCGCGTGCCTGCTGGTTGTTCTGGTACTCGGCGTCGAACTCGACGAGCCCCTGGTAGGCGACCATCGTGCCCTTGCGGGCGAGGATGTCGTCGTGGCCCTCCAGGACGATGCGCAGCATCTGCTTGTTCTGGAGGCTGTAGCGGTCCTGGGACTGCGAGTCGTTGAACGCGAAAAGCGGGCTCTGCATGGTGTCGTGTTCCCCCTCAGCCCCGGAACCGGAGGCGGTCGGTGCTGTCCTCGCTGGGCTGGACGACGACGATGCCCTGCCCGGAGAAGGCCATCTGATAGGCCTCGCCGCTGCCGCGGCCGATCAGCGACTGCGCCTTGAAGCTGCGCTTGCCCTTCACCTTGAGGTTCGGGGACCAGGCGACGAGCGCGTCCGGGTCGACGTACGTCTCGTCCTCGCCACCGCCGCAGTCGACGACGATCGGCTTGCCGCGCGAGGTCAGCGCGACCCAGCCCTGGCCGGTGATCTTGGTGTTCCACAGGCCCTGGCCGGCGAACTTCGCCAGCCCCTTGACCCGCTCCACGCCCCAGGTGAGGTGGGCGTCGAAGGCGAGCAGGTTGGTGGCGTTGACGGAGATCCCGTCGCCGTTGAGGTTGATCACGACGACGTCCGCGCCGTAGTCGGCGAGGTAGAGCAGTCCGTCTCCGGAGCACTTCATCAGGGGCGCGCCCTCGCCGGTCATCCAGTCGCGCGCGATCTGGCGCACGGCCGGCGGGTTGGGCTCGTACTGGATGAAGCCTTCGTAGGCGATCATCGAGCCCACGCGCGCGAAGAGGTCGCTTCCGGTCTGCATGGCGACCTTCAGCATGTTGTTGCCGTGGTTCTCCATGCGGGCGGTGACGGGTGCGGGGGCGTAGCCCGCGAGCGGCTGGTTCATGTCGGGCTCCCTCAGACCTCGTACGGCTGGACGACGACGAAATTGCCGGGGGCGGCCCGGAACTGCAGGTTGACGCTCTCCCCGGTGTCTCCCGGATAGGCGTTGCGGCGCATCCGGACCTGGCTGGAGACGATCACCTGGGCGGCAGCGGACCAGGCGACGACCGCGTTGCAGTCGGCGAACGTGGTCGGCGTGACCGGCAGGACGACGGGCTCGCCGTGCGTCTTGACGACGATGGTGCCGGTCCCCTGGAACTGCATCGTGAACAGCGCGCCCCCGGGGATGCCGTGTCCCTCGATGCGCCGGACCTCGTACTGGAGGCTCTCGTCGAAGGCGAGGACGTTCTCCGCGGAGACGCAGATCGCGTCGCCCTGGAGCTCGACGGGGTGCAGGTTGGTGGAGTTCTCGGCGAGGAACACCTGGCCCTGGCCGGTGCAGCGCATGAGCTGCATCTCCTGGCCGGTCGCGTTGCCCGTGATGCGGCCGGCGAACCCGGCGCCCTTGTAGCCGAAGTCGACCTTGCCCTGGTAGAGCACCATGCTGCCCTGGCGGGCCAGTACGGGCTGGCCGCCGATGCCGAGGTCGACGCGGATCAGCTTCTTGTTCTGCTGCGTCCAGCGCTGCCCGGTGGGCGTCTCCTTGAACTTCTCCAGCGCGGCCGAGACACCGGCGGCCTGGGGAGCGCCGGAGGGCACACCATAGGCGGCGGGCTGGGCCGGGACCTGGCCGTAGCCGGGCGGGGGCTGGGGTGCCTGCGGCGGCTGGCCGTACCCGGGAGGCAGCGGCGCGGTCTGGCCCGGGGCCTGCTGTCCGTACGGCTGCGGCGGCTGGCTGTAGGGCGCGGGGGCGGGGGCCGGCGGCGGCACCATTCCGCCGCCGGGCGGGGTCATCGGCGCGATGATCGTCGGCGCGGCGTGCACGGAGGGGGCGGGCGCCGGGGCCGGCGGGGGTGTGAAGCCCTGTGGTGCGGGCTGACGGGCCGGGGCAGGCGCGGGTGCCGGGGCGGACGGGGCGCCGAACGCGGGCGGGGCGGAGGTCTGCGGGGGCGGGGCGAAGCCCGGGGCGGCGCCGGACTGCGGCTGCGGCGCGGCGGGCGCCTCCTCCTCCATGACCTCGCCGCCGAAGTTCTTCAGCAGCGCTTCGAGGCCGCCGTCGAAGCCCTGGCCGACGGCAGCGAACCGCCAGACGTCCTTCAGGTAGAAGTCACCGAGCATCACGGCCCGCTCGGTGGTGAACTCCGAACCGTTGAACGAGTACCGGGCCACCTCCTCGCCGCCCGCGACGATCCGGACGTACCCGGGGGCGATCTGCGACATCTGTCCGGCGCCGTCGAGCGTCGCCGTGAACGCCAACTTGTGGATCTGCGGCGGGATCCTGTCGAGCGTGACCCGGAAGGACTCCGAGTCGCCCGCCTGGGCGCCGAGGAGCTGAATGGACTCCTCCGGGGACTTCGGCTGGTTGAAGAACACGAAGTACCGGTCGTCCGAAAGCCGCTCCTCGGCGTCGAGACCGAAGCAACTGATGTCGAACGTCAGCCCGGGGCCGGTGATCTGCACGCCTACGTACAGATCGGTGCCCGCGGTGAGGTCACTGATCTTGGCCTTGTGGCCGCGTTGGAATTCCCTGGCCATGCGTAACGACCGTCCCCCATCCCGATGCAAGTGCGTCGCGTCAGGCTAACTGCAATCTCTGACACCGGAGGATGTCGGTACAGACCCGGTACACAACCCCCAGGGGGACGTCACTCGTCGCGGGTGCCTGGCAGATGGGGCAGCCGTTCGGCCGCGACCACCCCTTCGAGGTAGCCCTTGGCCCGCTCGGTGCGGGGATAGGCCTCCAGGAGACGCCAGAAACGCGGGCCGTGTCCGGGGACCAGGAGATGCGCGAGTTCGTGCAGCAGCACGTAGTCGACGACGTATTCGGGCATGCCCTGGAGCCGGTGGGAGAGACGGATGCTGCCCTCGGAGGGTGTGCAGGAGCCCCAGCGCGTGTTCTGGTTGGTGACCCAGCGCACCGACGTGGGCCGGGCGCGGCCGTCGAAGTACTGGTCCGACAGGCGCTCGGCGCGCTCCGCCAGCTCCGCGTCACCGAGCACGCGTTTGCTTTCCTGGGCGGCCAGCTTGTCGAGCATGACGGTGACCCAGCGCTTCTCCTCCGCCTCGGACATACGGGCGGGAATCAGCACGACGGTGCGATCGCCCTCGCGGTACGCGGAGACCGTTCTGCGCCGACGCGCACTCCTGCGAACCTCGATCGCGCTCGCCCCCGAGCCGCTTGGCGGCTGGCTCGTCATACTGCGCTGTGGTTTTCCGGCGCTGTGCAGTGGGTCGGCGGGCACGCCCCGACGTTACCCTCTGCACACGCGGGAAGTCCCGCCCCTGGGACGGTTCGGTGTCGATCCCCCACCGAGCGTTTGATTTGTACGACGAATACCCCCTGCCTGTGGACAACTTTCGGCACCCGACGCCCGGGCCGGGCAGGCTGGCATCGCCGGCGGATCACGGACCGCTTCCACCGGCTCACTGGACGTAACTTCCTAGGGCTACGGGGGCCAGTCATGCATCCGATGGTGAAGCCCGCGCTCAGGCGCGGCTGGCGTGATCTCAACACCGTGCAGTTCGGGATGACCCCGGCGCACGCGATGACGCTCGGCCCGATGGACACGGCGACGGGCAGTTTCCTGGACCTGCTCAACGGCACGCGCGGACTGCCGCTCCTGCGTGAAGAAGGCCATCGGATGGATCTGCCCGAGGGGCATGTCGACCAACTGGTGGAGCGGCTGACGCGGGCCGGTCTGCTCGACGACGCGAAAGGGGGCGGTCCCGGGGCCGACGCCCTCCGCGCGAAGAAGGACGTCCTCGACCGGCTGCGCCCGGACCTCGCGTCCCTCTCCCTGGTCACCGGCGAGCCGGGCGCGGCGATGGGCCGTATGGCGGCGCGCAGCGGACTGCGGGTGCAGGTGAGAGGCGCGGGCCGGGTGGGCGCGGCGATGGCCGCGCTGTTGTCGGGCGCGGGGGTCGGCGAGGTCGACGTACGCGACGGCGGCCACACCGAACCCTGGGACGTGGCTCCGGGCGGACTGCCCGCAGAGGCGGTCGGCGAGCGCCGGGACGAGGCGGCGCGGCGCGCGGTACGCCGGGCGGCACCGGGTCGTCCACCGCGCCGGACCTCGCGGTCGGCGCCGGAGGAGAACGACCCGGGCTTCTCCCTGGTGATCCTCGCCCCGCGCGACGACGTCGCCGTGCACGCGCCCGACCCGTCCGCGGCCGCCGACCTGATCGCCTCGGGAACCCCTCATCTCTACGCCGGTGTCGTGGAGGGCACCGGAATCGTGGGCCCGCTGGTGCTGCCAGGTGAGACGGCCTGCGCGGGCTGTCTGCATCAGGCGCGCACCGACCGGGACCCGACCTGGCCCCGTCTCGTCGCGCAGTGGCGTTCCGGCAGGCAGCCCCGGGTGCGCCCCTGCGATCTGGCGCTGGCCACGACCGTCGCCGGACTGGGGGCCGCGCACGCGCTCGCCTTCCTCGACGGGCAGTCACCGTCGAGCGCGGGCGCCCGGTGGGAGGTCTCGCTGCCCGGTCTCCACTGGCACTCCCGGCCGGTCTGGGCGCATTCCGCATGCCCGTGCGGAGCCGCGGAGAAGGATGCGGAGAAAGGTGAGGAGAGACACACCTCTACGGACGAGGATCGACACGCGACAATGGCAGGGGACCGGCCGTCGAGGGGTGTGCGCCGTAGGGCAGACTCGGCCCGGCCGGCTGGGACTTGGAGGGCGCATGTCTGATCTTCCGCGCAAGGCGGTCACCCGTACCGCCAAGCTCGCCGCGCTCCCGCTCGGCTTCGCCGGGAGAGCCACGTGGGGGCTCGGGAAACGGATCGTGGGCGAGTCCGCGGAGATCGTCGGCCGTGAGCTGCAACAGCGCACGGCGGAGCAACTGTTCAAGGTGCTCGGCGAGCTCAAGGGCGGGGCGATGAAGTTCGGGCAGGCGCTGTCCGTCTTCGAGTCGGCGCTGCCCGAGGAGGTCGCCGGTCCCTACCGGGCCGCGCTGACCAAGCTCCAGGAGGCCGCGCCTCCGATGCCGACGCGCACCGTGCACGCCGTGCTGGAGGAGCGGCTCGGCGAGGACTGGCGCGAGTTGTTCCTGGAGTTCGAGGACAAGCCGTCGGCCGCGGCGTCGATCGGGCAGGTGCACCGGGCCGTGTGGCACGACGGCCGCGAGGTCGCGGTCAAGGTCCAGTACCCGGGCGCCGGCGAGGCCCTGCTGTCCGACCTGACCCAACTGAGCCGTTTCGCCCGCCTGTTGGGCCCGCTCATCCCCGGGATGGACATCAAGCCCCTCATCGCCGAGCTGCGCGACCGGGTCTCCGAGGAGCTGGACTACGGCCTGGAGGCGCAGGCCCAGCAGGCGCACGCGGAGGAGTTCGAGGGCGACCCGGATGTCGTGGTGCCCGCCGTGGTCCACCAGTGCGACCAGGTCCTGGTCACGGAGTGGATCGACGGGATCCCACTGTCGGAGGTGATCGCCGACGGCACCCCGGAGCAGCGCAACCGGGCGGGGCAGCTCCTGGCCCGCTTCCTCTTCTCCGGTCCGGCCCGCACCGGCCTCCTCCACGCGGACCCGCACCCCGGCAACTTCCGTCTGCTGCCCGCCGACCCGGACGGCAAGGGCGACTGGCGCCTGGGCGTCCTGGACTTCGGCACGGTCGACCGTCTCCCCGGTGGCCTGCCGACCCCCATCGGCGACTCCCTGCGCATGACACTCGACGGTGACGCCGAGGCGGTCTACGAACTGCTGTGCACGGAGGGCTTCGTCAAGGAGTCGATAGAGCTGGACCCCGATGCCGTCCTCGACTACCTCGTGCCGATCATCGAACCGGCGCAGGTCGACGAGTTCACCTTCACCCGCGGCTGGATGCGCAGCCAGGCGGCCCGCATCGCCGATCCCCGCTCCCCCGCCCACCAGTTGGGCAGGCAGCTCAATCTGCCTCCGGCGTATCTCCTGATACACCGGGTGACGTTGAGCACAATCGGCGTCTTGTGCCAGTTGGGCGCGACGGTGCGACTGCGCGAGGAGTTGGAGGAGTGGCTGCCGGGGTTCCTGCCGGAGGACCTGGAGGCGTACGAGGAGGAGCCCGCCGCGGAGGCGTGAGCGGGGACGGGGTTACCACCAGGCCGAGTCCAGCCGTCCCTCGATCGCCCTGAGGTTCTCCCTGGCACAGGTGTCGCACAAGTAGCTGCGGGTTCCGTTCTCCACGGAGCAGGTCCAGGTGGGCTGTGGGCCCTCCGACCGGGTGCCGCAGCGGGCGCACACCATGGGCGGGGCCTGCGCGGTGGAGGCGCTGTCGTCACTGCCTCCGGGAGGACTCGTCACGCGGCGACGATATCGCCGTACCCGGCGATCGGTGGGTGGACGCACCGCGGGGGCCGGTCCGTTCGGACGGACCGGCCCCCGCGTGGAGCTTTCGCCTCCCGGGACCGGGAGGCCACCGCTTCAGGTGTGATCGATTACTGCATGACGGCCATGGCGAGCGCACGGCGGGCGCGCATCGAGGCACGCTCGGCCCTGCGCTGCATCCGGCGGGCGGAGACCAGGCGCACGGCCCGGCGTTCCCGCTCGGCCTCATGCAGGCGCTCGTGCATATGCGCACGAGCCAGGGCTTCTGGAATGAGTTGCATCTCTCGGGTCCTGTTCTGGCGCGACTCGGTCGCACCCGGGGTGGTGAAGTCTGGGATCGCGGAGCCCGCGGGCTCGCTGGGAGTGGACGGCTTCATCGGGGCCTGCTTCTTGGGGTCGTGCGTGAGAGGGCGGTCGATCGTTCCGAAGATGTTCATGCCGTGACCGGGTTCTTGCGCGGACGGCCACGCGGCCGCTTGCGGGCCACGACGACACCCTGGACGAACAGCTCGCCACCCCAGACGCCCCAGGGCTCACGCCGCTCCTTGGCACCGGCGAGGCAGGCCTCGACCAGCGGGCAGGTACGGCAGAGGGACTTGGCGTACTCGACATCGGCCGGCGACTCGGCGAAGAAGACCTCCGGGTCGTAGGAACGGCAGGGGACGGGTACGCCGAGGTTCTCGATGGCGTCGTCGAGCGCGGTGAGCGCGGTGAGCGGGATCAAGGTGGAGTCCTCCGTGAGGCCGGGCGGGGGGATCGTTTCGGAAGGCGGTACGGACGGGGCGTGCGCTTCGAGTTGCACGGTTGTTCTTCCTCGTCTGGTCGTTCCGGCCCTGTTGGGCCGGTTGTCGGCTGGTACCGGGTTCTTTTCTTGTCCCGAGGCCCCTTCGCTCCGTCGTCCCCGTTCGGGGAAAACAGAAGGGCCGCGGATCCCGGATGGGGTTCCGCGGCCCTGAAGGCGCCGGCCTGATCGATCAGGCTGGATCACTCCAGGGTTCTGGCCCACGGAAGGCCCACATCTGGTGGTGCTGCGTCGTCTTCTTCCGGCCTCCGGCACCGGCCGCAAAGGCATAGGCCTGCGCCTGTGCCGCTACTGCTTCCAGTGCCTTGGTCGGTCGCTCATTGCGCTCACGGACGGGAAGAACCGCGAGAGACACGGGGGACGCCGGACGGGCGGCAGAAATGCCGGACAGACCGGTGCCCAGGTTCGAAACGCCGAGCATGCACAGGGAGACGACCGAGGGATCGGTCATTTTCACGGTGCTGCTGGAGCTGGTGTTGATGCTGATCACTGGAATCGCCTCCTCTCGGCGTCTCGGGGGACCGGGGGTGAGACCGGTCCTTCGGATATGCAAGTACAGCACGGAATCAGGGCCTTCG
This sequence comes from Streptomyces sp. NPDC005492, assembly GCF_040605995.1. Lineage (NCBI taxonomy): Bacteria > Bacillati > Actinomycetota > Actinomycetes > Kitasatosporales > Streptomycetaceae > Streptomyces > Streptomyces sp. NPDC005492. The sequence continues at coordinate 133,682 of NZ_JBEXDX010000014.1, forward strand.
AGAAGGCCCCCTGTTCCCGTGTCTAAGAACCTATGGGGATTGCTGGGGCATGCGCAAACTATTTTTCCGACGAGTTTCCATCAGTCCCCCGCGGCACCCTCCGCGGGCTCCTGACCGCCGCAGATGGCCAGGACATCGGCCCCGTAGCGGTTGAGCTTGCGCACTCCGACGCCGGGGATCCGCGCGAGTTCGCCCTCGTCGTCGGGGACGGTCTCGGCGATCGCCATCAGTGTCTTCTCGGTGAAGACGCAGAAGGCCGGCTGGCCGCTGCGCTGCGCCTGGACCTCCCGCCACTCGCGCAACCGCTCGTAGAGGCCCTCGTCCATGTCGGTGGGGCAGTCCTCGCAGCGCATCAGCTTCATCTCACCGGCGTCGGTGAGCGTGCGGCCGCAGACGCGGCAGCGGGCCGGGGTGCGCTGCGTCCGCCGAGGGACGGCTTTGGGGCCGCTGCCCGGGTAGCCGCGCTCGATGCCTCCGGGGGCGACCGCGCCGGGTCTGCCGGCGGCGCCGGTCGAGCCGGGGCGCAGACCGTCCAGGAAGCGGCTGGGGCGGCGGCTCGGGCGGCCGCCGGGCGAGCGGGACAGCGCCCAGGAGACGTGGAGCCGCTCTCTGGCGCGGGTGACTCCGACGTAGAGGAGGCGGCGCTCCTCTTCGATCTGTTCGTCGGTCTTCGCGTAGGTGATCGGCATCATGCCCTCGGCGACACCGACCAGGAACACGACGTCCCACTCCAGGCCCTTGGCCGAGTGCAGGGAGGCGAGGGTGACGCCCTGGACGGTCGGGGCGTGCTGGGCGGTCGCCCGCTCGTCGAGTTCGGCGACCAGGTCGGCGAGGGTGGCTCCGGGTTTCGCCGCGACGAAGTCCTGGGCGAGGTTGACCAAGGCCGCGAGCGACTCCCAGCGCTCTCTGACGGCGCCCGAGCCGGCCGGGGGTTCGGTGGTCCAGCCCTCGCCGGAGAGGACGGCACGGACCTGGGAGGGCAGGTCGACGACGTCGTCGAGGAGCGCGTCGTTGCCCCCGAAGCGGGCCGCGCCGCGCAGGGCGGCACCTGCCTTGCGGACCTCGGGGCGGTCGAAGAACCGCTCGGCACCGCGCAGTTGGTAGGGAACCCCGGCGTCGGCGAGGGCCTGTTCGTAAGTCTCGGACTGGGAGTTGGTGCGGAACAGGATCGCGATCTCGCTTGCCGGGACGCCCGCTGCCATCAGGTCCCGGATGCGGCGGGCGGCGCCCTCGGCCTCGGCCGGCTCGTCGGTGTAATCGGCGTAGACGGGCTCGGGGCCCGCGGCGCGCTGGGAGATCAGCTCCAGGCGATGGTCGGCGGCCCGGCCGCGGGCCTGGGAGAGCAGGCCGTTGGCGAGGTGGACGACCTGGGGTGTGGAGCGGTAGTCGCGGACGAGCTTGACGACCGTGGCGCCGGGGTGGCGGGTGCGGAAGTCGAGAAGGTGGTCGGGCGTCGCCCCGGTGAAGGAGTAGATCGTCTGGCTGGCGTCGCCGACGACGCACAGGCTGTCGCGGTCGCCCAGCCACAGCTCCAGGAGGCGCTGCTGGAGCGGGCTGACGTCCTGGTACTCGTCGACCACGAAGTGCTGGTACTGCGAGCGGACTTGTTCGGCGATGTCCTGCCGGTCCTGGAGGACGGCGACGGTCAGCAGCAGGACGTCCTCGAAGTCGATGACCGCGCGGTCACGCTTGACCTCCTCGTACGTCGTGTAGAGCTGGGCGATCTCGGCGGCGGCGCGCGGGATCTCCCGGCCCGCCTTGGCCGCCGCGGCCGCGTAGTCGGAGGGGACGGTCTGGGTGACCTTGGACCACTCGATCTCGGCGGTGACGTCCCGCAGTTCACCGCGGTCCAGTCGGATGCGGCAGGCGGCCGCCGCGTCGGCGACGAGCTGGATCTTGCGGTCGACGAGCCGGGGCATGCCGCCACCGATCGCTTTCGGCCAGAAGTACTGGAGCTGGCGCAGCGCGGCCGAGTGGAACGTACGTGCCTGGACGCCCGCGGCACCGAGCTGGCGGAGGCGGCCGCGCATCTCGCCGGCTGCCCGGTTGGTGAAGGTGACGGCCAGCACGCTGGACGGCTGGAGGAGACCGGCGCGCACTCCGTAGGCGATCCGGTGGGTGATCGCCCGTGTCTTGCCCGTGCCGGCGCCCGCCAGCACGCACACCGGTCCGCGCAGGGCCGTGGCCACTTCACGTTGCTCGGGGTCGAGCCCGTCGAGCACCGCGTCGGCCGAGTCCGGTACCTGCGGGAACAGGGAGGAGTGCGTTGCTGCTGTCACACGGCCATGCTGCCAGGTCCCCGGAGACGGGTGAGCCGGTTGTCCACAGGGAGGCACCCGCAGTCGTACTAATGCGGCAGGCGTCACGTCCCGCGGGATACCCCCGGCGGGAATGGCGGCCCCCTCGCGTACGTTCCCCTCACTGCGAGGACACATCCCCCGAGCTGTTGAGGAGCGCGAGAAGATGTCGGGCACTGTGACGATGTACAGCACCACGTGGTGCGGTTACTGCCGTCGGCTGAAGAGCCAGATGGACCGCGAGGGCATCGCGTACAACGAGATCAACATCGAGCAGGACCCGGCTTCAGCGGCGCTCGTCGAGAAGGCGAATGGCGGGAACCAGACGGTCCCGACCCTGCTGTTCGAAGACGGCTCGACCCTGACGAACCCGTCACTCGCCCAGGTCAAGCAGAAGATCGGCGCCTGAACGACGGTCGGCGAACGCGGCTTCGGAGAAGGCGGCCCCTGATGTCAGGGGCCGCCTTCTTGTCGTTCTGATGCTACTCGGCTCAGGCGGCCGGCTTGTCCCATATGGCCACGTAGCGCCACAGGAGCCGTCGCCTGAGCCGGACGCCGGGCAACAGGCGCCGGGCCTCCTCGCTCACTTCGCCCCAGCACATCGTCGTGTCCTCCATGGGCATGCCGACAGGCCCGCGTTTCCCGCCGTTCCGTCGCGCCAGGAACAGGCTCACGGGAAGCCCGCAGCCGCTGATCACCCAGTCCAGGAACGTCCGGTTGCACGCCAGGCCGACGATCACCAGCCGACCTCCGGGTGCGAGCAGACTCACCAGCCGTCGCACGGCCTGCTCGAACTCCGTGTGGTGGACGACGGCGACCGCGCTGACAAAGTCGTATGTGCCTTCGTCGAGTGCGGTGTCGTCGAGGTAGTCCGCCTCCACGAAGGTAACGTTCTCCGGGAGGTCCGCGCGGCCGAGCCGGATCATCTGCGGCGAGCGGTCCACCCCCGTCACCGACTCGGCCCTGCTCGCCAGTTTGCGGACGAGCAGGCCGTCACCGCAGCCGACGTCCAGGGCGGTGCGGCAGCCTTCGGGCACCGCGTCGACCACCACGGGGTGGTAGTGGACGTTGTGGTTCCAGTACGGGTCGGTCATCCAGCGCTCCCCGGTCGCCTCCGCCTCAGACGAAGCTTCTCGTCGGCAGCGGCTTGCCGTACCAGAGCTCGATCAGTCGGGCCGCGATCGAGATGCCGTACGGGGGCAGCACCTCTTCGGACTCGAAGGCCGCGCGCAGTTCCTCGCGGGAGAACCAGCGGGCCTCGTGGATCTCGTCGCCGTCGACGTTGATGTCGGTCGAGGTGGCGCGGGCCATGAAGCCCAGCATGAGGCTGGACGGGAAGGGCCAGGGCTGGCTGGCGACGTACTCGACGTGGCCGACGGTGATACCGGCCTCCTCGAAGACCTCGCGGCGCACCGACTGCTCGATGGACTCACCGGGCTCCACGAAGCCGGCGAGCGTCGAGAAGCGTCCCTCGGGCCAGTGGACCTGGCGCCCGAGCAGGATGCGGTCCTCCTCGTCGGTGACGGCCATGATCACGGCGGGGTCGGTGCGCGGGTAGTGCTCCGCGCCGCAGGCCGGGCAGCGGCGGATGTGGCCGGCCGCGGCGATCACCGTGCGCTCGCCGCAGCGGGAGCAGAAGCGGTGCAGGCGCTGCCAGTTCTCCAGGGCGACCGCATGCACCATCAGGCCCGCGTCCCGGGGCGACAGCAGCAGGCCCGCCTCGCGCAGGCCCGCGGGCCGCGCCGACTGGTCGATACGGCCCGGCAGGGCGTCCTTCTGGAGGGCGAAGTAGCTGACGCCGTCGTCGTCGGTGCCCAGGAAGTAACGGTGTGCCTCGGTGAGGGGCGCCTCGAAGGACGGGGTCATGACGAGTTCGGTTCTGCCCTCGGGCGTCTCGTCGATGAGGGCCTGGCCGCCGGAGACCACGAAGCAGCGGGTGGTGGGGTGGCTCCACGCCGCGGCGAGCCAGGCCTCGTCGAGCCGGTGGTGGGCGGCTCGGTCGATGCCGCTCGGGGCGGTGAGCGAGATGGGTCGATCGGCTGTGTGGTCGGTCCAGGTGGTCACGGGTGCTTCCAACTCCCCCGGCAATGCGGATTGTTTCGGCGGGCGGTTCAGCGGGACGTAGGGCAGGAGGCGACCGGGTCCGGCGGGGACGGGGTGTGCGGGGCGGTTCTTCCAGTGTGCCCCGCGCGGGTCGCCGTTCCGGATCGCGCGAGTTCGTCAGGGCGCATGGCGCCAGGTGTCGGCGAGGTCTCCCCACAGGTGGGCGGTGGCTTCGACGCCCTTCATGAGGAGGTCGAGTTCGACCTTCTCGTTCGGGGCGTGCCAGCCGTCGGAGGGGACGGAGATGCCCAGGAAGAGGACGGGTGCCCCGAGGACTTCCTGGAGGTCGGCGGCCGGTCCCGAGCCGCCCTCGCGGGTGAAGCGGACCGGTTTCTCGAAGGCGCGCGTCATGGCGCGGACGACGGACCGCAGGGCCGGGTGGTCCAGAGGCGTCAGGCACGGGCGCGTGGCCGCGCTGAACGTGATCTCCTGGCGGATTCCGTCCGGCACCTGCCTGCCGGCCCAGTCGCGGACGGCCTTCTCGATGTGGTCGGGGTCCTGGCCGGCGACCAGCCTGAACGACAGCTTCACCATCGCCGAGGACGGAATGATCGTCTTGCTGCCCGGGCCCTGGTAGCCGCCGCCGATGCCGTTGACCTCGGCGGTGGGGCGGGCCCAGATCCGCTCCAGGGTGGTGTGCCCGGCCTCTCCGTGGGTGGCGTACGACTTGGCGGTGCGCAGCCATTCCTGCTCGTCGAAGGGCAGCTCGGCGAAGAACTCCCGCTCCTGGTCAGTGAGTTCGACGATGCCGTCGTAGAAGCCGGGGACCGCCACGCGTGCGTGCTCGTCGTGCAGTGCGGCGACGAGGCGGGCGGCGGCGGTCGCCGGGTTCGGCACGGCGCCGCCGAAGGAGCCGGAGTGGATGTCCTGGTCGGGGCCGTGCAGCCGGATCTCGCACTCGGCGAGGCCGCGCATCCCGGTGCACACCGTGGGGGTGTGCTCGGACCACATCCCGGTGTCGGAGACGATCACGGCGTCGGCGGCGAGCCGGTCGGCGTGCTCTTCGACGAGGGCCCGGAAGTGCGGGGAGCCGGACTCCTCCTCGCCCTCGACGAGCAGCTTCAGATGGACGGCCGGGGTGGTGCGGCCGGTCGCGGCGAGGTGGGCGCGGACGCCGAGTGTGTGGAAGAACACCTGGCCCTTGTCGTCGGCCGCCCCGCGCGCGTAGAGGCGGTTCTCGCGGACGACGGGTTCGAAGGGCTCGCTGTCCCAGCCGTCCTCGCGGGCGGCGGGCTGAACGTCGTGATGGCCGTAGACGAGGACCGTGGGCGCCTCGGGGTCGTCGCAGGGCCACTCGGCGAAGACGGCGGGGGCGCCCTGGGTCGGCCAGATTTCGGCGGTCGGGAAGCCTGTCTCCCGGAGTGTGGCGGCGAGCCAGTCCGCGCTGCGTCGGACGTCGGGCGCGTGGTCGGGCTGCGCCGACACGGACGGGATGCGCAGCCACTCGACGAGGTCGTCGAGGAAGGCTGCGCGGTGCTGCTCGATGTACGTGCGGACCGCGCTGACGGCACTGTCAACGGTGTGGCTCATGGTCACGAGCCTATCGGCCCGCACTGACATCCTCGGTGGGCGGTTCCTCACAGTTTGCTTGCGCGCCCGGCTCCTCCAGCAGCAGCCGCTCCAGTGCGGCCCGGTCCGGGAGGCCCTCCGGCCGGACGACCTCGCCGCCGCGCACGTACAGGAACGCGGCCGTCACCGTCTCCAAGGGCACGCCCTGCCGCTCGGCCCAGGCCACCCGGTAGATCGCGAGCTGGAGCGGGTCCGCGTCGCGGGTACGGCTGGTCTTCCAGTCGAGGATCTCGTACGTCGCCCCGTCGCCGTCGCCCTCCTTGTAGACGGCGTCGATACGGCCCCGTACGACGCGGCCGGCGATCGCGAGCTGGAACGGGGTCTCGACGCGGTAGGGCGTGCGCCGCGCGTACTCCGTGCGTTCGAAGGCGTCCTTGAGGGCCTCCAGATCGCGTTCGTCGGCGATCTCCGCGTCGCTGCCCGGCAGTTCCTCCGGCTCCAGCATGGGCAGGGTCAGCTCTTCGAAGCGCGACTCCACCCACGCGTGGAAGCGGGTGCCTCGGCGTGCGGCGGGTTGCGGTGGACGTGGCAGAGGGCGCGCGAGTTCCTGCGCGAGCCCGTCCGGGTCGGCGGCCAGGCGCAGCAGTTGGGTGGCGGTCAGGGAGGCCGGCAGGGGTACGTCGGTGACGCTCTGGCGGGCGCGCAGGAGTTCACCGGTGAGCGCGTCGAGGTCGCGGTCCCAGGAGGCGATGGCGCGGGCCTCTTCGGGGGTGAGGCGGGTGCCGGGCGGCTCCGTGGGGTGTGGGCGTGCGCCTCCTGGCGCACGGGAGTGTTGGGCGGGGTGCGGGGCCGTCGCCTGATGCGGGAGGGTCGGGCGGTCCGTGGTCGTCCGGGCGTCCCAGTCGGGGTCGTCCTCCGGGAGGCCGTCTTCGGGTTCGCGGGGGGATTCCCCGTACGGAGGCTCGTCGTAAGGACGATCGTCGTAGGGAGGTTCCTCGTAAGGCGGTTCCTCGTAGGGAGGTTCCTCGTCCTCCGGTGGTGGGGGCCAGTCCGGGTCGTCGTGGGTGTTGGGGTCGTGGGTGGCCGCGGGGTGGCTCTCGTCGTGGGAGGCGAGGTGCTCCAGGTGGTCCAGGACCATCTTGGCGGCCTTGTGGCGATGAGCCATCGCCACGTCGTCGAGGGGCAGCGGCCAGGCCTGGTCGGCGGTGGCCGTGTGCAGGGCGGGGTTCTCCTCGTCGTCCTCGGGCCGGTCCGCCCAGGCCTCGATCTCGCCGTGTCCGGCCGTGCAGTGGTCGTACAGGGCCATGAGGAAGTCGGAGGGGCCGCGGGGCTTCTTCTGGGTGGGCCCCCACCAGTGGCCGGAACCGAGCAGCAGGGAACGGGGGCGGGTGAAGGTGACGTAGCCGAGGCGGAGTTCCTCGCTGTGCTGGTGGTCCTTCATGGCCTCGTGGAAGGCCTTCAGCCCTCTGGAGTCCCAGGACGTGACGTCGGGGAGGGTCGCGGTGTCGCCGCGCAGCGCGTGCGGCAGAACCTTGCCCTGGGCGGTCCACTTCTCGCGGCCCTGGCCGCTGGGGAAGGTCCCGGTGACCAGGCCGGGGACGGCCACGACGTCCCACTCCAGGCCCTTGGACTTGTGCGCGGTGAGGACCTTGACGGTGTTCTCGCCGCCGGGCAGCGCGTTGTCGAGGCCCTTCTCGTACTGGGCGGCGGTGCGCAGGAAGCCGAGGAAGGCGAGCAGGGTCGCCTCGCCGTCGCCGGCGGCGAAGGAGGCGGCGACGTCCAGGAAGTTCGACAGGGTCTCGCGGCGGCGGGCGGCCAGGGCGTGCGGGGACGCAGCCAGTTCGACCTCCAGCCCGGTGACGGCCAGGACGCGGTGCAGGACGTCCATCAGGGGGTCGGACAGGGAGCGGCGCAGATCGCGCAGTTCGGTGGCCAGGCGGGCGAAGCGCACGCGCGCGTCCGGCGAGAAGGGCAGCCCGTCGTCGTCCCTGTCGCCGTCGGCGCCGTACAGGGGTGTCTCCAGGAACGTGTCGAGGGCGTCGGCGAGCGATATCACCTCGGAGGGGTCGACCCCCTCGACGGCCTCGGCGAGCCGGCGGTCCGGGTCCTCGTCGGCACCCACGCGCGTGTGCGCCACCAGGAGCCGGGCCCGTCGTCCCAGGAGGGCGAGGTCGCGTGGGCCGATGCGCCAGCGCGGGCCGGTCAGCAGGCGGACCAGGGAGGCGTTGGCGCCGGGGTCCTGGAGGACTTCGCAGACGGCGACGAGGTCGGCGACCTCGGGGAGGTGCAGCAGCCCGGAGAGACCGACCACCTCGACGGGGATGTCGCGGGCCACCAGGGCGCCCTGGATCTCGGCGAAGTCGGTGGCCGTACGGCACAGGACGGCGATCTCGCCGGGCTCCTTCCCGGTCCGTACGAGGTGGGCGACGGAGTCGGCGAGCCAGTCGATCTCCTCGGCGTGGGTGGGCAGCAGCGCGCAGCGGACCATGCCGTCGCGCTCGGCCCCGGGGGCCGGGCGAAGGGCCTCCACGCCCGCGTGCATGGCGCGCAGGGGTTCCGCGAGGCCGTTGGCGAGGTCGAGGAGGCGTCCGCCGCTGCGGCGGTTCTCGCTCAGCGACTGGCGGGCTCCGAGGCTGCCGTCCGCCTGCGCGAAGTGCTCCGGGAAGTCGTCGAGGTTGGCGACGGACGCGCCGCGCCAGCCGTAGATCGCCTGGCAGGGGTCACCGACCGCGGTCACCGGGTGTCCGGTGCCGGCGCCGAACAAGCCTGCCAGGAGGATGCGTTGGGCGACCGAGGTGTCCTGGTACTCGTCGAGCAGCACCACCCGGAACTCGTCGCGCAGGATGTCGCCGACTTCGGGGCGGGTGCGCGCCAGGGTCGCGGAGAGGGCGATCTGGTCGCCGAAGTCCAGCAGGTCGCGCTCGCGCTTGGCGGCCCGGTAGCGGCTCACCAGCTCGGTGAGGTCGCGGCGGGCGGCGGCCGCCTCGGGGACCTTGCGCAGCTCTGCGTTGCTGAGCTTGACGCCCTCCAGCCGGCGCAGGAGATCGGCGTCGTAGGCGCGCAACTCCTCGGGGCGTACGAGGTGTTCGGCCAGCTCGGCGTCGAGGGTGAGGAGGTCGCTGACGAGGTCCGGGAAGGAGCGGGTGAGTGCCGGATAGGGGCCGGGGGCTTCGCGCAGTACGCGCGCGGCGAGCTGGAACCGGGTGGCGTCGGCGAGCAGACGGGAGGTCGGTTCGAGGCCGATGCGCAGCCCGTGGTCGGTCAGCAGGCGGCCCGCGAAGGCGTGGTACGTCGAGATCACCGGCTCGCCCGGGGGGTTGTCCGGGTCGATGACGTCGGGGTCGGTGACGCCCGCCTTGATCAGCGCCTTGCGGACGCGCTCGGCGAGTTCACCGGCGGCCTTGTTGGTGAAGGTCAGGCCGAGGACCTGCTCGGGGGCGACCTGTCCGGTGCCGACCAGCCACACCACGCGGGCCGCCATCACCGTGGTCTTGCCCGACCCGGCTCCGGCCACGATCACCTGCGGGGCGGGCGGCGCGATGATGCAGGCCGTCTGCTCCGGGGTGAAGGGGATGCCGAGGAGCTCCTTGAGCTGATCGGGAGCGGTGATACGGGCGGCCATGTCGGAGAGGCTAGCGGCGGCCACTGACAGTCGAGGACCAATTGCCCTCAGGGGAAGGAGAAGGGCAGGTCAGCACATGTGGTGCGATGGGTCACGCGCGTCACTCGACCACGTGCCGGCCCTCGGGCCGCGCGCTGCACGAGGCCCGGAACGCGCAGTGCGCGCAGTGCTGACCGGCCGTGGGCGTGAACCGTTCGTCGAGGACCTTGCCCGCGGCCGTGGCCAGCAGTTCACCGGCCCACTCCCCCTCCAGGGGCTCTTGGGCCTGCACCTTGGGCAGTGTCTCGCCGCCGTCGCGCTGGGCGGCGCCCTGACGCAGTTGGATGAGTTCGGCGCCACCCGGTTCGGGGCGGACTCCGTCGAACGCCTCGTCCACGGCGCCTTCACGGACGGCCAGTTGATAGACGGCGAGTTGAGGGTGGCGCTCCACCTCGCGGGCGGTCGGTGTCTGCTTGCCGGTCTTGAAGTCGACGACGTAGGCGCGTCCGTCGCCGTCCGCCTCGACGCGGTCCATGGAGCCGCGGATGCGCACTTCGTAGTCGCCCGCTTCGAGGGTCACGTCGAAGTCGTGCTCACTGGCGACCGGTGTGCGGCCGGTGCGGACGCCGTTGGAGTTGACGTGCCACTTCAGGAAGCGTTCGAGCGCCACGCGCGCGTTGCCCTTCTCCTGCTCCGACTTCCAGGGCGCGTCGAAGGCGAGCGCGTTCCACACGGTGTCGAGGCGCTCCATGAGGACGGCGAGGTCCGCCGGTGTACGTCCGGAGGCGACCTCGTCGGCGAGGACGTGCACCACGTTCCCGAAGCCCTGGGCGGCGGTCGCGGGCGCGTCGGCCTTCACCTCGCGGCCCAGGAACCATTGCAGGGCACAGGTGTTGGCGAGCTGGTCGAGGGCGCTTCCGGAGAGCACGACGGGCTGGTCGCGGTCGCGCAGCGGCACCTTGCTCTCGGTCGGCTCGAACATGCCCCACCAGCGGTACGGATGCGCGGACGGGACCAGCGGGCGGCCGTCCTCGTCGGCGAGCGCGGCCAGCCGGGCGAGGCGGCGCGCGGCGGCCTCCCTGAGGGTGTGGGACACGCGTGGGTCGACAGTCGTGGCGCGCAGTTCGGCGACCAGTGCGGCGACCGACAACGGGCGGCGCGGGCGGCCGGTGACGTCCTTGGGCTCGACGCCGAGTTCCGTGAGGAAGCGGGACGGCTGGTCGCCGTCGTCCGCGGGGGCCTTCACCGCGGTGACGACGAGGCGTTCACGCGCGCGTGTGGCGGCGACGTAGAACAGGCGGCGTTCCTCGGCCAGCAGGGCACCCGGGGTGAGCGGTTCGGCGAGTCCGTCGCGGCCGATGCGGTCGGCCTCCAGGAGTGAGCCGCGTCGGCGCAGGTCCGGCCACAGGCCCTCCTGGACGCCTGCCACGACGACCAGGCGCCACTCCAGGCCCTTGGAGCGGTGCGCGGTCATCAGGCGTACGGCGTCGGGGCGTACGGCACGCCGGGTGAGGGTGTCGGCGGCGATGTCCTCGGCGTCGATCTCCTCCAGGAAGTTGAGGGCGCCCCGGCCGCCGGTGCGCTCCTCCGCGCGGGCCGCGGTCGCGAACAGCGCGCAGACGGCGTCCAGGTCGCGGTCCGCGTTGCGCCCGGCCGCGCCGCCACGCCGGGCTGACCGCTCCAGGCGCCCGGGCCAGGGTGTGCCCTGCCAGAGGTCCCACAGCGCCTCCTCGGCCGTACCGCCGCCCGCCAGACGCTCCCGCGCCTTGCGCAGCAGCGCGCCCAGGCGCTGGGCGCCACGCGCGTACGTGGGGTCGTGCGCGACCAGCCGCTCCGGCTCGGCGAGGGCTCGCGCGAGCAGCTCGTCCGAGGGCGGCGGCACGGGGTTGCCCCCGGCCCGCTCCTCCTCGCGCAGCGCCCGGCCCAGGCGACGCAGATCGGCGGCGTCCATGGCGGCGAGGGGGGAGGCGAGCAGAGTGAGGGCGGTCTCGGTGTCGAGCCATGAGGTGTCCGGGGCGGGCTCTTCGGAGGCGGCGTCGGGGGCGGGCTCCCCGGAGGAGGTGTCCGTGAGGCTCTCGTCGGACCGGGCGTCCGTAAGGCTTCCGTCGGGCGCCGTGCCAGTGAGGCTCTCCTCGGGCGCCGTTTCAGTGAGTCTTTCGTCGGACACGGCGCCGGTGAAGCTCTCGTCGGACCGGGCGTCGGTAAGGCTTCCGTCGGGCGCCGTGCCAGTGAGGCTCTCCTCGGGCGCCGTGCCAGTGAGGCTCTCCTCGGACGCAGTGCCAGTGAGTCTTTCGTCGGACACTGCGTCCGTGAGGATCGCTTCGGACGCGACATCCGTGAGACTCGCTTCGGACGCGTCGTCCATGGGACTCGCTTCGGCCCTGCCGGAGGCGGATGCGTCCGCCACGGCCGGGGCGCCCGCGGACGACTCCGCGACCGCCACCGCCCGCAAGGCCGTCAGCAGCGGTGCCACCGCCGGTTCGTGGCGCAGGGGCAGGTCGTCGCCGTCGATGTCCAGGGGGACGCCGGCCGCCGTGAGGGCGCGGCGGACCGTGGGGATCGTCCGGGAGCCGGCCCGCACCAGGACGGCCATGTCGCTCCAGGGGACGCCGTCCTCCAGGTGTGCCCTGCGGAGGATATCGGCGATGTTGTCCAGTTCCGTACCTGGGGTCGGGTACGTGTACACCTCGACGCGTCCGCCGTCCCGCACCGGGGACAGCTCGCGGTGGGCGCGCACCTTCTGCGCCGGGAGCCGAGTCAGGGGCATGCGCTGGGTCAGCAGCCGAGTGGCGGTCAGCAGGGCGGCGCCGGAGCGGCGAGAGGTCCGGAGCACCTCCACGGGGGCCGGATCGCCGCCCGCGCGCGGGAAGGCGCTCGGGAACTCCAGGATGCCGTTCACGTCGGCGCCCCGGAATGTGTAGATCGACTGGTCGGGGTCACCGAAGGCGACCAGGGTGCGCCCGCCGCCGGCGAGGGCGTGCAGCAGTCGCACCTGGGCCGGGTCGGTGTCCTGGTACTCGTCCACGAACACGGCGTCGTACTGCGCGGCGAGTCGCTCGGCGACCTCGGGGCGGTGGGCGAGGAGCACCGCGCGGTGGACCAGTTCCGCGTAGTCGAGCACTCCTTGGAGGTCGAGTACGTCGAGGTACTCGGCGAGGAAGGCGGCGGCGGCGCGCCAGTCGGGGCGGCCGATGCGACGGGCGAACGCATCCAGGGCGTCGGGGGCGAGGCCCAGTTCGCGGCTGCGGGCGAGGACCGCGCGGACCTCGTCGGCGAAGCCGCGGGTGGTGAGGCAGGCCCGTAGTTCGTCCGGCCAGCGCACATGGGCGAGTCCTAGCCGCTCCAGGTCGGGCTGACCGGCGAGCAGTTCGCGTACGGCGACGTCCTGTTCGGGGCCGGAGAGGAGCCGTAGGGGCTCGACGAACAGGTCGCTGTCCTGGTGGGCGCGGACCAGGGCGTAGCAGAACGAGTGGAAGGTGGTCGCCCGGGGCGCGCGGGCGGCCCCGATGCGCAGCGCCATGCGGTCGCGCAGTTCGACGGCCGCCTTGCGGCTGAACGTCAGCACGAGGATCCGCGCGGGGTCACCTCCCCGGGCGATACGGGCCGCGACGGACTCCACGAGGGTGGTGGTCTTGCCGGTGCCCGGACCTGCGAGGACCAGCAGCGGACCGGTCTGGTGGTCAACCACCGAGCGCTGTGGCGCGTCCAGACGAGGGGGAACTGGTCGCTCCGGCGGGGTACGCACCAGTCGGTAAGCGCCACGGTTCCCCTGTCGCACCTGGGGGTGCGACAAGTGCCTGGTGGAGGAAGAGGAGCTCACGTGGTTCGCCGGTCCTGGTGGGTGTGCTGGTTGCCCGACCACCGTGCGTGGAGGGCGGTGGTCGCGGGGTGAGGGGGACAGGTGCAGCCGACGCTACGCCGACGGGTCGTAGGGAAGCAGGGCTTCCGCTTGTTCCCGCACGGCTCACGCGACCCTCGCCCCTCGAACGTACGGCATGCGACGGATGTGCCGGGTTTCCCCCGTACGGGCCACGGGTCGCCCCGGGGGCCGTCCGATGGCGGAAGCTGTCAGGTGTGACCGTCCGCGCGCTCGCCGCCGTCCCATCGCGCCCGTTTCATGTCGATGCGGGGCAGGTGTCCCTCGGCGGCCCTGCTCGCCTCCTTCAGGGGGGTGCCCTCGGCGCGGTAGTGATCGAGCGCCCGCAGTTCGTGGCCGGGGAGCAGCACGCCGTCCGCGCGGACGACCCGCCACCACGGGACGGCTCCGCCGTAGAGGGCCATCACGCGCCCGACCTGGCGCGGCCCGCCCTCCTCCAGCCACTCCGCGACGTCCCCGTACGTCATGACGTGCGCGGGAGGAATCCGTTCGGCCACGTCGAGGACCCGCTCCGCGTACTCGGGCAGCGCGTCGTCGTGGTGCGGGCCGGTGTCGTCCGGAAGGCTCTCCTCGCTCATCCGCCCCATCCTGCCGCACCCCACCGACAATGCGACGCGCTGGCGACTGTGCGTATCCCTCGCCCCGGAGCGGCGCGTGGGGCAGACTGTGCGCCCCCGCATTTGCACCCTGATGCCCCCGTGTGTCGGTGGGGCATGCCACCATCGTGCGGGCGGTGACCGGTGATACGAGATCAAGAAGAGTCGATGAAGCAGCAGGGTGTGCACCCCGAAGACGCGGAGGGTACCTCTGACGCCGCGTCGCGCCCGGACACCGCCGCCGAGAACGACGCGAGCGAGCAGGACCCCGAGACGGGGCCCGCCCGGACGCCCGCGCCCGGCCTCGACGACTGCGGTGACGAACAGCACGCCGAGGAGGTCGAGGGCGACGAACCGCTGCTCCCCGCGCGCGTGCACCGCCCTTCGGATCTCATGCGCCTCCTGGTGGGCTTTCTCGCGATCGTCGTACTGCTCGCGATCGCCGCGTTCGCGCACGGCACGACCTCGGGGCTCGAACAGGACATCAACAAGGGCACCGGGCAGGCCCCCGATCTGTTGATCAAGATCGCGGGACTGGCGTCCAGCATCGCCATCCTGCTGGTGCCGGTCGCCTTCGCGATCGAGCGGCTGATCAAGCGGGACGGGCTGCGCATCGCCGACGGCGTACTCGCGGCGGTCCTCGCGCACGGAGTGACACTCGCCACGGACCTGTGGGTCGCCAAGGCCGCCCCGGGCTCCATCCAGGAGGCGCTCACTCAGCCCTCCCCGGGCGACATTCACGCCCTCACCGACCCGGTGCACGGCTATCTGGCGCCCGTCATCGCCTATATGACGGCGGTGGGCATGTCCCGGCGGCCGCGCTGGCGCTCCGTGCTGTGGATCGTCCTGCTGCTCGACGCCTTCTCGATGCTGGTCACCGGCTACACGACGCCGTTCTCGATCATCCTGACGGTGCTCATCGGCTGGACCGTGGCCTACGGGACGCTGTACGCGGTGGGCTCGCCGAACGTCCGTCCGACCGGGCGGACACTGATGGCGGGCCTGCGGACGGTCGGCTTCCGTCCGGTGGGCGCGGCCCGCGAGGAGGCCGTCGACACGGAGAACGGTGACCGTGGCCGACGCTACTTCGTGACCCTGGAGGACGGCCCGCCACTGGACGTCACCGTGGTCGACCGGGAGCAGCAGGCACAGGGGTTCTTCTACCGCGCGTGGCGCAACCTGACGCTGCGCGGCTTCGCGACCCGCAGCAGCCTTCAGTCGCTGCGCCAGGCGCTGGAGCAGGAGGCCCTGCTCGCGTACGCGGCGATCGCGGCCGGGGCCAACGCACCGAAGCTGATCGCCACCTCGGAGCTCGGCCCCGACGCCGTCATGCTCGTCTACGAGCACACCGGCGGGCGCACTCTGGACTCGCTCGCGGACGAGGAGATCACCGACGATCTGCTGCGCCTGACCTGGCACCAGGTACAGGCACTGCAGTCGCGGCGCATCGCCCACCGCAGGCTCGCCGGTGACGCGATTCTGGTGGATCGTTCCGGCAAGGTGATCCTCACGGATCTGCGCGGCGGCGAGATCGCGGCCGGTGAGCTGCTGCTGCGCATGGACGTCGCCCAATTGGTGACGACGATCGGCCTCCGGGTGGGCGCCCAGCGCGCGGTGGCCTCGGCGGTCGGCGTCCTCGGCCCCGACGCCGTCGCCGACTGTCTGCCCATGCTCCAGCCCATCGCGCTGTCGCGCTCCACGCGCGCGACACTGCGCCGGCTGTCCCGGGAGCGGGCCCAGCGGGAGCGCGAGGCGATCCTGGAGGCGTCCCGGCAGACCAGACAGGCCCACACGGAGGCGGTCTCGGAGGGCTCCACTCCGGTCCTGGAGAAGCCCGACAAGAAGACCGACAAGAAGCCCGACAAGAAGGCCGTACGCGCGGAGCAGCGGGCCGAGAAACGGGCCATCGACGAGGCGCTGGACGAGGCCCGCGAGGAGGATCTGCTCACCCAGATCCGCCACCAGGTGCTGTTGATCAGACCGCAGGCGCCGGTCGAACCGGCCCGTCTGGAGCGGGTGCGGCCGCGCACGCTGATCAGTTTCATCGCCGGTGCGATCGGCGCGTACTTCCTGCTGACGCAGCTCACGCACATCGAGTTCGGCCCGCTCGTCGCCAACGCCCAGTGGGGCTGGGTCGCCGCGGCCGTCATGTTCTCGGCGGTGAGCTACTTCGCGGCGGCGATGTCCCTCCTGGGGTTCGTGCCGGAGCGGGTTCCGTTCCTGCGGACCGTGGCGGCGCAGGTCGCCGGATCGTTCGTGAAGATCGTGGCACCGGCCGCGGTCGGCGGTGTCGCCCTGAACACGCGCTTCCTCCAGCGTGCCGGGGTGCGGCCCGGACTCGCGGTGGCGAGTGTCGGCGCGTCCCAGTTGTTCGGGCTGGGCTGCCACATCCTGATGCTGCTGTCGTTCGGCTATCTGACCGGCACCGAGAAGACACCGTCCCTGTCGCCGTCCCGGACGGTCATCGCCGGTCTGCTGACGGTGGCGGTGCTCGTGCTCGTGGTGACCTCGGTGCCCTTCCTGCGGAAGTTCCTCGTCACGCGCGTGCGGTCGCTGTTCGCGGGCGTCATCCCGCGCATGCTCGACGTGCTCCAGCGGCCGCAGAAGCTGGTCACCGGCATCGGCGGCATGCTGCTGCTGACGGCCTGCTTCGTGATGTGCCTGGACGCGTCGATCCGGGCGTTCGGCGACCAGTCGACGTCGCTCAGCCTGGCCAGCGTCGCCGTCGTCTTCCTCGCCGGCAACGCGCTCGGCTCCGCGGCCCCGACCCCGGGCGGTGTGGGCGCGGTCGAGGCCAGCCTCACCCTCGGTCTGATCGCCGTCGGCCTGCCCAAGGAGGTCGCCGCTCCGGCGGTGCTCCTGTACCGGCTGCTGACGCTGTGGATTCCGGTGCTGCCGGGCTGGCTGTTCTTCAACCACCTGTCCCGCAAGGGCTCCCTGTAGAGCACCGATACGTACACACGTAGGGCACGCACGCGTGTGTACCTCGTACGGACCGCGCCCCGAGCGCACCGCCCCGCCCGACCCCAGGATGGGGTCATGGCGAACCCTTCCCGGCTGCGTGCCGCCGCCCTGACCGCCGCCGTCGCCCTGCTGTCCGCCACGCTGACGGGCTGCGGCGGCGACTCCAAGGACCAGGATCCGACGGCCCAGAAGCTGAGCTGGAAGGACTGCCCGGCGCCGTCCGAGTCGGAGGGCGGCGGCGCCGCGCCGTCGCCGCTGCCGAACGGCGGCACGTGGCAATGCGCCACCATGAAGGCGCCGCTCGACTGGAGCAAACCCAAGGGCGACACGATCGGGCTCGCGCTGATCCGGGCGAAGGCCAGCGGCACCGCGAGCAAGCGGATCGGGTCGCTCGTCTTCAACTTCGGCGGCCCCGGCGGTTCGGGCGTCACCACGCTGCCCGCGTTCGGCGCGGACTACGCGACCCTGCGCACCCGCTACGACCTGGTGAGCTTCGATCCGCGCGGTGTCGGCCGCAGCGCCGGCGTCACGTGCGAGAGCGACTCCCAGCTCGACCAGTACTTCCAGCAGGACGCCACACCGGACGACGCGGCCGAGCGCACCAAGCTCCTGGCCAACACCAAGCAGTTCAACGCGGCCTGCGAGAAGAACTCCAAGAAGATGCTCCCCCAGGTGCGCACCACCGACGCGGCCCGCGACATGGACCTGATGCGCCAGGTCCTGGGCGACGACAAGCTGCACTACTTCGGCATCTCCTACGGCACCGAACTCGGCGGCGTCTACGCCCACTTGTTCCCGAAGCACGTGGGACGCGCCGTCTTCGACGCGGTCGTCGACCCCACCCAGAGCTCCGAACAGGGCTCCCTGGGGCAGGCCAAGGGCTTCCAGCTCGCACTCGACAACTTCGCCGACGACTGCACGTCGAAGACGACGGACTGCCCGGTCGGCGACACCGCGCAGGACGTCAAGGACCGCATCGCCAAGCTGCTCAAGAGCCTCGACAGCAAGACGATCCCGGGTGTCTTCCCCCGCCGGCTGACCCAGACGGCGGCGACCAACGGAATCGCGCAGGCCCTGTACTCCAAGGACTTCTGGGCGTACCTCACCGAGGGACTCGAACAGGCCTATGCCGGCGACGGCAAGGTCCTCATGCTGCTGTCCGACTCGATGAACGGACGCAGCGAGAACGGCGAGTACAGCAACATCACCGCGGCCAACGTCGCCATCAACTGCGCCGACGACAAGCCGCGGTACACCGCCGACTATGTGCAGCGGAAACTGCCCGAGTTCCGGGCCGCCTCCCCCTTGTTCGGCGACTTCCTCGCCTGGGGCATGGTCAGTTGCACCGACTGGGCCGTGGCGGGCGCCGCCGACCATCCCGACGTGAGCGCGAAAGGGTCGGTGCCGATCCTCGTCGTGGGCAACACCGGCGACCCGGCCACGCCGTACGAGGGCGCGCGGAAGATGGTGGACGCGCTCGGCAAGGGCGTCGCGGTCGAGCTGACGTACAAGGGCCAGGGACACGGGGCGTACGACAGCAAGAACAAGTGCGTGCAGAGCGCGGTGAACGGCTATCTGCTGAACGGAAAAATCCCGGCGACCGGCACCGTCTGCTCCTGACCCCAATCACGGAACCCGGACATAACCGCAGGTCAGAACGTTATCCACAGGCTGCCGCGGGCTCGGCTCGCGCCGCCTACTATGGCCTGACCGCCATCCGCGGCGTGACGCGGACGGCCTGCGATGGGGGAAGCACATGGCGCGATTCGTACGGTGGACGGCCCTGATGGCCGCTGCCGCACTGCTGACGGCCGGCTGTAGCGGCGGCTCGTCCGACGACGGCAAGGGCGGCGCGGGGACGGGCGCCGCGACACCGTCGACGGCAGACTCCACTTCTACGTCCACCACGGCCGCGTTGCCCGCCTCGCTGACCGCGCAGAAGCTCGACTGGGGTCGCTGCAAGGCCACCGGGGACTCGGCCGCGCCGAGCAGTGACTGGCAGTGCGCGACGCTCAAGGTGCCGCTGGACTGGGCGAAGCCGGACGGTTCCACGATCGGGCTCGCGCTGATCCGCTCCAGGTCGACCGGCGGGGACCGCATCGGCTCGCTGCTGTTCAACTTCGGCGGCCCCGGCGGCTCGGGCGTCGACTACATGCCGGCGTACTCCGCCGCCGTGTCCGCGCTGCACGAGCGCTACGACCTGGTGAGCTGGGATCCGCGTGGAGTCGGCGCCAGCGAGGGCGTCCGCTGCCGCAGCGACAAGGCGATCCAGGCCACCGAGGACGTGGACGCCACGCCGGACACACCCACCGAGGAGACGGCGTACTTCCAGGACGCCACCGACTTCGGCAAGGGCTGCGAGAAGGCGGCAGGGAAGCTGATGTCACATGTGTCGACGACCGACACCGCCCGCGACATGGACCTGATGCGCCAGGTCCTGGGCGACGACAAGCTGCACTACTTCGGCATCTCGTACGGCACCGAACTCGGCGGTGTGTACGCCCACTTGTTCCCGAAGAAGGTGGGACGGCTGATCCTGGACGCGGTCGTCGACCCGAGCGCCGACTCGGTGGGCCACGCGCTGAACCAGACCCGGGGCTTCCAGCGCGCCCTCGACGACTACCTCAAGTCGACGGGACAGGACCCCACGCAGGGCTCGAAGAAGATCGCGGCCCTGCTGAAGCGGCTGGACGCCAAGCCGCTGGCGACCTCGTCCGGGCGGAAGCTGACCCAGACCCTCGCCCTGACCGGCATCGTCCTCCCGCTGTACAGCAAGGAGAGCTGGCCCACCCTGACCAGCGCCCTGGACTCCGCCGAGGGGGGCGACGGTTCGGAGCTGCTGGCGCTCGCCGACGGCTACAACGACCGTGACAGCACGGGGCACTACGGCACGACGACCCATTCGCAACGGGTCATATCGTGCCTGGACGACAAGCAGCGGCCGACGCCCGAGCAGACGCGGAAGCTGCTGCCCGAGTTCGAGAAGATCTCCCCGGTGTTCGGCGACTTCATGGGCTGGGACACGGCCGGGTGGTGTCACGACTGGCCGGTGGCCGGGCAGTACGACACCCCGGAGGTCAGTGCGTCCGGTGCGGCGCCGGTCCTGGTGGTCGGCAACACCGGGGACCCGGCGACGCCGTACGAGGGCGCCCGCAAGATGGCCGACGAGCTGGGCAAGGGCGTCGGTGTGGAGCTGACCTGGAAGGGCGAGGGGCACGGGGCGTACGGCAGCGGGAGCGACTGCGTCGACTCGACGGTGGACGCGTATCTGCTGAAGGGGACGGTGCCCAAGGACGGCAAGGTCTGCGCCTCGTAGCGCGAACGCCCGCCCGGGCGACGCAAACCCGGGCAGCGGAAAGGGGCCCGGCACCTGTGGTGCCGAGCCCCTTCCGGAAAGGCGTGTGCCTAGTAGACCGGCTTGTCGGGCTCGATCTGGTTGACCCAGCCGATCACGCCGCCGCCGACGTGGACCGCGTCCGCGAAGCCGGCCGACTTGAGGACGGCGAGGACTTCCGCACTGCGGACACCCGTCTTGCAGTGCAGGACGATCTTCTTGTCCTGCGGGAGGCTCTCGAGGGCGGTGCCCATGAGGAACTCGTTCTTGGGGATCAGCCTGGCGCCGGGGATCGAGACGATCTCGTACTCGTTGACCTCGCGGACATCGATGATCTCGATGTTCTCGCCGTCGTCGATCCACTCCTTGAGCTGCTTGGGAGTGATCGTCGAGCCGGCCGCCGCCTCCTGGGCCTCCTCGGAGACGACGCCGCAGAAGGCCTCGTAGTCGATGAGCTCGGTGACGGTCGGGTTCTCGCCGCAGACCGCGCAGTTCGGGTCCTTGCGGACCTTGACCTGGCGGTACTGCATCTCCAGGGCGTCGTAGATCATCAGTCGGCCGACGAGCGGGTCGCCGACGCCGGTCAGGACCTTGATCGCCTCGGTGACCTGGATGGAGCCGATGGACGCGCACAGCACGCCCAGGACGCCGCCCTCGGCGCAGGAGGGGACCATGCCGGGGGGCGGGGGCTCCGGGTAGAGGCAGCGGTAGCAGGGGCCGTGCTCGGACCAGAAGACCGAGGCCTGGCCGTCGAAGCGGTAGATCGAACCCCACACGTACGGCTTGTTCAGCAGTACGGCGGCGTCGTTGACCAGGTAGCGGGTCGCGAAGTTGTCCGTGCCGTCGACGATCAGGTCGTACTGGCTGAAGATGTCCATCACGTTCTCGGCCTCAAGCCGCTCTTCGTGCAGGACCACGTTCACGTACGGGTTGATGCCCAGCACGGAATCGCGCGCCGACTCCGCCTTGGAGCGGCCGATGTCGGCCTGGCTGTGGATGATCTGGCGTTGCAGGTTCGACTCGTCGACCTCGTCGAACTCCACGATGCCGAGCGTGCCCACGCCCGCCGCGGCCAGGTACATCAGCGCCGGCGAGCCCAGACCGCCGGCGCCCACACAGAGCACCTTGGCGTTCTTCAGCCGCTTCTGCCCGTCCATGCCCACGTCGGGGATGATCAGGTGGCGGGAGTACCTGCGGACCTCGTCTACGGTGAGCTCGGCAGCCGGCTCGACCAGGGGTGGCAGCGACACGGGGACTCCGTTGGTCGGTCAATCACTACAGTTGTTCTCCCCGTAACACTGCCATGCCCCTCTTCATTCCGAGACACCTGTTCCGATCCGCGAGACGAGCTCGTCCCAGTAGCCGGGCATCGTCTCCCAGGGGTCGGTGCGGCCGCCGCGATCGGTGCGGTCGGTGAAGTAGAGGGTCGAGGCGCCCTGCCAGCGGGCGATGCGCAGCGCCTCGTCGAGATGGCCGCGCGGGACGCCGTGCACGAAGTGGCAGAAGCGTTCGGGCGGGTGGTCGGCGGTCCACTCGGCGACCTGCGACCAGCGGTAGTCGCTCCAGGGGCCGGAGAAGGTCACCAACTGGTCGGCGCACTCGGCGTATCCGGGGTGGGGGTGGGTGCCGTGCCCCAGCACGATGTGGGCGCCGTCACGGATCTCGCGCAGCGCGGTGAGCGTGCGGCGGACCTCCGGAAGCGCGCCGCGTCCCGCGGGGCAGCGGTCCAGGAGGAAGCCGTCGACCCGGTACCAGTCGAGATAGCGCTGAGCCTCGGAGACCAGCGCGCCGAAGGCACGGGCGCCGTGCGCGACGTCCAGGTGGCCCAGGACACGGACGCCCGTATTGCGGAGCCGGCCGGCCGCCTCCAGGCAGTGCGGGTCGGGACGGGTCCCGGGACCGGAGGACACATTGAGGACCACCCAGTGCAAGGGGGTGCCGGGGCGGGTGAGTTCGCCCCATTCGGTGGGGGCGACGAGCGGGTGCGCGTAGCCGGGGATGCCGAAGCCGGTGCGGACGCCGGTGCTCGCGATGCCCAGGGACGTGCTGGTCAGATGCGGCACGCCGCCTCCATCCAGATGTCGGCGAGGGACTCCTCCAGGTTGATCCGGGGCCGCCAGCCGAGCCGGTCGCGCGCGGTGCGCACATCGGCCTGCTGCCAGCTCCCGCAGCCGTCCGGGTACGGGTACGCGACGGGCGCCGCGTGGTCGGGGTCGCTGCGGGGGTGGCCGATGGCGGCCCGCAGCGGTCCGGGCGGACCGTCGAGTTCGTGCAGGGCACCGCCGTATCCCGCGACGCGGGCGAGGACGGCGGCGGCGTCGCGCAGCCGGACCGCGCGGCCCGAGCCGATGTTGATGACGCCCTGCGCGGCGGAGAGCGAGGCGGCATGGACGGCGCGGGCCACGTCCCGGACGTCGACGAAGTCGCGTTGCGCGCCCAGGCCGCCGAGCTTGAGTTCGCCGTCGCCGGACTGCATGGCCCGGCGCATGGCCTCGGCGAGCCGGCCGAGCGGGGAGCCGGCGGGGGTGCCGGGTCCCGCGGGCGAGAAGACGCGCAGCACGACGGCGTCGAGGCCGGAGCCCAGCACCAGTTCCGTGGCGGCGAGTTTGCTGACGCCGTACGGGCCGCCGGGGCGGGGCACGGCGTCCTCGGCGGTGGAGGAGCCGGGCTGGCTGGGGCCGTACTCGGCGCCGCAGCCGATCTGCACCAGCCGGGCGCCGCAGCCGCTGCGGCGCAGGGCCTCACAGACGGTGGCGACGGCGACGGTGTTGTGGCGGGTGAGTTCGCGGGCGCCGCCTCTGGTGGCACCGGCGCAGTTGACGACGACTCCGGGGTGGACTGCGTCCAGGAAGCGGGTGAGTGCTCCGGGGCTGCCGGACGCGAGGTCGAAGCGGACGTCGGCGTCGTCGCCGCGGCCGAGCGCGGTGAGCTGGACGGCCGGGTCGGCGAGCAGGCGGTCGGCGACGAAGCGGCCGAGGTAGCCATTGGCTCCGATCAGCAGGACCCTCATCGGACGGCTCCCCGGGCCGACTCTCCGGATCGGGAGGTGATCATCTGGTGTTCTCCTTCACAAGGTGGTGCGGTCGCCTCCGGCGGTGGGGCCGGGCGCCTGCGGCCGGGTGACGTGACGCGTTGGCATGGGGGCATGTCGGTGTCACCCCGGCTCGTCCGCAGGCGCGTGCGCGGAGGCTCTGGTCAGCGTGCGGGTGGTGTGGAACAGGAGGATCAGGGCGGCCGCTCCGCAGGCGAGGGCGGGAATGCCGCCCGGGCCCCAGAAGCCCATGAGGGTTTCGACCGGGGTGGCCAGGAAGCCGCAGCCGGGGAGCCGGCCGATGAAGTCCAGGGCCAGTGCCGTCGCCTCGGCCGCGGCCGCCGCGCCGAGGGCGAGGGCCGGGGCGTGGGTGAAGCGGCGGACGATGAGGAGGCGGGCGAGCAGCAGCAGGGCACCCAGGGTCACGGCCTGGGCGTACGCGGCGGGTTCGCCCAGGATCGCGCCGCAGAGAGCGAGGAGGGCCGTCAGGGCGCACAGGAACAGGGCGAACGTGCCGAGCAGCAGCGGTTGCACGGAGTCGGCGAAGTCCTCCAGGCCCC
This sequence comes from Streptomyces sp. NPDC005492, assembly GCF_040605995.1. Classification (NCBI taxonomy): domain Bacteria; kingdom Bacillati; phylum Actinomycetota; class Actinomycetes; order Kitasatosporales; family Streptomycetaceae; genus Streptomyces; species Streptomyces sp. NPDC005492. Next base: position 157,554 of record NZ_JBEXDX010000014.1, read on the forward strand.
GGCTGGTCGCGAGCTTGCGCCGGGCGCGTACGGCGAAGTGGTGGGCGCACCATGCGGCGGGGGCGCAGGCCAGGGTGAGGGCCAGGACGGGTGCGGTGGTCAGGGGCCAGAGGCCGTCCGCGGTGCCGGTGGGCAGTCCGTCGGGGCCCCCGTCGTCCGCGGCGCGGAGCAGTCCGTCGCCGAGGAGGGCGTAGGCGAGCAGCCAGTACGTCCACAGGCGCGCGCCGGGGGGCGTGCGCCAGGCGTGGGTGCCGGGCGGGGTGCTCAGCGGGCCGCGGCCGAGCGCCACGCGCACGCCGAGGGCCACGGCGAGCACGCCGACGACGGCGACCGTCAGCCGTACCCGGCCGTCCGTGAGACGCAGGCCGGTCACGGTGGCGGCACAGAGGACTCCGGGCAGCAGGGCGAGTACGGCCCAGTCGGCGCGGGGCGCCGGCGCGGCCACGGCCTCGGAGCGCGGGGTCGCCGCGTCGTCGCGGGGCACGCGGGCGTACATCTCCTCGGCGAGCGAGAAGACGTCCCGGTGCCGGAAACGGCCGGCGGTCCGGTCGGTGACTCCGTGCGCTTCGAGCCCCGCCGCGATCTCCAGCGGGTCGACGGCCCGCTCGCACAGCTCGCGGTGACGGTGCATCAGCGCCTTCACGGGGTCGGCGGCGCCGCGCCGGGCGGGGGTTGGCTTGCGGTCGCTCGCACGGGCGGCCTGTTCTGGTGCCGACGGCTCAGCGTCCCGTAGAACGGGCGGGGAGAGAGGGCTGTCGTGGGTGTCCCGATCGACAGCCGACGTGTCCCCCTCGTGCGCCTCCGGTTCTGGGTGCTCCTCCCCCGGTCCCCCGAGCCACTCCTCGGACCGCGCGTCCCACGCCCCCGCCCCTCGGGGTGTCCCGGGGCGGTCGAGTTCGCCGAGGCCGCTCATCGGGCCGCCTCCGTGGTCGCGCGTACCGGTGCTCCTGCCGCCCAGCGCGGGCCGCCGCGGGCAACGACGCGGGCCGCGGGGCCGGTCCAGCCGCCGGGGACGTGGGCCTCGGCGGGGGCGGCGAAGGGGCGCGGGGCGCCGGCGTCGTCGAGGACGACATGGCGGACCGGGGAGTGCGAGACGATCTCCAGGTAAATGCCGTGAAATGCCGCGATGTTCTGCTCGACGGTGAACAGTTCGAGTGCGCGGGCGCGCGCGGCGGCGCCCAGGCGCTCACGGCGCTCGGGGTCGCGCAGCAGGGTCACGCACGCCTCGGCGAGCGCCCGCGGATTGCGCGGGGGTACGACGAGTCCCGTACCGCCGATGACCTCGACCACCGCGCCGACGTCCGTGGAGACGGTCGCCCGGCCGCAGAACATGGCTTCGACCAGGCCGACCGGGAAGCCCTCGACGACACTCGACAGGACCGTCATCGTGCCGGACGCGTACGCCTCGGCCAGCGTGGGGGCTTCCGGGCCGCCGATCTCCTCGAAGGACACCGGGTTGTCGCCGACCGCGTGCACACCTTCGGCCTCGTCGGGAAAGAGCTGGGCGGCCAGCGCCCGGCAGTGGCCCAGATAGGCGTCGCCCTCAGCACCGGAGGGGGCGCCGACGATCCGCAGACGCGTCCCGGGCTCCTCCTTGCGGATCTCCGCGAAGGCGTGCAGCAGGGAGATCAGGTCCTTCGCGGGTTCGATACGGCCGACCCACACGAGCGTGTCCCGGTCGGCGCCCTCCGGTGCCTCACCCACCTCCGCGAAGCGGGACGCCTCCATGCCCGGGTAGACCGTGCGGAGTTTCGCCCGGTCGGCGCCGCACCGTTCCTGCCAGCGGCGGGTGTGGGTGTTACCGGGGGTGATCAGGGTGGCCCGGCGGTAGATCTCGGCGGCCAGCCTGCCGTGGAAGGCGGCGAGCAGGGCCCGTACGGCGGGCGGGGCGTCCGCGGAGGCGAGGTAGTGCGTGCGCAACTGCACGCCGTACTCGGTCACCAGCAGCGGTACGCCGGCGAAGTGCCGGGCGAGCAGGCCGGGGAGGGCCGCCGTGCCTCCGGCCGTCGCGTGGCAGAGGTCGACGGAGCCGAGGGCGTCGTCCTCGTACCAGTCGAGGGAGAGGGGGCGCAGGGCGCGTTCCAGGTGTCCGGCGACGGTGAGGAGTTCGGGTACGCGCGCCTCGCGTGCCGTACGGAGTGCGCCGGGCGCACGACAGGCGCGTTCCAGCGCGCGCACAGCGCGTTCGGAGCGCAGCGCGGCAACAAGTCCGCCCTCGTCGCGGGCGAGGTCCGCGAGCCCGTACAGCGCGTTGGCGAAACGGTCCGCCACATGGGCGGAGGCCGCCGCCGGGACTTCGGAGGGCCCTGCGGACGCGGCCTCGGACAGCGGCCCGTCGACCGCCGTCCGGCCGTCCCCGGCACACAGGACGGCCGCCAGTTCCTCGTAGCACTCGTCGAACCGCCGGCGCGCACGGCGCCCGAAGGACACCCCGTCATCCTCTGCGGTCCACAGCGGCGCGGTCCGTACGCGGGTGACGTGCGGCGGCAGTTCGAGCCAGCCCTCGTCCTCCTGGCGCTCGCTGCGGCTGAGCGCGTAGATGTCGAACTCGTGCTGCCCGAGCCCGCGCACGAGCCGGTCGCACCAGAGCCTGGCGTCACCGCTCACATACGGATAGCCACCCTCCGTAAGCAGTCCTATGCGCACGGGCACACCCCCGATCTCCCATATGGGGAGCCGCCGTTGACCCGGCGGCTCGCAGCGGGACGAACGTATGCGGACAAGGCGGTGGCGCGATGGACGGTTGTCCATCGCGCCACCAAAAGGGGTGAACGGTCGTAACTTTCCCGTGCGGCTCGCGTTCGCTCGCGCTAAGGGATCACCCTGGAGCGGATCGTTCAACGATCCTCAGGCCGTCGCCAACTCCCGTCGTGTCGCCCTGCGCTGGGCCGCCACTTCCGGATCGAGGGCCGGTACGGCGGCCAGGAGCTGCTTCGTGTACGGGTCCTGCGGGGAGTCGTAGACCTCGTCGGCGGGGCCTTGTTCAACGATCCTCCCGCGTCGCATCACCGCGACCCGGTCGCTGACCTGGCGCACGACGGCGAGGTCGTGGGCCACGAAGACCAGGGCGAGGCCCAGTTCGCGCTGGAGTTCACCGAGCAGGGCGACGACCTGGGCCTGTGTGGTGACGTCGAGCGCGGAGACCGGTTCGTCGCACACGATCACGCGTGGGTCTGCCGCGAGCGCCCGCGCGATGCCCACACGCTGGCGCTGACCACCGCTGAACTCGTGCGGGTAGCGGTCGTAGTGCGCCCCTTCGAGCCCCACGCGCTCCAGCAGTTCGCGGACGCGCCCCCTGATGTGCTCCTCGTCGCGTTCGCCACGCGCGCGGAGCGGGTCGGCGATCGACTCGCCCACGCTGCGGCGGGGGTTGAGCGAGGAGACGGGGTCCTGGAACACCATCTGCACTTCTGGGCGTACGCCACCGCCGGGCCTGATCTCGCCGGCCGTCGGCCTCAGCAGCCCGACCAGCATGCGGCCCAGTGTCGTCTTGCCGCTGCCGCTCTCGCCGACGATGCCGAGGGTCTCGCCCCGGTGGATGGTCAGCGACACGTCGTCCACGGCCGCGAACGCCCGCTTCCCGCGCCCGAATTCACGCCGTAGGCCGGTCGCCTCCAGAACGACCTCCTGGGACGCCTCCGAGGGCGCGCGCCGCGCGTCCACGCGCGGGACGGCACCGAGCAGATCCTGGGTGTACGGCTCGGTCGGCGCCCCCAATACGGCACCTACCGGCCCGTGTTCGACGGCCCGTCCGTGCCGCATCACCAGGATCTCGTCGACGCTCTCGGCGGCGACGCCCACGTCGTGGGTGACGAGCAGCAGGCCGAGGCCGGTCTCCTCGCGGAGCGTGTGCAGCAGGTCGAGGATCTGCGCCTGGACGGTCACGTCGAGCGCGGTCGTGGGCTCGTCGGCGATCAGCAGGTCCGGTTGGCAGGCCAACGCCATGGCGATCAGGGCGCGTTGTCGCATACCGCCGCTGAACTCGTGCGGACGCGAACGGGACCGTCGAGGAGCGTCCGGAATGCCGACCCGCTCCAGTACGTCGACGGCACGCGCGCGTGCCGCGCGACGCGACACACGCGCGTGCACCCGGTACACCTCGGCTATCTGGTCGCCGATCGCGTAGTACGGGTCCAGGGACGACAGCGGGTCCTGGAAGACCATCGCCGCCTTCCCGCCGCGCAGCCGCCGCAGTTCCGCGTCGGACGCCTCCCGCACGTCGATGCCAGCCACCCGCACCGAGCCGCCGACCTCGGCCCCCGTGCCGCGGTGCAGGCCCAACAGGGCCGAGGCGACTGTGGACTTGCCCGAGCCGGACTCGCCGACCAGGCCCAGCGCGGCGCCCCTCTCCAGCCGGAAGGAGAGGCCGTCGACGGCCCGCAGCGACCCGAACCCGACCGTCAGGTCGGTGACTTCCACCAGGACGTCCACGGAGCCGTCCGTGGAGCCGTGCACCGGACTCATGCGAGCACCACCCGTCGGTCGGCCACCGCGTACAGCACGTCCGCGACGGCGTTGGCGACGACCACGAAGAAGCCGATGACGAGGACCATGCCGACGACCACAGGGAGGTCGACGACATTGACGGCATGGACGAGTTCCTGTCCGATGCCGGGCAGTCCGAAGAGCGTCTCGGTGAGGACCGCGCCGCCGACCGCCGAGCCGACGTTGTTGGCGTTGAGCGCGATGATCGGCGCGAACGCGCCGCGCAGCGCGTGCCGCCCGATGATCGACCGCTCGCCGACGCCGTACGCGCGGAAGGTGCGGATGTGATCTTCGGCGAGCGTCTCCAGCATCGACGCCCTGGTGAGCCGGGCGAACGCGGCGGCCTCGATGAGGGCCAGTGAGAGCCAGGGCAGCAGCAGGTTCCAGGCCCACTGTTCGGGGTCGTCGGTGAGGGCGACGTACTGCGGGAAGGGCAGCAGTTGGAGCTGTCCGCAGACGACGATCATCAGCACCAGGCCGATCACGAACACCGGGGTGGCGACGCCCGCGAGGGTGACGCCGGTCAGCAGGCGTTCGGTGAACCGGCCGCGCCGCCACGCCGACAGGACGCCGGTGCCGACGCCCAGGATCAGCCACAGCACCATCGCGCCGAACACGAGGGACAGGCTGACCGGCAGCTTCGCCAGGATCAGTTGGGTGACCTGCTGGTCGCCCTGGTACGACAGCCCGAGGCAGGGCGCCGCGCAGTGCTCCACGGAGGTGCCTGTGGAGTAGTCCTGGCCGACGAGGATGCCCTGGAGGAAGTGCCAGTAGCGGAGGTACAGCGGGTCGTCGAGCCTCAACTGCTGGGCGACCTGGTGCACTTGTTCCGGCGAGCAGCGCGGGCCGCAGGTGATCTGGGCGACGTTGCCGGGGGTGACGAAGAAGACGACGTAGACGATCACCGAGATGGCGAGCAGGGTGATCACGGTGGCGATGCCGCGGCGCAGGACGAATCCTCCGAAGCCGCTCATGAGGTGGCCTCCTCGGTGTTCGTGGCCTTGGCGTTCGCGTCGGCCTTGGCCTCGCGCTTGCGGCCGGTGCCGATGCGCAGCCGGGATGCCGCGCGCGGGTCGAGGGCCGTGCGGATGCCGTCGCCCAGGACGGTCAGCGCCAGGACGGTGACGAAGAGGGCGGTGGCGGGCAGCAGCAGGTACTGCGGGGCGGCCTGGTACCAGACGTCGGCGGCGGTGAGCATCTGTCCCCAGGAGGGCGTCGGGGGCTTCACGCCGACACCGAGGAAGGACAGCGCGGCCTCGGTGGTGATGTTGATCGGGACGAGGAGCGCCGCGTACGTGATGACGGGCGCGGCCAGCCCGGGCAGCAGTTCGCGGCGGGCGATGCGCCAGGTGCCCCAGCCGCTGAGCCTGGCCGCGGAGACGTAGTCGAGTTCCTTCAGGGACAGCGTCTGGGCGCGGACGATCTTCGCGATGTTGCCCCAGGCGATGAGCCCGATGACTAGCGCGACGAGCAGGGGCCGGGGGAAGCTGCTCGGCACGATCGCCAGCAGCGCCAACGACATGATCATCAACGGCATCGCCACGATGATGTCGGTGATCCGGCTCAACAGTTGATCAACCCATCGACTGCCGAGCGCGGCGGCGACACCGATCACGACCCCGATGGTGACCTGTACGACGGTGGCCCCCAGGGCGACGCCGAGCGAGACCCGGGCGCCGTAGGCGAGCCGGGCGAACAGGTCGCGCCCTGTCTGCGGTTCGACGCCGAGCCAGTGGTCGGCGCCGATCCCCCCGAAGGAGCCGGTCGGTACGCCGCCGCGCGCGGAGTCGATGAGCGAGGGGTGGTAGGTGAAGGGGTCCTGGCCCTCGATCGCGGTGAGCAGTGGCGCGGCGAGCGCGACCAGGACGAGCAGCGCGACGACGGCCGCCGCGACGAGGGCGGCGCGCTGCGCACGCAGCCGCCGCCAGAACTGACGGGCCCCCGAGGCCGCCGGGACGGAGACGTCCGTCCCGGCGGCCTGGGAGGCGACAAGTGCCTCACTCATGGGGTTACTTGACCGCGACCTGGGAGATGTCCAGGACGCCGGTCCAGTCGCTGATCACGACGTTCTTGATGTCCTTGCCGACCAGTCGCTTGTAGACGGGGTGGAACAGCGGCACGGTCAATGCCTGCTCGCCGATCTTCTTGTCCAGTGCACCCCACCGCTTGGCGGCCTCGTCAAGATTCGTCAACTTGTTGATCGAATCAATCTCGGCATTGACCGACTTGTCATTGAGCAGACCGGTGTTGAAGTTCGCGCCGTCCTTGACGATCTGGCGGCCGTCGAAGATCGGGGCGAGGAAGGGACCGCCGGAGGGCCAGTCGGCACCCCAGTGGGCGAGGAAGAAGCCCGGCTCGGTCTTGACGCTGTGGATCTTGTCCTTGTAGTCGTTGATCTCCAGGCCCTGGAGCTTGACGGTGATGCCGGCCTTCTTGAGCGCGTCCTGGATCGCGGTCGCGATCTCCGGGCTGGTCTCGAAGTCCTTGTCGTTGGAGTGCGTCAGGGTGACGGTGATCCCGTTCGGGTGACCGGCCTCCTTCAGCAGCTCCTTCGCCTTCGCCGCGTTGCCGGACGCGCCCGCCGGGAAGAGGTCGTAGGGGTCGTACCCGAAGGACTTCTGGTTCGGCAGGAAGGTGGTCGCGGCCTCGGCCAGCGACGAACCGCCCGCCGCGTTGACCACCGAGGAACGGTCGATGGCGTACGAGATCGCCTGCCGCACCTTGACGTTGTTGAACGGCGCGACCGTGGGGTTGAACGCGATGTAGTTCGTGTAACCGAAGTGCCCGGTGCCGACGCGCGCCGCGAGCTCCTTGTCGCCGGTCACCTTGGCGAGTTCGGCAGGACCGAGGTTGGTGTCCGTGGTGACGGCGGCGGCGTCCGCCCCCTGGGACGACGACAGCCGCTGGTTGATCACGGACGAGTCGAGCCCCGACTTCACGTCGATCTTGTCCGGATAGGCCTTGCGCTCGGCGTCCGTCGCGGTGGACCAGTACGTGTTGCGCTCCAGGACGAGCGTCTCACCGTCGTTCTGGTTGCTGACGACCTTGTACGGCCCCGAAGAGATCGGGTGCTGCTCGTACTTCGTCCCCGTGTCCTTCGCCTTGGGGACAGGCGTGAACTGGGTCTGGGTCGCCAAGTACGGGAACTCACCCTCGGGCTTGTTCAGATGGAAGACGATGGTCCGACTGTCGGGTGTCTCGATGGCATCGAGCCCCTTCTTGTCCTTGTAAGGCCCCTGGTAGTCGGCCGCGCCGACCAGCCAGTCCCGCAAGTAGGGCGCGCCGCCGGAGAGTTCGGCGGCGAAGGAGCGCTCGATGCCGTACTTGATGTCGGCCGAGGTGATCGCGGTGCCGTCCTCGTACTTGAGGCCCTTCTTCAGGGTGTACGTCCACACGGTCGCGTTCTCGCTCGGGCGCCCGGTGTCGGTGGCGAGGTCGGGGACGACCTTGGCGCCGGCCGCGCCGTTCTCACGGTTGCGGGTGGTGAGCGTACGGAAGACGAGGGACGGGACGTTGCCGCCGCCCGAGGTGTACAGGCGCGCGGGGTCGAAGTCCTCCTGCGGCTGCGAGTTGAGGACCGTGAGGGTGCCGCCCTTGTGGGGCGTGGAGTCGCCACCGGAGCCGTTGGCATCGTTGTCCTTCGGCCCGCAGGCGGCGGCGCCCGCTGCCACGGCCAGGCTGACGGATGCCACGGCCACGCGCCGGGCTATGACGGACGGTTGACGCATCGGAATGACGACCTCTCGGGGTAGCTTCTCGGGAACTCTCACGGAGCTTCTCGAATACTGAGACAGGTGGACGAGGGGTGAGACGGCAGCGAACAGGCCTCTGCCCCGGCGTCAGGTCGTCGGAAAAGCCCTGCCACGGCCATGGACAAGGGCATGGTGGTACGGGTCGCGACACGAACGCCAGGGGCGGGTGTTCAGCGACAGAGAATGTCGGCCACGCAGAGCGGGGTCACGCCGATGAGCGCCAGCTCGATGGCGGCGCGGTTCGCGACATGACTAGACCACATGCCCAAAAATATGAAGGAAGTTGCGGCTCGTGTCAATGTGACATAAGCGTCGCGGGTCAACTGCTCGGGTACGGCCAGGAGTTCGGCAGACAGTGGATCCCGTCGTGGTCGAGGAACTTGGTCTGCTGCTGCATGACCGGGGCCAACTCGCCGTCCTTGTCGCAGGTGACGTGCCCGTAGCCGAGACGATGACCGACTTCATGGTTGATCAACATCTGTCGATACGCGTACATCTTGTCCCCATATGTTGAGGACCCCTGCGCCCATCGATACGCATTGATCATCACGCGTTCGGTGGCCGCCGAGTCGCACGACACATTGTCCTCGGTGGTGTCGAGCCCGGACTTGGCACACCACGTAGCGGTCGTACCAGGGCTGGCGAGCGTGATCACGAAGTCCGGTTTGCCGGAGTAGATGCGCTCGAAAGTACGGGCGCCGTTGTGGGCCCAACTCCGGTTGTCGTTGAGCGTCTTCTGCACCGCCTCGGCGAAGAGCGCGCCGTCCAGGCCGAGTCCCTGTTCCACGTCCACACGGTAGGTGTACTTGCGCCCCTTGCCGGGCGCCTTGTCGACGCCGGGCACCGCGTCGAACTTGTCCGGGCCCTTGAGCTTGGCGCTGAGCGGGTACTTCTCGTCCATCTTCTGCGCGTACGTCAGCGTCGCGACGCGCGCGGCACCGGACGGACTGGGCTGCGCGGAGGCCGTACTCCCCGCATCCCGCCCCTGATCGGTGGCCTCCTGCGACCGTGCCCCGCCGTCGTCACGGTCAGTGACGACCTGCCCGGCCACGATGACGGCCAGCACGGTGGTGACTGCGGCGGCAGCGATGCCGGTGTAGGCGCGGCCCTTGCGGGCCTTGGCCGGTGCGGGCGCGGAATCGGGATCGCTGGGAGACGCGTCGTCGGTGTCGGAGCTGTACGTATCGGCGGGGTGCGCGTGCGTCGCGGCATCCGTCCGGGGCGCGAAGACGTCGTCGTCCGCTTCGAAGGCGTCGACGTAGTCCGACCGGGGGCCCCGACCGGCCTGAGGCGCCTGGCGCTGCCGGGGGATGGACACCCCGGGGCTGGCAGCGGGTGCGCCGCTCCTCCCCCTCAACTCACCCCAACCACCACCGGATTCAGCCTGCTCGGGATGACCGGCACGGGCTCGGGGGGTGCCGTCCGGCAGCCGCGGGACGCCCTGTGCAGGGGTGCCGCCGGGGAAGCGGGGCGTGCCGTGCGCGGGGGTGCCGTCAGGCATACGGGTGCCATCAGGGAGCCTCGGAAAGCCGTGCGCCGGGGTCCCGTCCGGAAGCCGGGGGAATCCGTGCGCCGGAGTGCCGTCCGGAAGCCGGGGAAACCCGTGCGCCGGAGTGCCGTCCGGAAGCCGGGGAAACCCGTGCGCCGGAGTGCCGTCGGCGAACCTCGGGACACCCTGAGCAGGCGTACCGTCCGCAAACCTGGGGACACCGCGAGCAGGCGTACCGTCCGGCAAACGCGGCACGCCGCGCGCGGGAGTGCCATCAGGCAGGCGTGTGCCTCCGGTGGCGGGAGCACCGGTACCGCCGAAGAAACGCGGCGTCCCGTGAGCAGGGGTCCCGTCGGGGAGACGCGGTCCTGCTTGAGCGGGCGGGGCGCCGTGGAAACGCGGGATGCCGTGAGCCGGGGTCCCATCCGGGGCCGGGGGACGCGGCGCACCCTGCGCGGGCGGCGCACCTTGGGAACGCGGGACGCCATGCCCCGGGGTCCCATCCAGCGAAGGGGAACGCGACGCACCCTGCCCGGGCGGCGCACCCTGAAAACGCGGCACGCCCTGACCCGGCGCCCCATCCGCAAGCCGCGGCCCCCCGTTTGCGGCCCCAGGCACCGCTCCCCCGAAACGCGAAGCACCCCCTACAGGCGCTCCCTCCGCCGTGCGCGGCACTCCCCGAGCCGGCGTCCCATCAGGCAGCCCCGACCCTCCTCCATACCCCGGACCACCGCCCGCCGAAGACTGCTCCCGGCCAGGCATCCCCCCAGGCCCTGGCCTACGCCCCACCCCTCCACCTGAACCCGGACCCGCACCGGAAACCGCACCCGAGCCCGCCCCCGGCACAGCCCGCTGCCCAGGCAGGCCACCCCCGCGCCCCACACCTCGCTGCGATCCCTGAGTCTCCTCGGCGCCCCGTGCGCCCGTGCCTATGTCCGCGGAGTCACCCTCGGCAGGGGACTTACGGCGGCGACTATGGCGTCCCACGTCGCCCCCTCAGCTCCCCTTGTTCATATCGTCGGCCTTGCCTTCGCTCACCGTACGCATCGAACCGCCGTCACGGGACCCTCGCGCGCCACCCGCGCCACCTCGGCCGAAACCTTCCGCCTCGACCGTACGGAGCGTGCGCCCTGCACCTGTGCCCGTCGCCGCAGGCTTGCCCAACTCTCCCGTGTCCGCGAGGAGTTCGCGGAACGCCGTCGCCACCGTCTCGGGGTACTCCATCATCGCGACATGTCCCGCGTCCGGCAGGGACAGCAGTCGGGAGTCGCGGAAGGTGCGGGCCGCTCGCTGGGCCATGCGGTAGCCGACGAGTTGGTCCCGGCCGCCGTAGATGAGGAGGGTCGGGGCCAGGACGCGTTCGGCCTGGCGCCAGAGGCCGTGTTGGCCGCCCAGGGTGTACGCGTTCACGATGCCGCGCGAAGAGCGGGCCATCGCGTCCCAGAAGTACGGCAGTTGGAGACGTCGCTCCAACTCCTCGACCGCGTACCGGAACGCCTCGGGGGTCACCCGGCCGGGGTCGCCGTAGCAGAGGCCGAGGACCCCGCGGACGCGCTGTTCGGCCGTCCAGTCCCTGCTGATGCGGGTGAACAGCGACGCGATTCCGGGGACGCCCAGCAGCGCCGTCGGCACCGCCGAGCGCTGGACGCGGATCTCCGGCAGCGCCGGGGAGATAAGAGTGAGCGTGCGGACCAGGTCCGGGCGGACCGCCGCCACGCGGGTCGTGACCGCGCCGCCCAGCGAGTTGCCGAAGAGGTGCACGGGGCCGCGCTCGGCCGCGTCGAGGTAGCGGATGACCGCGCGCGCGTGCCCGGTGACGGAGTAGTCGCCGTCGTCCGGTGGCGGGGAGTCACCGAAGCCCGGCAGGTCCAGGGCCTCGCTGTCGACCAGGCCGTCGAACTCGGCCATGAGCTGCGACCAGTTCTGCGAGGAACCGCCGAGTCCGTGGACGTAGAGCGCGGGCGGCAGTCCTTCGCGCACCGGTGGTCTCGACCGCATCGTGAGGGTGATCCCCGGCAGCCCGACCGACCGGAGCCGCTCCCCTTCGCCGACCCTGACGGGCGCCACTCTCGGGAGCACACTGGCGGCCGACACGGAAGGCAGCTCTGTCGAAGACATGCGGCAATGTTACGAGACGATCACGCAGTGGTTCATGTGTTCGCGGTCACAAGCCGTTCCGCGCCCACCCTCGCCACAGACGCCGTCACGGACAGCGAACGCGCGCCACGCACATCGCATGGCGTCCGGATCGGGTGTCTCCTAGGCTCATATTCAGGGCACCCGCACAAGGACGCGTACCTAGGAAGGGAGCCCACCATGGCCGTCGACCCCACCGATCCCGAGACCTTCGAGGACGAGGACACCGCCGCCGAGCTCGACGTCGAGGCCCCGGAGGACGACGCGGCCGAGCAGTCGGCCGATGTGACTCCGGACGGCGACGAGCCACTGACCAGGGTGGACCCCGACGCCGCGAACGAGGCCGACGTCATCGAACAGGCCCGGGCCGTCGCCATCGACGAGGACGACTATCGCTGACGGCGCCCCTATGGAGGGGGCGGTGAGACGCGCACCCTTGCCCACTCCATCCCCCTTCGAAACACTTTGCGCCGCTATCGCCGCCGTCCGGTCCGTGAAATTCTGCGCTCTCACCGCGCACACCACGGTTACCGAAAAGTACGATGGCGGCGCGGCGCTCACCGCATGAGGACGACATTTGGGAGGCGGCGTGACAGCCATCGAGCAGACAGAGGCGGCGCGCCCGCGAGGCACACGCCTGCCGCGCCGTGCCCGACGGAACCAGTTGCTGGGAGCCGCCCAGGAGGTCTTCGTCGCGCAGGGGTACCACGCGGCCGCGATGGACGACATCGCCGAGCGCGCCGGCGTCAGCAAGCCGGTGCTCTACCAGCACTTCCCCGGCAAGCTCGACCTCTATCTGGCCCTCCTCGACCAGCACTGCGAGTCGCTGATCCAGGCGGTGCAGACCGCGCTCGCGTCGACCTCCGACAACAAGCAGCGCGTCCGGGCGACGATGGACGCGTACTTCGCTTACGTCGAGGACGACGGCGGCGCCTTCCGGCTGGTCTTCGAGTCGGACCTGACGAACGAGCCCGCCGTGCGCGAGCGAGTCGACAAGGTGACGAACGAGTGCGCCGAGGCGATCTGCGACGTCATCGCCGAGGACACCGGCCTGTCGCGGGCCGAGTCGATGCTGCTGGCCTCGGGTCTGGGCGGCCTCGCCCAGGTCGTCGCCCGCTCCTGGCTGCACAGCGACCGCAGCGTCCCGCGTGACCAGGCGGTCCAGCTACTGGCTTCGCTGGCATGGCGCGGCATCGCCGGTTTCCCGCTGCACGGGAACGAACAGCACCACTGACGGGCCCTGGACCAGACCCGCCGTTTGTTCCCGGGAGCTGTTCGCTCCTGGCGTTCTCGGCGCGGAACATGGACGTCCCCTCACCGGGCTAATGTGTGCTGGGTACGGCGCGGAAGATCGCGCACTTTGCTGACCGTCGGAGGGACACAGCGTGGAGGTCAAGATCGGCGTGCTGCACACGCCTCGCGAGATCGTTCTGGAGACCGGTCAGAGCGCCGAGGCGGTCGAGCAGGCCGTGGCCGAGGCACTGACCGGCAAGGCTCCGCTGCTGAGCCTCGTGGACGAGCACGGCCGCAAGGTCCTCGTCCCCGCCGACCGCCTCGCCTATGTCGAGCTCGGCGAGGCGGCCCCGCGCAAGGTGGGCTTCGGCGCGCTGTAGTCACGCACGGACGGCGGGGCCCGGTGACCGACAAGGTCACCGGGCCCCCTCGCGTTTCCACCACAGATGGAGCACAAGTCGCCCACAGGGCAGGATTGCATTCCGCAGGTCACGGGTATGACGGGCTACGACAGCAGTACGCGGTCGGCCGTGGGAGGGACCCTCGTGATCATCCTGGAAGCGCTCGGTGCCGCCGTGCTGGGTCTGCTGCTCGCATGGGCGGCCACCCACCGGCTCGGGGACCGTCTGCCGGCCCGCGCCCTGGTGTTCTCCACGGGTGCCGCCGGAGCGCTGTTCGGCGACTTCGTCACCCACAGCGCGCTGGGCCCGGACAGCGGTCTGCCGAGCCTGCTCGGCGCCGCGGTCGTCTCGGCCGCCTCGCTCTCGCTCCTGCTGCGCCCGTCGAGACGACTCAGGGGACGGTCCGCACACGCCTAGCCGCACATAGCCGACCGTCCCCGCCCAGCCGTATTCAGGCAGCGAGTCCCAGAGCCGCCATCCGCTTGGTGTGCGCCTCGGTGATGCGGGAGAACATCCGGCCGACCTCGGCGAGATCGAAGCCGTCCGCGACCCCGCCCACGAGCATCGTCGACAGGGCGTCCCGGTCGGCCACCACCCGCTGGGACTGCGAGAGCGCCTCACCCATCAACCGCCGTGCCCACAGGGCGAGTCGACCACCCACACGCGGGTCCGCGTCGATCGCCGCGCGCACCTTTTCCACGGCGAAGCTGGCATGCCCGGTGTCGTCGAGCACACCCAGCACGAGCGAGCGGGAGTCCCTGTCGAGGCGAGCGGCGACCTCGCGGTAGAAGTCGCTGGCGATCGAGTCGCCGACATACGCCTTGACGAGCCCTTCCAGCCAGTCCGAGGGCGCTGTCTGCTTGTGAAAGCCGTCGAGGGCGGCGACGAACGGCTCCATCGCCTGCGTCGGCTCCGCCCCGATCTCCGTGAGCCGGTCCCTGAGCCGCTCGAAGTGGTGGAACTCGGCCGACGCCATCTTCGCCAGTTCCGCCTTGTCGGCGAGCGTCGGCGCCAGCTTGGCGTCCTCCGCGAGCCGCTCGAACGCCGCCAGCTCGCCGTACGCGAGCGCGCCGAGCAGGTCCACGACCGCGTTGCGGTACTGCGGGTCGGCGGAAGCCGTGGCCCAGTCCTGGGCGGCGACTCCGGTGGGTTCGGCGGGCGCGTCGGAGGCGTTGTCAGCGGTCGTCATGAAGCGCACAATAGCCCGCTCACCGCACGGCGTAAGTCCCTGGTCAATCACTGTGACGACCACTACGTGACCAAATCGGCCAACGCATATGCGCGATTCCGGGGTATGGTGGTAATGCGCCCGCCGAGTATTCGCCGGGCCGCACGAATGAGGATGCCCGGTCGGTGGCCCGATCGGCTCCGACCCGACAGCCCTCCTCGCCCGTACGGCGTTGTTCGTACGACGTTCGGAGGGGGACCCTCAAGCGGTTCGAGCGCTAGAGCGTCGGCAGTGGTCCCGTGCAGTACGGCTTGCCCTCACGGGTTGTCCGTAAGGCAGCCGACGTCCCCGGCACGGTCCTGACACGACCCCCGCGCTCGCCTCGCACCGCGCACACAGAAGAGGCAGCACCCTGACTACTTTCCGAGAGCTCGGAATCCTTCCCGAGACCGCTGAGGCCCTTGAGGCCGTCGGTATCGTCTCCCCCTTCCCGATCCAGGAGATGACGCTCCCCGTCGCCCTTTCCGGCACGGACGTCATCGGCCAGGCCAAGACCGGCACCGGCAAGACGCTGGGCTTCGGCCTCCCCCTCCTGGAGCGCGTCACCGTCCCCGCCGATGTCGAGGCCGGCCGCGCCAAGCCCGAGGACCTCACCGACGCCCCGCAGGCGCTCGTCGTCGTCCCCACCCGCGAGCTGTGCACCCAGGTCACCAACGACCTGCTGACCGCCGGCAAGGTGCGCAACGTACGCGTCCTCGCCATCTACGGCGGCCGGGCCTACGAGCCGCAGGTCGAGGCGCTCCGCAAGGGCGTCGACGTCGTCGTCGGCACCCCGGGCCGACTGCTCGACCTCGCCGGCCAGAAGAAGCTCGACCTCAAGCACATCCGGTCGCTCGTCCTGGACGAGGCCGACGAGATGCTCGACCTGGGCTTCCTGCCCGACGTCGAGAAGATCATCAACTTCCTGCCGGTGCGCCGCCAGACGATGCTGTTCTCGGCGACCATGCCGGGCGCGGTCATCGGTCTCGCGCGCCGTTACATGTCGCAGCCCACGCACATCCGCGCCACCTCGCCGGACGACGAGGGCGCGACGGTCGCGAACACCGAGCAGTTCGTCTACCGCGCGCACAACATGGACAAGCCCGAGCTGGTGGCCCGCATCCTGCAGGCCGAGGGCCGGGGCCTGGTCATGGTCTTCTGCCGCACCAAGCGCACCGCGGCCGACCTCGCCGACCAGCTCCAGCAGCGCGGTTTCGCCTCCGGCGCGGTCCACGGCGACCTCGGCCAGGGCGCGCGTGAGCAGGCGCTGCGCGCGTTCCGCAACGGCAAGGTCGATGTGCTGGTCTGCACCGACGTCGCCGCCCGCGGTATCGACGTCGAGGGCGTCACGCACGTCATCAACTACCAGTCCCCCGAGGACGAGAAGACCTACCTGCACCGCATCGGCCGTACGGGCCGCGCGGGCGCCAAGGGCATCGCGGTCACCCTCGTCGACTGGGACGACATCCCGCGCTGGCAGCTCATCAACAAGGCGCTGGACCTCGGCTTCCCGAACCCGCCGGAGACGTACTCCACCTCCCCGCACTTCTTCGAGGAGATGAACATCCCCGCGGGCACCAAGGGTGTCCTGCCCCGCTCGGAGCGCACCCGCGCCGGGCTGGCGGCCGAGGAGGTCGAGGACCTCGGCGAGACCGGCGGCCGCGGCAGTCCGCGTGGCCGGGGCGGTCGTGGAGGCCGCGACGTTCGTGACGGTGGCCGAGGCGGTCGTGACGCAGGCCGAGGCAGCCGGGACGAGTCCCGTTCCGCTGAGGCCGAGCGTCCGGCGCGTACCCCGCGTCGCCGCCGTCGTACCCGCAACGGCGCCCCGATGGACGGGACTTCGGCGGCTCCGGCCGTGACGTCCACGCCGGAGGAGACCCCGGTCGCCACCGTGGAGGACGCCGCGACCCGCACGCCGCGCCGTCGTCGCCGCACGCGCAACGGAGCGACGGGAGAGCAGCTGCCGGCCACGACAGTCTCCTCCGCGGTCGCACCCGAGGCCGCGGAGAGCGCCGTCGCGACGGCCGAGGGCCCGGCCCTCGACGCCCCCGCGACCTCGCGCCGCCGCCGTACCCGCAAGTCGGCGGAGACCGAGATCGCGCCGACCGTGATCGAGCCCCTGGCCGCCGACACGGTGGTGGTCGCCGAGGCCCCGACCGAAGGCCCGGCCCTGGACGCCCCCGCGACCTCGCGCCGCCGCCGTAGCCGCAAGTCGGCGGAGACCGAGATCGCGCCCGCCGCGGTCGAGCCCGTGGCCGCCGAGACCGTGGTCGTCACCGAGGCTCCGGCCGAGGAGACGACGCCGCGCCGCACCCGAGCGCGGAAGGCCGTCCAGGCCTCGGAACCGGTGGAAGCCGTAGCGGAGTCCGAGACCGTCGAGACCAAGCCGCGCCGCACCCGGACCCGGAAGACCGCGGCTCCGGCCGAGGCCGCCGCGGTCGCGACCGAGGCGGCCGAGACGGTGGTCGAGGCCGCGCCGCGTCGCCGTACCCGCAAGGCCGTCGCGGACATCCCCGCGCAGGCCGTCGAGGAGCAGGGCAGCGCCGCCGAGGCGTCGCTCGACTCCGCGGAGGGCACGGAGGCGAAGCCCCGTCGCCGTACCCGCAAGGTCGCGGAGACGGTGGAGACCGCCGAGCCGACGGTCGCGGCGGAGACCAAGCCGCGCCGCACCCGCAAGGCAGCGGCCGCCGAAGTCGCTGTCGACACGGCCGAGGCCGTCGAGGCCAAGCCGCGCCGGACCCGCAAGACGGCCGCTGTCGCCGAGGCACCGGAAGACGTCGAGGCGAAGCCCCGTCGGACCCGCAAGGCAGCGGTCGCCGCCCTGGACACGGTCGAAGCCGTCGAGGCCAAGCCGCGCCGCACCCGCAAGGCAGCGGCCGCCGTCGCCACCGAGGCACCGGAGGTCGTCGAGGCGAAGCCCCGCCGTACCCGGAAGACCGCGGCCGTCGCCGTCGACACGGCCGAGGCCGTCGAGGCCAAGCCGCGTCGCCGTACGACCCGTAAGGCCGCCGAGGCCCCGGTCGCCGCCGAGATCCCGGCGCAGTCGGCCGACGAACCGGAGGCCAAGCCTCGCCGGACCCGTAAGGCGGCCGTTGCCGCCACGGAGACGGCGGAGGCGGAGGCGAAGCCGAGGGTGCGCCGGCCCCGCAAGGCCGCGGCGACCGCTACGGCGGAGGCCACCGAGGGCTGATCCGCCCCCGAGGCCTACAAGGTCAGTACCGTACTGCCCGGCCCACGCCATGTGGGCCGGGCCGTCCGCATTCCCCCGGCTCCCCCCACTCCTCCGTTAACCCCAGTTACACCCTCCCGTCCCCACTCCGCTCAACCCCGCCGGATAACCTCACCCCATGAGCAAGCCCCCCTCCTTCACCCCGCCCCCCGGCGCTCGTACATACCCGCTGCGGACCGCTCGCGGTGAGTTCGCCGTCGTGGACTCGCCCGTGGGCGACGGTGTCGAGCCGAAGGGAGTCGCCCTGCTGCTGCCGGGATTCACCGGGAGCAAGGAGGACTTCAACCCGTTGCACGAGGCGTTCGGCGTACGCGGGTATCGGACCGTCGCGGTGGACGGCCGGGGACAGTACGAGACGGACGGACCGGCGGAGGACGAATCCCCCTACGCCCAGGGCGAGTTGGCGCGGGACGTGCTCGCGATGGCCGATGCCGTGGGCGCGCCGGTGCATCTGCTCGGGCACTCCTTCGGCGGGCAGGTCGCGCGGGCCGCCGTGCTGCTCGACCCCGCGCCGTTCCTGTCGCTGACGCTGATGGCGTCGGGGCCGGCGCAGATCTCCGCCTCCCAGCAGGAGCGCGTGAAGCTGCTGCGGGACGCGCTCACCGTGATGTCGATGGCCGAGGTGTGGGACGCGATCCAGGCGATGGAGCCGCCGGAGGAGACCGAGACCGGCGGTGGGCTGGACGAGGGGCTCGACGACCGGGCCGACCTGCGCCGCCGCTGGCTGGGCACCAAGCCGGCCCAACTCCTCGCGGCGGGACGCCAGTTGTGCGTGGAGCCGGACCGGGTCGCCGAACTGGCCGCCGTAGCGCTCCCGTTCCACGTCCTGTCGGGTTCGCGCGACGACACCTGGCCGGTGCCGCTCCTCGACGACATGGCCGTACGACTGAAGGCGCGGCGGACCGTCATCGCGGGGGCCGAGCACTCACCGAACACCGACCAACCGGCCGCGACGGCGAAGGCCATCGCCGACTTCTGGGACCACACCTCGACGGAGGTCTAGGGCTGCCCGGCGGACCGTGCCGCAGACGCGGGGCCTGTCACGCACTCCCCCACGCTCGCACAACCTCGCGCGGGAGACCCCCGTCGCATCACCGCCCTCCGCCGCCTTGCAGCCGCACCCATCGGACCCCGCTCGCGGCGTTGACCAGGCCCCGCCGGTCTCCTGCGCCCCGATCCGCCGGACAGGCCCTAGTACTGCGTCCGCAAGTGCTCCCAGAACCCCTCCCGCAGCGCCCGCCGCAGGTCGGACTGGCCGCGCAGGGAGTACTGGAGAAGCCCCTCCGCCTCCACCAGCAGGTCCTGGTCGACCGAGCCCGGGAGGTAGGGATGGCCGGGCAGCAGTTCCACCAGTGCCTCCCGTCCGCGTGCCGAAAGCCACTTCGCCGCGACCTGGGCGCCCACGAAACGGACGTCGTCCCGCGTGGGCCGCGCCGCCGTCGCCTCGTAGGCGGCGGACGTGCGGCGGGAGACGTACGGCTTGAAGAAGTCGAGGTCGAAGGTGCGCTGGCTGTCGACCTCCCAGAGGAGCGGCTCCGCCTGGTTGCGGCCCTCCGGGGCCTCGATGCCCCACAAGTGGACGCGGGCGCCGTACCCTTGGGCCGCCTCGACCGCCGACACCAGATCCTCGTCGCCGCCGATGAGGGCCGCGTCGCTGATGGCGCGGTGCCGGGCGAGGGACTCCAGGTCGGAGCGGATGAGCGAATCGACGCCCTTCTGCTGGTTGTTGGCGTTGAGATTGCCCAACCGCACCTTCACGTCCGGGAGTTCGGCGATGGCCTGCTGCTCGGCGGTGTGGATGCGGCGGCGGGCGCCGTCGTACCAGTAGACGCGCAGCAGCCGGCTGTCCGCGAAGATCGTGCGGGCCTTGTCGATGAGCGCCTCGATCAGGCCCTCGGTGTCGAGGTCGAAGGTGCGTCGGTCCTCGGTCCCGGAGACCAGCCGGCCCGCGGCTGCGTACAAGTACCCGGCGTCGACGAAGATCGCATGCGTCGAGGGCGTCTTCGCCACCTCGGCGAGCATGCGCTGCAGCAGCTCGTTCGTGCGGTCGATGCGGGCACTGAGGGCCGCGAGGTCGTCGTTCATCGCCTCCATTGTCCCGGCGGTCACGCTGCGAACACAACTGGTCCCGGTCAGTCCCGCGCCGATCACTTACCGGTCAGTAATTAGGCGTTCGAAAAATTTCCTTAGCGTAGGGAATGTTTGTAACACGCACCCCGTTGACTACATCAGTAACCAAGTAGTTCTCCTCAGGAGGATGACCAGACGAAGGGAGAAGCCATGCGCTTCGAAATCATGCGTCTCGACGAGGTCGACGGCACCACCGTGGACAGCACCGTCGTGGACGCCGCCTCCGTCAATCGGATCGTGCAACAGGCCGCCGCCATAGGACAGCGACTGTGGATCCGCCCCGCCGAGACCAAGGCCTCGTAACACCTACGACGCGTAACACGTACGACGCATACGACGACTTCAGAACCCCCGTCAGGCACCGACGCCGGACGGGGGTTCTGCGTTCGCGGGGCTCAACCCGCCCGCACGACCTGGGTGATCCCGTTGATGATCTGCTGCACGGCGATCGCGGAGAGCATCATGCCCGCGAGCCGGGTGACGAGGACGACCCCGCCGTCCTTGATGACCCGGATGATCAGCAGCGAGTACCGCATCACCACCCACAGCACGGCATGGATCGCGAGGATCGCCGTCCACACCGACACCTGCGTGGCCACACTGTCGGCCTTCTGCACGGCGAGGATGACGGACACGATCGCGCCGGGCCCGGCCAGCAGCGGCATCCCCAGCGGCACGAGCGCGACGTTGACATCCTTGGTCTGCTGGGGTTCGTCGGTCTTACCGGTGAGCAGGTCGAGCGCGATCAGCAGGAGCAGCAGCCCGCCCGCGATCATCAGCGCCGGCACCGAGACGTGCAGATAGTCGAGGATCTGGTGGCCGAGCAGCCCGAAGACGGTGATCACCCCGCCGGCCACGCACACGGCCTGGAAGGCCATCCGCTTCTGGACCTTGGCCGGGCGTCCGGCGGTCAGCGCGAGAAAGATCGGGGTGATCCCAGGGGGGTCCATGATGACGAACAGGGTCAGGAAGAGAGAGCCGAAGACGGCGAGGTCGAACATGGGTGAGCCACAAGCCTTGCGGGTGAGAGGTGATGGAGACGGGCGGGCGGGGTCGGGGGGTCAGGCTCCGCCGGTCCCCGGCACCGGGAACGCCCCGGTCGCGCGCCGCGTGATCTCGCCGTACACCTCGGGATCGGTCGTGTACTCACCGAGCTGCACACTCTTGCGGCTGCCGTGGTAGTCGCTGGACCCGGTGGTCAGCAGCCCGAGGTCCTTGGCCAGCCCGCGCAGCCGTACGCGCGTCTCGGCGTCGTGGTCCATGTGGTCGACCTCGATGCCGTCGAGCCCGGCCGCGGCCATCTCGGCGATCGCCGACTCCGGCACGGTGTGCCCGCGCTTGCTGGCGCCGGGGTGCGCGAAGACGGCGACCCCGCCCGCGGCCTTGACCAGCCGGATCGCCTCGAAGGGGTCGGTCTCGTGCTTGGCGACATGGGCCCGGCCCCCGTCGGCCAGCCAGTCCACGGTGAAGGCGTCGTTCACGGTCGGTACGACACCCAGCTCGACCAGCGCGGTGGCGACATGCGGCCGTCCGACCGACCCGTCTCCGGCGATCCGCGCGACCTGCTCCCAGGTCACCGGCACCCCCAGCTCCCGCAGCCTGGCGACCATCGCCCGGGCCCGGGGCACCCGGTCGTCCCGCACCAGCTCCCGCTCGGCGAGCAGCGTCGGCTCCTCGGGGTCGAACAGGTAGGCCAGCATGTGCATGGAGATCCCGTCGATACGACAGGACAGCTCGGCACCGGTCACCAGGGTGAGCCCCGCGGGCAGCGCGTCGATCGCCTCGGCATAGCCGCGGCTGGTGTCGTGATCGGTCAGCGCGACGACGTCCAGCCCGGCGGCAGCGGCATTGCGCACCAGCTCGGCGGGCGTGTCCGTACCGTCGGAGGCCGTGGAGTGGGTGTGCAGGTCAATGCGCACGACGCGAACTCCAGGGCGGGACGGGACAGGAAGGGACGACTCAAGGGTAACGGCACCTCTTGAGCACCTTTCACACCCACTCCCCCAGGCGCTTCACACCCGCCCCCTCCAGGCGCTACGGCTCGATCAGCCGCGGTGACAACGCGCCGCAGGGCACCAGATCGACCTCGGCCCCCGCGTCCCGCAGATCCGTGAGCACCAGTTCGTCGTACATCAGCAGCCCGGACTGCTCGGGCCACACCACGGCCCACAGCCAGAGCCCCAGCGCCTCCCCCGCGAACACCGCCCGGTCGTCCGGCGCCGTGGCGACATGCCACAACGGCGTCGGCCGCCCAGCGGCGAGCAGCTTCGCCTGCGGGGGCTTCTCGACGTTCATGTACGGCCCCGGGTCCGGCCCGTCGATGCCGGCGTAGCGCGCGCCGAGACCGACACCGAGCTCCTCGGCGACCAGGATCAGCTCCCCCATACCGCCGAGCGGTCCGGGGCCGGAACACGCCACGGCCGTCGCCCGTCCGCCGCTGCGGTCGTCGCCCGCGCAGGCCACGCCGGTGAAAAGCCAGCCGACCGGCAGGGGCCAGGGCATCCACACGGGTACCTGCGTGCGATGCACGACGACACTGAGGGCCTCGACGCTGGGCGGGATCACGGGCTGCAGCGGATGCACGGTGCCGTGGACATCGCACTGCCAGGAATCGGCGAAGAGTCCGGGAGCCCTGACCCGGCCACCGCACTTCGGGCAACTGGGTTCGCCCCTCATAGGGCCCCACGGTCCTACCCTCACTCCGCCACGTCAAGGACGATCACCCGTCCGGACCGAAGCCCTCACCAGGCGAAACTAGATGTAGCTTGCATTAATTAGCCGAGCTAACTTATCATGTGCATAAGCCAACTATCTCGATGACACGACTCCAGGGATTGGACGGAAGCAATGGACACCTTCGACGCGGGAGCAGGCAGCATCCTGCGGCAGCCGAAGGCCGTATGGGCCACAGCGGGCGCCTCGGTCGTCGCCTTCATGGGCATCGGGCTCGTCGACCCGATCCTGCCGTCGATCGCCAAGGGCCTGGACGCCACGGCCGGCCAGGTCTCCCTGCTCTTCACCTCGTACTTCCTGATCACCGCCCTCGCGATGCTGGTGACCGGCTTCGTCTCCAGTCGCATCGGCGGCAAGAAGACCCTGCTGCTCGGCCTCGCCTTCGTCGTGGTCTTCGCCGGCCTCGCCGGCACCTCGGGCTCGGTCGGCGAACTCGTCGGCTTCCGGGCCGGCTGGGGTCTGGGCAACGCGCTGTTCGTCTCGACGGCCCTCGCCGTCATCGTCGGCGCGGCGGCCGGCGGCAGCGCCGCGGCGATCCTGCTCTACGAGTCCGCCCTCGGCCTGGGCATGGCCTGCGGCCCGCTGCTCGGCGCCCTGCTGGGCAACCAGAGCTGGCGCTACCCCTTCTTCGGCACCGCGTTCCTGATGGCGATCGGCTTCCTGTGCATCACGGTGTTCCTGAAGGAGCAGCCGAAGCCGGCCCGCAAGACCTCACTGCTCGACCCGCTCAAGGCCCTCGGCCACGGCGGTCTGGCCTCCGCAGCCGTCTCGTCCTTCTTCTACAACTACACGTTCTTCACGGTGCTGGCCTTCACCCCGTTCGTGCTGGACATGACCCCGTACAAGTCCGGTGCCGTGTTCTTCGCCTGGGGCGTGCTGCTCGCCGTCTTCTCGGTCTTCGTCGCCCCGCGCCTCCAGGCCCGGTTGGGCTCCTTGAAGGTGCTCGGCGGTTCGCTGGTGCTCCTCGCCGCCGACGTCCTCGTCCTCGGCTACGGCAGCCACATCACCGCCGTCGTCTGCACGATCCTGTCCGGGGCGTTCATCGGCGTGAACAACACCGTCTACACCGAGCTGGCCCTCGGGGTGTCGGACGCGCCACGCCCGGTGGCGAGCGCGGGCTACAACTTCGTCCGCTGGTTCGCCGCGGCGGCCGCGCCGTTCTTCGCGCCGAAGATCGAGGGCTGGACCAACATCCACATCCCGTTCGTGGTCGCGGCCATCACCGCGGCGCTGGGCGCACTGGTGGTCCTCGTACGACGGAACGCACTCACACACGAAGCCGAGGAACTGGAGCCGAGGCACGCGACCGAGGACAGTGTCGCGGTGTTCGCCAACTAGCCGATTCCCGGCCGACGTTGGTGAGCTTGCTCACTCCGGCTGTCACTCCGGCTGTCAGTCGAGCGGGACGGACTTGCGGGACGGATCCCGCAGGTCCGTCCCGTTCGTCAGCCAGCGCTCCTGAAGGGCCTGGGCGCCGTGGACGCGCTTCCAGGCGGCCTCGTTCGGGGTCATCGGGAGCAGCGGCAGGAAGCGGACGGGGTCGAGGGGCGCGTCGAGTTCCAGGTCCTCGACCAGGCCGCCCGGCTCGGCGACCAGCACCGAGGTGAACGGGGCGCCGGGCCACAGCGGTTCACCCACGTCGAGCGAGGCGCCGGGGGCCACGACCACGCCCTCGACCTGCGGGGACGCGGCGAGCACGGCGAGCGGACGGAGCACCTTGTCGGTGTCGGCGTGCCCGCCGCGCACGGACAGGACCAGCTCGGCGCGCGGTCCCGCGACCGGGTCGGCGAGCATCGCCGCGGGGTCGCTCATGGGCTGTGCGGACATGCCGAGCGTGGCGTAGCGGACGAGGACGCCCTCCTGGTCGGTGCCCTGGAAACGCAGCACCTCGACACGGTCCGTACCCAGGAAAGTGACCGCGGCGCGCGCGTCCGGTTCGCCCAGCGCGGTACGCAACCGTGCCTCGACCAGAGCAAGAACATCAACCATGCGGCGAGCATAGAACTCGCCAGTACCGGGCAAAGCAGCGCCTTGACACTTCTGTCGGCTGATAGTCTTGGCCGGTCGTTCGGGGCAGCACGCTGAAGCGTCGCGATCAAGTCCCGACGCCGTTGAGACTCCCCTACGGGGGACCGGCCGGAGGAGGTGGGGCTGCAATGGACCGAAGTCGACCTGGCAGTACCACCCGCTCTTCCGGCCGCTGATGTCGTAGCTCTGGTTCTGGCCTCCAGCCGGCTGTCGCCGCTCGCACTTCTTCACCGTCGCGGAAGAGCATTTCGTTTCTCTTTACCTGATCTGTCTGACCTGTTCGTCAGTACCTGAATCAGTAGCGAAACCCGCCACCGCGACGGTGCGGTGCTCCCCGCTTTGTGGACGTGCCAAACATCCGCACACAGGACGTCCCCATTCCGGGCAGTTCCAACCGTCGTTGGCGCCTTTCGTTGCTCGTCGCGAAGGAGCCCGCCATGTCGATGATCCGCGACCTGCGTGCCGTGGTCCGCCCGTCCCGTCCCTCCCTGCGCAAGGACGGCGGCGCGTACGACACGACCCGCGACCCCGGCACCCCCTCGGCCGTCGTCGACTGCGCCGTCTACCGCGACGGCGCCCGCGTCGACTCCGGCCGGCCGATGACCCCGCACGAGGCCATGCGCCAGGTGCGCCGCGACGGCGGCTTCGTCTGGATCGGGCTGCACGAGCCCACCGAGGCCGAATTCGCCGGTATCGCCGGGGAGTTCGGACTCCACCCCCTCGCCGTCGAGGACGCGGTGCAGGCCCACCAGCGGCCCAAGCTGGAGCGTTACGACGACTCGCTGTTCACCGTCTTCAAGACCATCCACTACGTCGAGCACGACCAGCTCACCGCCAACAGTGAGGTCGTCGAGACCGGCGAGGTCATGTGCTTCACCGGGCGGGACTTCTTCATCACCGTCCGGCACGGCGGCCAGGGCTCGCTGCGGGCGCTGCGCCACCGTCTCCAGGACGACCCGGAGCTGCTCGCCCGCGGCCCCTCGGCGGTGCTGCACGCGATCGCCGACCATGTCGTCGACGGCTATGTCGCGGTCGCGGACGCGGTGCAGGACGACATCGACGAGGTCGAGACCGAGGTGTTCACGCCGGGCCGCAGGGGCGGGGTCTCGCGCGGTGTCGACTCGGCGCGGATCTACCAACTCAAGCGCGAGGTACTGGAGTTCAAGCGCGCGGTGGCGCCGCTGCTGCGTCCCATGCAGTTGCTCAGCGAGCGGCCGATGCGGCTGGTCGACCCCGACATCCAGAAGTACTTCCGGGACGTCGCCGACCACCTCGCCCGGGTCCACGAGCAGGTCGTCGGCTTCGACGAGTTGCTCAACTCGATCCTCCAGGCCAACCTCGCGCAGGCCTCCGTCGCGCAGAACGAGGACATGCGGAAGATCACCGCGTGGGCAGCGATCATCGCCGTACCGACGATGGTGACCGGTGTGTACGGCATGAACTTCGAGCACATGCCCGAGCTGCACGCGAAGTACGGGTATCCGGCGGTGCTCGCCTTCACCGTGACCGTCTGTCTGGCGATCCACCGCACGCTGAAGCGCAACGGCTGGCTGTGAGCGGCCTGGATAGGCTGAGGTCATGACTAGCGAGCCGAGCGGGCTGCTCGACCGGGCCCTCGTCGAGGAGGCCACCAAGAAGTCCGGCCTCGTGTGGGTGGGCGGTCCCGGTGTTCCGGCCCGTGCCCTGTGGCATGTCTGGCACGAGGGCGCGGCCTGTCTGATCGGTGACGGCCCGGGCGAGCAGCCGCTGCCGGGGCTGACCGACGGCGGCGTCGCCGAGGTCACGGTCCGCAGCAAGGACAAGGGCGGCCGGCT
This sequence comes from Streptomyces sp. NPDC005492, assembly GCF_040605995.1. Classification (NCBI taxonomy): domain Bacteria; kingdom Bacillati; phylum Actinomycetota; class Actinomycetes; order Kitasatosporales; family Streptomycetaceae; genus Streptomyces; species Streptomyces sp. NPDC005492. The sequence continues at coordinate 184,191 of NZ_JBEXDX010000014.1, forward strand.
GGTCTCCTGGACGGCGAGGGTCACGGAACTGGCCCCGGGCTCCGAGGCCTGGCAGGCGACCGTCGCCGAGCTCAAGGGCAAGCGCCTCAACGCCCCCGACGGCGAGGCCATGACGGATCGCTGGGCCCGCGAGTGCCGGGTGCTGCGGCTCGAACCGACGGGCACGACGGCCGACCTGCCGGAGGGTTCCCTCGCGGAGCCTCCGCTGCCGTCGCCCGCGACGACCCGTCAACCCATCCCGGCCGGCCTGCCGCGCCTGCTCCTGAAGAAACGCAAACGGCGGTAACGCCCGCTAGGACGACGGCAGTTGCTTGCCGTAGTCCACGGTGTCGCTGTCCGCGGGTTCCTTCACGGCGAAGCTCTTGCCCCAGTCCGAGAAGGTCAGCGTGCCCGCGCCGCCCGCTCGGACCAGCCGTAGGGGATACGGCTTGCCCTCCAGGGAGACGTCGAGGGTGCCGCCGGAGCCGTGGTCGCCGGTGACGCGGATCGTCCGGACGCCGTTCTGGTCGTGGTGCCCGTCCGTCGCGAGGGTGCCGTGCAGGGTCAGCAGACTGGAGAGGAGTACGTCCTTGTCCGTGAAGCCACTGAACTTCTTGTACGAGGGGTCGCCCTGCGGCACCTTCACGTACTTGCCGTGCAGCGTGTCACCGGCGCCCGTGTCCCCGTTGCTGTTCCAGAAGTCCGCGTCCGCCTTCAGATACAACTGCTCACCGACCCGCAGCAGCCCGAAGGTCGCCCCCTTGGAGGTGACCGACCCGCTGCCGCCGTCGGACTTGAGGCGCATGTCGAGCGTGTACGTCCGCCCGCCGGCGACGACGCTCCCGGACAGCCGGACCGCGTCGGCGGCACCCGCGGCCGTCACCGACTTCGACTGGATCTTGTCGGCCGCCAGCTTGCCGACCCCGTTGGTCCCCGCGTCCGGATCCTCGCCGCCGCACCCCGTCAGCGCCGTCCCCGTCACGGCCAGGACACACACCGCGCCGAGCAGCGCCGCACGACGGTTTCGGGCCTGGGGAATCGCAGTCACAGGTGGGTTGCCTTTCGTGCGCGGGTCGATGGCGTACGGCAGCGTACCGGGGTCTCAGGACGGCAGCGGAGGCAGACCGTCCGGACCGCCCACCTGCGCGGATCGCAAACGGACGGGCTAGCCTGAAGGCCATCCGAGCGGGCAATTCAACCCATCCGGAAACCACGGAAGAAGGGAGGTGCGGCCATGGCAGCAGGCGCCCCTCGGGTCTTCGTCTCACACCTCTCCGGTGTCGCCGTCTTCGACCCCAACGGCGACCAGGTCGGCCGCGTCCGCGACCTCGTCGTCATGCTGCGCGTGGGCCAACGACCTCCCAGGCTGCTCGGCCTGGTCGTCGAACTGTCCACCCGGCGCCGCATCTTCCTCCCCATGACCCGGGTCACCGGCATCGAGTCCGGCCAGGTCATCACCACCGGCGTGCTGAACGTCCGCCGCTTCGAGCAACGGCCCACCGAGCGGCTGGTGTTCGGCGAACTCCTGGACCGGCGCGTCACTCTGGTCGAGACCGGCGAGGAGGTCACCGTCCTCGACCTGTCGGTGCAGCACCTGCCGGCCCGCCGGGACTGGGAGGTCGACCGGATCTTCGTACGGAAGGGCAAGAGCGGAACGTTCAGGAGGGCCAAGGGCGAGACGCTGACCGTGGAGTGGTCCGCCGTCACCGGTTTCTCCCTGGAGGAGCAGGGACAGGGCGCGGAGAGCCTCCTGGCCACCTTCGAGCAGCTCCGCCCCGCCGACCTCGCCAACGTGCTGCACCACCTCTCGCCCAAGCGGCGGGCCGAGGTCGCCGCCGCCCTCGACGACGACCGTCTCGCCGACGTCCTCGAAGAGCTGCCGGAGGACGACCAGATCGAGATCCTCGGCAAGCTGAAGGAGGAGCGCGCGGCGGACGTCCTGGAGGCGATGGACCCGGACGACGCGGCCGACCTCCTCTCCGAACTCCCCGAGGACGACAAGGAGCGCCTGCTCAACCTGATGCAGCCCTCCGAGGCGGCCGACGTACGGCGCCTGATGTCCTACGAGGAGCGCACGGCGGGCGGCCTGATGACGACCGAGCCGATCATCCTGCGGCCCGACTCGACCGTCGCCGACGCCCTCGCCCGCATCCGCAACGCCGACCTCTCCCCCGCCCTCGCCGCCCAGGTCTACGTCTGCCGCCCACCCGACGACACCCCCACCGGCAAGTACCTCGGCACGGTCCACTTCCAGCGGCTGCTGCGCGACCCGCCGTACACCCTGGTCAGCGCGATCATCGACGACGACCTTCAGCCGCTGGACCCGAACGCCACGCTCCAGCTCGTCGCCGGGTTCTTCGCGACGTACGACATGGTCGCGGCACCCGTGGTCGACGAGACCGGGTCGCTGCTCGGCGCGGTGACCGTCGACGACGTACTGGACCACATGCTGCCGGAGGACTGGCGGGAGACGGAATTCCATCTGGACGAGGGCGAGTTGGACGAGAGCGAGGAGGTGGCGGCTCATGACTCCTGAGCGCGAGACCACGCGCGAGCGGACCCCGGCGGGCGCGACCGCCACCACCCGGTCGCGGACCCGGCTCGACCAGCCGCGCCCGCCCCGGCGCCGGCTGCTGCCCGAGTACGACCCGGAGGCCTTCGGACGGCTGTCGGAGCGGATCGCGCGGTTCCTGGGCACCGGGCGGTTCATCGTCTGGATGACGATCGTCATCATCGCGTGGGTGCTGTGGAACGTCTTCGCCCCGCGTGATGTGCGCTTCGACAACTACCCGTTCATCTTCCTCACGCTGATGCTGTCCCTCCAGGCCTCCTACGCCGCCCCGCTGATCCTGCTCGCGCAGAACCGGCAGGACGACCGCGACCGGGTCAACCTCGAACAGGACCGCAAGCAGAACGAGCGGTCGATCGCCGACACCGAGTACCTCACCCGCGAGATCGCCGCCCTGCGCATCGGTCTCGGCGAGGTGGCGACCCGGGACTGGATCCGCTCCGAGCTGCAGGACCTGGTGAAGGAGCTGGACGAGCGGCACGACGGGCATGTCGCATTCCCGGCAGTCCCGGCGGATCGGTCTGCCGGGCGTGACGCAGACGACCGCTGAGGGGCTGGCCGAAGGGCCTACCCGGCGCCGTACCATCGACCCTATGGCTACGGAAGACGCGGTGCGCGAAGCACTGTCGACGGTGAACGACCCCGAAATCAACCGACCCATCACCGAACTGGGGATGGTCAAGTCGGTGGAGATCGGAGCGGACGGAGCGGTCGCGGTCACCGTGTACCTGACGGTCTCCGGCTGCCCCATGCGCGAGACGATCACGCAGCGTGTGACGGAGGCGGTCTCGCGTGTCGAGGGCGTCACCGGCGTCGATGTGATTCTCGACGTGATGAGCGACGAGCAGCGCAAGGAACTCGCGACCGCGCTGCGCGGTGGCCAGACCGAGCGCGAGGTCCCCTTCGCCAAGCCCGGCTCCCTCACCCGCGTGTACGCGGTCGCCTCCGGCAAGGGCGGTGTCGGCAAGTCCTCGGTGACGGTGAACCTCGCGGCCGCGATGGCCGCCGACGGACTGAAGGTCGGTGTCGTCGACGCCGACATCTACGGCCACAGCGTGCCGCGCATGCTGGGCGCCGACGGCACCCCCACCCAGGTCGAGAACATGATCATGCCGCCGTCGGCGAACGGCGTGAAGGTCATCTCCATCGGCATGTTCACCCCGGGCAACACACCGGTGGTGTGGCGCGGCCCGATGCTGCACCGGGCGCTCCAGCAGTTCCTGGCGGACGTGTACTGGGGCGACCTGGACGTGCTGCTCCTGGACCTGCCGCCGGGCACCGGCGACATCGCGATCTCCGTCGCCCAGCTCGTCCCGAACGCCGAGATCCTGGTCGTGACGACGCCTCAGCAGGCGGCGGCCGAGGTCGCCGAGCGGGCCGGTTCCATCGCGGTCCAGACCCACCAGAAGATCGTCGGCGTCGTCGAGAACATGGCGGGCCTGCCGTGCCCGCACTGCGGCGAGATGGTCGACGTCTTCGGCACCGGCGGCGGCCAGTCGGTGGCCGACGGCCTGACCCGCACGACGGGCGCCTCGGTCCCCGTCCTCGGCTCCATCCCGATCGACGTCCGCCTCCGCGAGGGCGGCGACGAGGGCAAACCGGTCGTCCTGACCGACCCGGACTCCCCGGCGGGCGCCGCACTGCTGGCCATCGCGGGCAAGCTGGGGGGACGGCAGCGGGGTCTTTCGGGACTGTCGCTGGGGATCACTCCCAAGAACAAGTTCTAGGGATCTTCTTACGGAGATTTCGGTGGTACGCCGTCCATGGCTTGCGAGTGCGGAGAACCCCTCCGGGCCCAGCCGGGAATTCAGTCCCTCACCTGAGGCCCCCCGGCCGAAAGAC